>NZ_JBNDJH010000024.1:0-121368 GCF_050434865.1 Pseudomonas silensiensis
TGGCCAGAAGCCGCTCAAGACTTCCTCGAACAGGCCTCATACATAGATGCAACCGGGTAGCAGTGTTCAAAAGCAGGTTGAATGTGGGGGCGAGTTCATACATAGCAGCTGACGGAGCCTGCGGCTACAAAGTCATGTGTTTACAGAAAAGGTACGGGTGGCCTGCGTTTATTCAGGGTCGACCACCAGAACACCCATCCCAGAACCCTTATGTTTTGTTCTTCGATTTGCGGAGGTCTGAAGACTTCATCCGGGTATTCGGAGCTGTTGTGGCTGCGCATGCGTATCGCGTTGCCGGGTACCCGGCTCAGGTATTTGATGCGCAACATGCCGTCGTGCTCGATGGCGTAAATCTCTCCGTCGACAATTTGCGTGAGCCCGCGGTCGATGGCGACGATGGAGCCATCCTCAATTTTTTCGGCCATGCTGTTGCCAACCATGCGAGCGCAGATGGCATCGGCGTGGTTGATTTCCAGGGAGTCAAGATCGTTGCGCGGCAGGCGGATCGATTCGCTGGGGTCTTTGATCACATGGTTTTTGTCGGAGCCGGGGGCAGTGGCCGCTTCTTTGTAAAAGGGTAGTTCGATATCGACTGGGTCGATGACCCGATAGGTGCCCCGGATTGACTGGGCGTCGAAGGTATTGCCGGATGCGTCGACCAGATGCAATGCCCTGGCGTCTTGCGGTCCTTCGCCGGTTTTCAGCCATTCAGTGTTCACGGACAGTCTCCTGGCGACATCTTCCATGCGGTAGTCAGGCACTCCGCGGGTATACCAGTTATGGACCGTTTGAGGGTCGGAAATACCCAGGAATTCGGCAAATCTCGTCGTCGTGATTTGTAGCTCTTTCAGGAGCATTCTGAATCGTGGGCCGCAGGTTTTGTTCTTTTTCATAAACACGAGTCTAGCCTTGCGGCATAAGGCTTTGATTCAACAAACCGTTCAAATCTGGCGTGAAATTTAAGTCCTGATGTAAGACGTCTTTTGTAAAAATTAAACAAGAAAAAACCGGTTTGCCCGCCCGTTAAATGTGCTGTTGAATGTGATATTCAAACGCCCACAAAAAACCCCGGATCAACCGGGGTTCTTCGTTGTAGCCGTTCGTGAGAGACGGCTATCAGCCTTTATAGGCCGCAACCGACTTCATGATCTCGGTGCGAGCGGCTTCTGCGTCGCCCCAACCTTCGATCTTCACCCATTTGCCTTTTTCGAGGTCTTTGTAGTTCTCGAAGAAGTGCTTGATCTGTTCCAGCAGCAGAGGTGGCAGATCGGTGTATTCCTTCACGTCGACGTACAGCTGGGACAGCTTGTCGTGTGGGACTGCGATGACTTTGGCATCGCCGCCGCCGTCGTCGGTCATGTGCAGGATGCCGACCGGACGGGCGCGGATGACCGAGCCTGGAGCAACCGGGTAAGGGGTCACGACCAGCACGTCGAGGGGGTCACCGTCATCAGCCAGGGTGTTCGGGATGAAACCGTAGTTGGCCGGGTAGAACATCGGGGTGGCCATGAAACGGTCAACGAACAGGCAATCGCTGTCTTTGTCGATTTCGTATTTGATCGGCGCGTGGTTGGCCGGAATCTCGATCGCGACGTAGATGTCGTTCGGCAGGTCTTTGCCAGCCGGAATCTTGCTGTAGCTCATTGGGCGGTGCCCCCGTTAGTTGACCAAAATCACTTGGCCGGATTGACCAAAAAGTGGCGGCGATTATAGGCATATTCCGCCGCCGATGCTATGTACCAGAGGTCGTAGAGACCTTAGTCGCGTGCCTGATAGACCGGGTCTTCGGCCAGAAGTTGCCGCAGCCGGGCCAGAGGGTCCTGGCGATAAAACAGCTTCAGCTGCTCATACACCAGAGGATACGCCTCGTGCAGTAAATCCGGGGCGCTAAAGAAGTATTCGCTGGTGACTGCGAAGAATTCGGCCGGGTTTTCCACAGCGTACGGGTCGATGGCGGTTTCTGCATCCGGGTTGCGGTCCAGTTGCCGATCCAGGTCGTCGTAAGCTTCTTGCATGACCTTGGCCCAGTCGCTGACCCGCATGTCGGTGTGCAGCGGTGGCAGGCCGTTGGCGTCGCCGTTGAGCATGTCGAGTTTATGCGCGAGTTCGTGGATCACCAGGTTGTAGCCTTCCCAGCCACCACTGGCCATCACGCCGGGCCACGCGAGGATGATCGGGCCTTGCTGCCAGGCTTCGCCGCTGTGTTCGCCGTCCCATTCGTGCTCGACGCCGCTGGCATCGCGATGGCGCTGGGGGCTGAGAAAGTCGTCGGGGTAGAGGACGATTTCGTGGAAACCCTGATACCAGTTCAGATCGCCCAGGTGCAGCAGTGGCAGTTGCGCTTGGGCGGCAAGCAGCAGTCGCTGCTCCTGGTGGAGTTCGACGCCGGGCAGGGCGGTCAGGTGTTTGTCCTGGAGGAACAGCACGCTGGCTTCGCGCAGCCACCGGTCTTCAGCGGCGCTGAGGCCATCGAGAAAACTCAAGTGATGGCGCACCCGCTGCCACATGTCGTCGGCAATCGGGTGTTTGGCCAAGATGCGCCGGCGACGCCAGGCGCTAAGGGACCACACGGTGAATCAGCGCGATTGGGCTTTGGACGCGGCGTTGCCGAAGCGGCTGCGGATGATGCTGATGATCATCGGTAACAGCGACAGCAGGATGATGCCCACTACCAGCAGTGACAGGTTCTTTTTGATGAACGGTACATTGCCGAAGAAGTAACCGAGGGTCACCAGGCCACCCACCCAGAGGATCGTGCCCAAAACACTGAAGGCGAAGAAACGCGGGTAGGGCATTTTGGCCACGCCGGCGACAAATGGTGCAAAGGTACGAATGATCGGCATGAAACGCGCCAACGTCACCGTTTTGCCACCGTGCTTGTCATAGAAGTCGTGAGTTTGCTGCAGGTAGTCGCGGCGGAAGATTTTCGAGTTCGGGTTGCTGAACAAACGCTCACCCGCCGTTCGTCCGATCACATAGTTGGTGCTGTCGCCAAGGATCGCCGCCAGCATCAGCAGGCCGCCCAGCAGCACCGGGTCCATGCCGCCGCCGGCTGCTACTGCTCCCGCGATGAACAGCAGGGAGTCGCCCGGCAGGAATGGCATCACCACCAGGCCGGTTTCGCAGAAGATCACCAGGAACAGAATGGCGTAAATCCATGGCCCGTAGTTGGTTACCAGCAAATCGAGGTAAACATCGAGATGCAGAATAAGGTCGAGCGGGTTGAAATCCATGGAAAGCACCTGAAGTGACGGCCCGACTCGGCAGGCCTGTGCGGATGACTTCGCGAAAGGCTACAGACGGGTGTAGTTTTTCTTACAAGCCGGGAAGGTCGGCATTATACGGGCTAAGAGGTGAAAATCGCGTTGAGTTTGTAGCGGGGGATTTCGGAGCGCAGTGAGAGAAGATCGCAGCCTCTGGCCGTACCCGCAAGGGCTGCGATTTTTTCGGCTTACAGCTCGTCGCTGATCGGCAACACGTAGTTCTTGAACTCGGTGTCTTCCTTGAATCCGATGGATTCGTAGGTTTTCCGTGCGACTTCGTTATTGCTGCTGGTGGAAACGCGCATGCGTACAGCGTTGGTTTCCTTGGCCATTTTCTTCGCGGTGCGGATGAGGTTGTCGGCCACCAATTGGCGGCGGGCCTCTTCGGCGACATAGATGTCGTTGAGGATCCACACGCGCTTCAGCGAAAGGGACGAAAAGCTCGGATACAACTGACAGAAACCCATCAGTTTGTTGCTGTCGTCATCGGCCAGGGCCAGGTAGATCACCGACTCCTTGCGACGCAGGCGCTTTTCAAGGAACGCCCGGGACGAGTCCGGATAAGCCAGGGAGCCATAAAACTCGCGATATTTGACGAACAACGGGGTCAACAGGTCCAGGTGTTCGAGGGTCGCTTGAATAATCCGCATGGTAGGTCTCGTCTTCAAGTGGCTGTCTTCACGTACTGTGACGGCGAACGGTTCTCACTCGAGCAGCCGTGTTTCGATCCTGCCTGAAACTGAATCAGAAACGCAATGCGGAAACGGTTCAGGCATCCGGCAGACTCAGTAGGAAATTACCTTTCATGTCCGCTCCTGCGTCCGACTCCAGTGTCAGAACCTGGGCTTCGTCCTTCAGATTGACCCCTGACAACTGCCGTCGGCAGGCTTCGCGCATCAAATACAGCAAACGGTGTGCCGCCATGCCGTAACTCAGGCCTTCGAGTCGGACGTTGGAGATGCAGTTGCGGTAGGCATCCGTCAGCCCCACCTTTGGATTGTAGGTGAAATACAGCCCCAGGCTGTCCGGGGAACTGAGGCCAGGGCGTTCGCCGATCAGGATTACCACCATTTTCGCACCCAGCAGCTCGCCGATCTCATCGGCTACGGCGACCCGCCCCTGTTCCACCAGAATGACCGGTGAGACGGACCAGCCGTCATTCACAATCTGCTCTTCCATCCGTTCCAGAAACGGCAGGGTATGGCGATGAACGGCCAACGCCGACAACCCATCGGCAACGACAATGGCCAGATCGACACCGCCGGGATTGGCCAATGCGTAATCGCGCAGTGCCTGCGCCGATTCATCACTCAGCTTTCGCCCCAAATCGGGGCGTTGCAAATAACTGTTCCGGTCCGTAGCGGCGCTGTGCAGCAGCAAACTGGCACGCCCGCGTTCAGCCAGTTGTGAGCTGAGCCCCGCGTGGTCGAACGGCAAGTGCACCGCATCCCGCGCCTGAGCGTGGGCGTACTGGAAATCCAGCTGCGCGCTGGTTGGCATGCTGGTGCCGGTTCTTCCCAAGGCGATCCGTGCCGGCGTCAGGCGACGCAGTTCCAGCAACGGGTTCTGTGGATCAGCGGGTGGTTTATCCATTTCAACACTCATCCCAGTTGCGCCATCGCTTGGCGGAAGGCCGGCGGCAGGCTGTCGCCGAAGTGAATCTTGCCGTCTGCCTGGGTGAAGATGCCCATTTTGGCCAGCCACTGTTCGAATTCCGGCGCTGGTTTCAAGCCCAGCGTCTGGCGCGCGTAAAGGGCGTCGTGGAACGAAGTGGTCTGGTAGTTGAGCATAATGTCGTCGGAGCCTGGGATGCCCATGATGAAGTTGATCCCGGCCACGCCCAGCAGGGTCAGCAGGGTGTCCATGTCGTCCTGGTCGGCTTCGGCGTGGTTGGTGTAACAGATGTCGCAACCCATGGGCACGCCCAGGAGCTTGCCGCAGAAGTGGTCTTCGAGGCCGGCGCGAATGATCTGTTTACCGTTGTAGAGGTATTCCGGGCCAATGAATCCTACGACGGTGTTCACCAGGAACGGTTTGAAATGTCGCGCAACGGCGTAGGCGCGGGTTTCGCAGGTCTGTTGATCGATGCCGTGGTGGGCGTTGGCTGACAGGGCGCTGCCTTGGCCGGTCTCGAAATACATCAGATTCTGGCCCAGGGTGCCGCGATTCAGGCTCAAACCGGCGTCATAGCCTTCTTGCAGTACATTCAGGTTGATACCGAAACTGGCGTTGGCCGCCTCGGTGCCGGCGATCGACTGGAACACCAGATCCAGCGGAACGCCGCGATTTATTGCCTCAATGGACGTGGTGACATGCGTCAGTACGCAGGCCTGGGTCGGAATCTCGTAGCGCTGAATGATCGCGTCGAGCATTTCCAGAATGGCGCAGATCGAGGAGATGCTATCGGTGGCCGGGTTGATGCCGATCATCGCGTCCCCGTTACCGTACAGCAGGCCGTCGAGAATGCTCGCGGCGATACCGGCCGGTTCGTCGGTCGGGTGGTTGGGTTGCAGGCGGGTGGATAGGCGACCGCGCAGGCCCATCGTGCCGCGGAATTTTGTAACAACACGGATTTTTTGCGCCACCAGCACCAGATCCTGCACGCGCATGATCTTCGACACGGCGGCGGCCATTTCCGGGGTCAGGCCTGGCGCGAGGGCGCGCAGGCTCTGTTCGTCGGCGGCATCACTGAGCAGCCAGTCGCGAAAACCGCCAACAGTGAGGTGGCTGACGGCGGCGAATGCTTGTTTGTCGTGAGTGTCGATGATCAGTCGGGTGACTTCATCGGCCTCGTACGGAATGAGTACTTCTTGCAGGAAGTGGCTGAGCGGGATGTCAGCGAGGGCCATCTGCGCGGCCACACGTTCGCCATCGTTGAGGGCGGCGACGCCGGCCAGAAAATCCCCGGAGCGCGCCGGACTAGCCTTGGCCATGACGTCCTTGAGGCTCTCGAAGCGATAGGTCTGGGCGCCGACGGAATGGGCAAATGCGGCCATGGGACGGGGTCCTCCTGGTTCAATAAATGACTCAAATACACCACCGAACCCCTGTGGGAGCGGGCTTGCTCCTACATTGAGAACTGCGTGCACTTCAATAAGGCAGGCGCCGGGAATCAGCCCGGCGCCGGTGCAACTCAGACGCCTTCGAGCATCGCGTCCGCCGGCGCATCGAAGCGCTGCTTGGCGGTCAATTGGAAATACAAGTAACCGGCAGCCATAAACCCGAGGAACACACACCCGATCAGTGTGTTGAACCAGGCCATCGCCACCAGGCACACCACCGCCAGAAACAGCGCAATCCCTGGCACGATCGGGTAGCCCGGCGCGCGGAAGGTGCGTTCAAGGTTCGGCTCGGTTTTACGCAGTTTGAACAGGCTCAGCATACTGATGATGTACATCACGATGGCACCGAATACCGACATAGTGATCATTGCTGCCGTCAGGGTCATGCCTTGCAGGTTGACCAGACCGTCGCTGTAGATCGCCGCGATGCCGATCACGCCGCCGGCCAGGATCGCCCGGTGCGGAGTCTGGAAGCGCGAGAGCTTGGCCAGGCCGCGAGGCAGGTAACCGGCCCGGGCCAGCGCAAAGAACTGCCGCGAGTAACCAAGAATGATCCCGTGGAAACTCGCCACCAGTCCGAACAGGCCGATCCACACCAGCATGTGCATCCAGCTCGAATTGTTGCCGACCACGGCTTTCATTGCCTGAGGCAACGGATCGTTGATGTTCGCCAGTTGACGCCAGTCGCCGACACCGCCCGCCATCACCATCACGCCGATGGCCAGGAACACCAGGGTCAGAATGCCACTGACATAAGCCCTGGGAATCGTGCGTTTCGGGTCCTTGGCTTCTTCGGCCGCCATCGCCGCGCCTTCAATCGCAAGGAAAAACCAGATCGCAAAGGGGATCGCCGCAAAGATGCCGGGAATTGAGCCCATGGTGAACTCGTTGGCACCCGACCAGCCGTTAAGCGCGAAATTGCTGAAGCTGAAGCCCGGCGCAACGACGCCCATGAACACCAGCAATTCGGCGACCGCCAGCACGGTGACGACCAGTTCAAACGTCGCGGCGATGCTGACGCCGAGGATATTCAAGCCCATGAACACGAAATAGGCGCCAACGGCAGCGATCTTGGGGTCCAGTTCCGGGTATTGCACGTTGAGGTAGGCGCCAATGGCCATGGCAATCGCCGGGGGCGCAAAGACGAATTCGATCAGGGTGGCGATGCCGGCGATCAGTCCGCCTTTCTCACCAAAGGCTCGCCGGCTGTAGGCAAACGGCCCGCCCGCGTGGGGAATCGCGGTAGTCAATTCGGTGAAGCTGAAGATGAAACAGGTGTACATCGTCGCCACCATCAACGCGGTGACGAGGAAACCCAGGGTCCCTGCGGTGCCCCAGCCGTAACTCCAGCCGAAATACTCGCCGGAAATCACCAGGCCGACGGCAATGCCCCATAAATGCAGGGTGCCGAGTGTGGGTTTGAGCTGTGTAGTAGAAGTCATAAGTCCTCGCTGTCTTTTTTATTTTTTGATTTATTGGACTTTCAGGTGCGACGTTTTCGTGTGGAGCGGGCACGCAAAGCCCGTGCCAGAGCGGCAGGGCGATATTCGTTGTGTCATTTAGGGCGCCATCGCGAGCAAGCTCGCTCCCACATTGGTTGTGTGAACACTGGAGATCCAGTGTGGGAGCGAGCTTGCTCGCGATGACTCTTGAAAGGGCGACACAGGAATACCTGCATCGCCCCCGGTTTTTAGAAGAAGCCCAACGGATTGATGTCGTAGCTCACCAGCAGGTTTTTGGTCTGCTGATAGTGATCGAGCATCATTTTGTGGGTTTCACGGCCGACGCCGGACTTTTTGTAACCGCCGAACGCGGCGTGCGCCGGGTACAGGTGGTAGCAGTTGGTCCACACACGACCGGCCTTGATGGCGCGGCCCATGCGATAGGCACGGTTGATGTCGCGGGTCCAGAGGCCGGCACCGAGGCCGAACTCGGTGTCGTTGGCGATGGCCAGGGCTTCGGCTTCGTCCTTGAACGTGGTGATGCTCACCACCGGGCCAAAGATTTCTTCCTGGAACACACGCATTTTGTTGGTGCCCTTGAGCAGGGTCGGCTGGATGTAATACCCGGTCGCCAGGTTGCCCTCGAGTTTTTCCACCTTGCCGCCGGTCAGCAGCTCGGCGCCTTCGCCCTTGGCGATTTCCAGGTACGAAAGGATTTTGTCGAATTGCTGCTCGGACGCCTGGGCGCCGACCATGGTGTCGGTGTCCAGCGGGTCGCCACGTTTGATCGACAGCACTTTCTTCATCACGACTTTCATGAAGTCGTCGTAGATCGACTCTTGCACCAATGCGCGGGAAGGGCAGGTGCAAACTTCGCCCTGGTTGAAGAACGCCAGCACCAGGCCTTCGGCGGCTTTTTCGATGAAGGTTTCTTCGGCTTGCATGATGTCGGCGAAGAAGATGTTCGGCGACTTGCCACCCAGCTCCACGGTGGACGGAATGATGTTTTCGGCAGCGCATTTCATGATGTGCGAACCGACCGGGGTCGAGCCGGTGAAGGCGATTTTGGCGATGCGTTTGCTGGTGGCCAGCGCTTCGCCGGCTTCTTTGCCGAAACCTTGCACGACGTTCAGCACGCCCGGCGGCAGCAGGTCGCCGATCAGCTCCATCAGCACGGTAATGCCCAGCGGCGTTTGTTCGGCCGGCTTGAGCACCACGCAGTTACCGGCAGCCAGGGCCGGGGCGAGTTTCCAGGCGGCCATCAGGATCGGGAAGTTCCACGGGATGATCTGCCCGACCACGCCCAGTGGTTCATGGATGTGATAGGCCACGGTATTGCCGTCGATTTCGGCGGCGCTGCCTTCCTGGGCGCGGATGCAGCCAGCGAAGTAGCGGAAGTGGTCGGCGGCCAGCGGGATGTCGGCGTTGAGGGTTTCACGCACGGCTTTGCCGTTGTCCCAGGATTCGGTGATTGCCAGGACTTCCAGGTTCTGTTCGATGCGGTCGGCGATTTTCAGCAGCACCAGCGAGCGCGCCTGGGCGGACGTGGCGCCCCAGGCATCGGCGGCCGCGTGGGCAGCGTCCAGGGCCTTTTCGATGTCTTCGGCCGTGGAGCGCGGGAATTCGGCAATCGGTTGGCCATTGACTGGCGAGGTATTGGTGAAGTACTGACCTTTGACAGGCGCGACGAACTCGCCGCCGATGTAGTTACCGTATTTACTCTTGAACGAAACGATAGCGCCTTCAGTACCGGGGTGAGCGTAACGCATAGTGATTTCTCCTTGGCTTTTGTACTTATCAGAGAGGCGCATGTGCGCTTGCTATAAGCGTAGAGCAAAGGTCGGGCCACTGCCTTGCAGGTCAGGCAAATCAAGGCCTTACGTTACTTTTGTCGGACAGGCGGACCGCGCCTGTGACGCTTTCGGTACAGCCCCCGTGACACTTTGTACCGCTTGCGGCACAACCTGTGACCGTGCGGTCTTGCCAGCATTGCAATGAAGGCTAGGCTGGAGGATGCTCGGCGTTCGTGTGAACGCATTGCCCTTGTAGCAGCTGCCGAAGGCTGCGTTCGAGGGCGAAGCACTCGCTTCGATTTCTGCAACTAATCCGATGCTCAGGTTTACGGCTGCTTCGCAGCCGGACGCAGCCTTCGGCAGTTGCTACATAGAAGCGAGCCAGACTCTGCGGGGAGAACAATAAGAAATGCACGACAACCATTTGAGTCGCCATGCCCAGCAGGTCCTGACCGTCACTCAGGGGAAATCCCACCTGCACGGTCCCGGCAGCGATCCGTCGATTGCCCGTTCCTGGCTCCGCTGTCTTGAGGATTATCACCTCGACCCGGCCCTGACCATGGCGCCGACGGTGCTGGAACATGGCCGCGTCCTGGAAAGCCGCGAGCGCTTGCAGCAAGTGCTGCACATCGCCGGCAGCGAAATGACCAGCCTTCATCAGCAACTCTCCGGTGCCGGCCATGCGGTCCTGCTGACCGACGCCCGCGGCGTGATCCTCAATTGCGTGACCGCGCCTGCCGAACGGAAGATTTTCGAGCGCGCCGGCCTCTGGCTCGGTGCGGACTGGAGCGAAGCCTGCGAAGGCACCAACGGCATCGGCACCTGTCTGGTGGAGCGTCAGTCGCTGACCATCCACCAGGACGAGCACTTCCGCGGCCGTCACACCGGCCTGACCTGCTCGGCGAGCCCGGTGTTCGACCCACACGGCGAACTGCTGGCGGTGCTCGACGTGTCCTCGGCGCGCCATGAGGTCTCTCGTCAAAGCCAGTTCCACACCATGGCCCTGGTCAATCTTTCGGCGAAGATGATCGAGAGCTGCTACTTCCTGCGTTATTTCGACAATCAATGGTTGCTGCGTTTTCACCTTCAGGCCGAATCCGTCGGGCTGTTCAGCGAAGGATTGCTGGCGTTTGACGGGGAAGGGCGGATCAGCGCGGTCAACCAGAGTGCGCTGAACCTGCTGGGGCATATTCGCGGAGGGCTGCTGGGCAAACCGGTGGAGGCGTTTTTCGATTGCTCGCTGGATGAATTGCTCGGCCGCGCCAGCGTCAATGCCAGCGCCAGTTGGCCGTTGCGTACGCGCGACGGGCGGAGTCTGTTTGCGCTGTTGCGCGGGCAGCCACGCAGCGTTCCGGTGCCGGTGGTGCAAAGTCCGGTGATCGCCGAACCTTCGCGCTTGTCGGGCATTTGTCTGGGCGACACGGGGTTACAGGAAGACTTCCGCAAATCCTTGCGCGTGTTCGAGCGGGACGTACCGCTACTGATCAACGGCGAAACCGGATCCGGCAAAGAAGCATTTGCCAAAGCCGTCCACCAGGCCAGCCAGCGAGCAGAAAAAGCCTTCGTCGCCCTCAATTGCGCCGCCATTCCCGAAAGCCTGATCGAGAGCGAACTGTTTGGCTATCGCGGCGGCAGCTTTACCGGCGCTCGCAAGGAAGGCATGCGCGGCAAGTTGCAGCAGGCTGATGGCGGGACTCTGTTCCTCGATGAAATCGGCGACATGCCCCTGGCCTTGCAGACCCGGCTATTAAGGGTGCTGGAAGATCGTCAGGTGGTGCCGATCGGCGGTGAGCCGGAATCGGTCAATGTGCGGATCATCAGCGCCACTCACCGTAATCTGCTGGAACGTGTGCAGGACGGCAGCTTCCGCGAGGATTTGTATTACCGGCTCAATGGGCTGGAAGTTGCTTTGCCGGCGTTGCGTGATCGCAGTGATAAGTCCCAGTTGCTCGACTTTTTGCTGGCTGAAGAGGCCGGCGGGGAAACCGTATTGATCGACGGTCCGGCACGCCAGGCGTTGCTGGCCTTCGCCTGGCCGGGGAACGTGCGGCAGTTACGCAATGTGTTGCGCACGTTAGCGGCGCTGTGTGACGGCGGGCGGATCGGGCTGGAGGATTTGCCGGCGATGATTCGTCAGGCCCGGCCGGTTCCGGTTGTTGCCGTTGAAGAGCCTTCGGACCATCCGCTGGATGACGCTGAGCGGCTGGCGTTGCTGAATGCGCTGGAACAGACGCGCTGGCATATGACACATACGGCTGAACAACTTGGCGTCAGCCGTAATACGCTTTATAGAAAGCTGCGTAAACACGGCATCGCCCGGTAAACCGCTTTTGTGGCGAGGGAGCTTGCTCCCGTTCGGCTGCGCAGCAGTCGTAAATCCAGGGTTCGCGGTGTATCTGAAAAAAAGGAGGTGGCCGGTTTTGGGGCCGCTGCGCGACCCAGCGGGAGCAAGCTCCCTCGCCACAGAGACCGGGACACCATCAGCTAAAGAGTGCGATTTTTCCCACCCTACGCTAACCTGCGGCCATGTTTTACGAGGTCGACTAATGCACATTCACATTCTTGGTATCTGCGGCACTTTCATGGGTTCGATGGCGGTTCTGGCCAAAGAGCTGGGCCATCACGTGACGGGCTCCGATGCCAACGTCTATCCGCCGATGAGCACTCAGCTGGAGGCTCAGGGCATTGAGTTGACCCAAGGCTATGACCCGGCGCAGCTCGATCCGGCACCGGATCTGGTGGTGATCGGCAATGCGATGTCTCGCGGCAACCCGGCTGTCGAATACGTGCTGAATAAAGGCCTGCCCTACGTCTCCGGCCCGCAATGGCTGTCAGATCACGTGTTGCAAGGTCGCTGGGTGCTGGCCGTCGCCGGTACTCATGGCAAAACCACCACCAGCAGCATGCTCGCCTGGGTGCTGGAGCACGCGGGCATGAGCCCGGGTTTCCTGATCGGCGGCGTGCCGCAAAACTTCTCGGTGTCCGCTCGTCTGGGTGATACCCCATTCTTCGTGATCGAAGCCGACGAGTACGACAGCGCGTTCTTCGACAAGCGCTCCAAGTTCGTTCACTACCGCCCGCGCACGGCGATTCTGAACAACCTGGAATACGATCATGCCGACATCTTCCCCGATCTGCCCGCTATCGAGCGGCAGTTCCACCATTTGGTGCGGACTATTCCGAGCGAAGGCCTGGTGATCCATCCGACCACCGAGCCTGCGTTGCAGCGTGTGATCGAGATGGGCTGCTGGACCCCGGTGCAAACCACCGGTGCCGGCGGTCAGTGGCAGGTCAAACTGCTCAGCGAAGACGGTTCGAAGTTTGAAGTGATGTTCGAAGGTGTTGCCCAAGGTGTGGTCGAGTGGGACATGACCGGCCAACACAACGTCGCCAACGCGCTGGCCACGTTGGCTGCGGCGCGCCACGTCGGTGTTGTGCCATCCATGGGCATCGCGGCGCTGAGTGCATTCAAAAGCGTCAAGCGCCGGATGGAGAAAGTCGCAGAGGTCCGTGGCATTACCATCTACGACGACTTCGCTCACCATCCGACGGCGATTGCGACGACCCTCGACGGGCTGCGTAAGCGCATCGGCGATGCACCGTTGATTGCGATCATCGAGCCGCGCTCCAACTCCATGAAGCTCGGTGCTCACCGCGACGGCTTGCCGGAAAGCGTGGTCGATGCCGATCAAGTGATCTGGTACGCGCCGGCCAACCTCGGTTGGGATCTGGGGGCTACTGCTGCGTTGTGCACGGTGCCGTCGATCGTCAGTGATTCGCTGGAAGGCATCATCGAACGTGTGAAGAGCCAGGCCCAGCCCGGCACTCACGTGGTGATCATGAGCAACGGCGGCTTCGGCGGCCTGCACGGCAAACTCGCCGAGGCGCTGCGATGAACAATGGCCCGGAACGCATCACGCTGGCGATGACCGGCGCTTCCGGCGCCCAGTACGGTTTGCGCCTGCTTGACTGCCTGATTCGCGAAGACCGCGAAGTGCACTTCATGATCTCCAAGGCTGCGCAACTGGTGATGGCCACCGAGACTGACGTTACGTTGCCGCCCAAACCCCAGATGATGCAGGCCTTCCTCACCGAATACACCGGCGCTGCCGCCGGGCAGATTCGGGTGTATGGCAAGGAAGACTGGATGTCGCCAGTGGCCTCGGGCTCTGGCGCGCCGGCGGCGATGGTGGTGGTGCCGTGTTCCACCGGGACCTTGTCGGCCATCGCGACGGGTGCCTGCAACAACCTGATCGAACGTGCCGCGGATGTGACGTTGAAGGAGCGCCGTCAGCTGATTCTGGTGCCGCGTGAGTCGCCGTATTCGAGCATCCATCTGGAGAACATGCTCAAGTTGTCGAACATGGGCGTGACGATTTTGCCGGCGTCGCCTGGCTTTTATCATCAGCCGCAAACCATCGACGACCTGATCGACTTTGTCGTGGCGCGGATTCTCAATCTGCTGAACATTCCCCAGGACATGCTGCCGCGTTGGGGCGAACACCATCTGACCAGCGATGAATAAGCTGCTGGCGATTGTGCTGGCGCTGCAATTGGCTGGCTGCGCCACGGCGCGAACGCTTGATGCCGCCAAGCCTGGTGCACCGGTGGTGTATTCGGGGACGCGTCTGGATTTGTATGCCATGAACGGCGGCTGCTGCGCCATGGACCGCTTCGGCGCCGAAGCGCCGAGCTACCCCGGCATCGACCTGCCTGCCAGCGCGTTGCTCGACACGCTGCTGTTGCCGCTGTCGGTGCTCACGGTGATCGGGGTAAGTTTTCAGGCAACGGGCGGATTGTAAGACTGAGCGCGGCTCTTGTGGCGAGGGAGCTTGCTCCCGCTGGGCCGCAACGCGGCCCCAAAATAGGGACTGCTGCGCAGTCCAGCGGGAGCAAGCTCCCTCGCCACAGGTCCGCGGATTATTTGCCGAGTTTGCGCAACTCATCTGACTCAACAATCCGCACCCCATCCTGCTCTTCCAGCGCCAGTCGCCACATCGCGCGGGCCAGTTGGCAGGCTTCGATGCCGCGGTATTTGCCGGGGATCAAGCGGGACAAGGGGGCGACGAATTGCTCGGCCATACGCGGTTCCATACGCTCGCCCAGCAGCAGCGAAGGTCGGCAAATGGTCAGTTGCGGCCAGTCCTGTGCACGCAATGCATATTCCATCTCGCCTTTGACCCGGTTGTAGAGAATAGAGGACCTGCGATCAGCCCCCAGGGCACTGATCACGATCAGGTGCCGTGCGCCCATCTCCCGTGCACGTTTGGCGAATGCCACCACCATGTCCAGGTCTACCGCGCGAAACGCCTGTTCCGAGCCGGCTTTCTTGATTGTGGTGCCCAGGCAGCAATAGGCAATGTCGACACGACCATTCAATTGCGGCAGAAACACCGCAGGGTCGCCGACCGGGTTTTCCAGATGGGGATGTTCGGCCAAGGGCCGGCGTGAGGGCGCCAATACTCGTGAGATCGTGGGCTCATTGAGCAGGCGATCAAGTAAATGTTCACCGGTCAACCCGGTAGCTCCGGCAAGCAGTACGTGCTGAGGCGTCAAGTACATAGTGTTTCCCCCTTGATACTATTCAGCTTAGTTGCTCTTTGGGTCCTTGCTGTCGCTGGAAACACTTTGTAGTGCCTTGCGTGCCTGCTGCTTGCGTAACAGTTGCCAGTGGGAGAGGACGGTTTTCGGCGCCCAGATCTGCGGTTCAGAGGCTTCGAAGCTGTCCGCCAGTTCACGTTCGGCGACGGTGGCCTTGGCCTGTTTGAAGGCTTGCTCCAGATCGTCGGTCTGGTTCAGTGCCTGGGCGAACAGCGCGTCGCCGAAGTAGGTGAAGTTGGCTTCTTCCGAGCAGCCGAAGGACACGCGGTCAGCGCGCGAGGCGGTCATGATCAGGGTGCGTTCATCCTTGAGTGCCGGAATGAAGCCACCGGAGTAACAGGATGAAATCACGATGATTTTGTCGCGGTTTTTCAACGGAGAGAGCACTGCGGCAAGTTCGTCGGCCGGCAGATCAGACAGTTCCATGCGCGGCTGGTCGAGCACCAGTTCGTGTTCGCTGGTGCCGTGGCTGGTCAGGTAGATGAAGATCAAGTCTTCCGGGCCGCTGCGTTCGGCCAGGGTGGCGGCGGCGCGGCGCAGGTTTTCCCGGGTGGCCATCGGCCGGTCGACGAGGTGGTCGCGATGGTTCACCAGGCGGATCTGGCCAAACGCACCGAAGCGACTGTTGAGCATGTTGCTGACGTAATCGGATTCGCGCAGGAACACGCTTTGCTTGCCGTCACCGCCCAGGGTCAGGGTGTACAACTCGACTGCCGGGGTCGAAGCCGGCACGCTGGACAGTGCATCGTCGAGCAAACGGCCCTGGGCCAGCAAACCGAGTTCGAGGCTGTCGGGCAGCAGCTTGCCGTTGGCATCGCGAACACGCTGGCCAGCAATCCACGTTCCGTTTTGCACCGTGCCGTCAGTCAGCACCAGGGTGCCATGCCCCGAGTAACTGTCACCGTCGAATTGACCAATATAGAAGCTGCCGTCGGACAGGTTCAATCGACCTTGGCCGGCGAAGCGCCAGTCACTGAACTGGCCGATGTAATGGCTGCCGTCGGCCCCGATCAACTCGCCCTTGCCGTTCAGCGATCCTTCCTTGAATTGACCGAGCCAGACATCACCGTCGGCGTTCTCGTAACGGCCCTTGCCGTGCAGTTGGTTGTTCTTGAAGCCACCGACATAGATATCGCCATCGGCGCTGTTGAACGTCCCGTTGCCTTCGAGCTGACCGTCGACGAAATGCCCGGTGAACTGATTGCCGCTGGCGTCGCCCCGCTGGCCTTCGCCGTTGGGTTTGCCGTGGGCGAACTGGCCCTGATACGAGCTGCCGTCTTCGAGTTCGAGACGACCCAGCCCTGAATATTGATCGGCCTTGAATTCACCGCGGTAGGTCATACCGTTTTCTTTGAGGGTGCCTTCGCCGTCCCGTCGACCGGCTTTGAAACTGCCGGTGAAGCTGCTGCCGCTGGTGGTCAGTGTGCCCTTGCCGTCGAACAGCCCCAGACTGAATCCCCCGCGATAGACTTCGCCGTTACTGCCGTGCCATTCGCCCTGGCCATGCCATTGGCCCTTGTCGAAATCGCCGGCGTACCAGCTGCCGTTCGGGTAATCGATACGGCCCTGGCCTTGCAGCAATCCGTTGACCAGTTCACCGCGATAGCGTCCGCCGTCCGGCAAGCGGGCATCGGGGGGCAACAGCGATTCGCCGTCGCCGCAAGCGGTGAGCAATAGGGTCAGAGCGAGGAGTGCAAGTGGGCGCATAGCGGGATCCGGGCAATTAGGCGACCGAGTATGCCGCAGCTGTTTGACCTTATATAGCCAGTAAACAGGAGAGGGCGCGAAACAGCATGAGCTGCTTCGCATCCGGGATGGGTTACACGAAGCAGAGGGACAGTGGCTCGGCGATGTAGGCCGGTTTGTCCGAGCCTTCGATCTCAAGCGTGGCGGTGGCCTTGAGCAGCCATTGGCCGGGTTTCTTCTCGGTGACTTCGTTCATGTCGACCTTGAGTCGTACCCTGGAATTGACCTTCACTGGCTGGATGAAACGCACGGTATCCAGGCCGTAGTTGACCACCATCTTCGCTCCCTCAGGGAGGATCAGGATGTCTTCCATCAGTTTGGGGATCAGCGACAGAGACAGGAAACCGTGTGCAATGGTGCTGCCAAATGGCGTTTGCGCGGCTTTGACCGGGTCGACGTGGATGAACTGATAGTCCCCAGTGGCTTCGGCGAACAGGTTGATACGCTCCTGATCGATGGTGAGCCATTCGGAACGTCCGAGTTCCTTGCCGACATAATCTTTGAGCTCTGCAACTGGAACATAGGGCATTGAGACTCTCCTTGGGTTCATCGGTTTTATAGTTTTTGAGGTGGGGGGATTTGACCTCCCGGATTACCACTTTAGATCAACATGGCAAATGGCTCCGGTCAACTGACCATGATTTTGGCGAATGCCGGTCTATAGCGTTGGCGTGCTTATAATGCTCGGCCCGCTTGTGCGGGATGATATTGGCGGGAGATGACGGATGTTGTTACGTGGCCTGACCTGGCTGGTGCTGTTCCAATTGCTGGGCACAGCCCTCAACCACTTGTTTTTACCGGTGCTGCCGGGGCCGATTGTTGGCCTGCTGTTGCTGCTGGTGTTCCTGATCAGCCGTGGCCAGGTCGGCGAACCGCTGAGTCTCGCGGCCAGCAGTCTGTTGCGTTACCTGCCGTTGCTGCTGGTGCCGCCAGCCGTAGGCGTGATGGTTTACGCCAAGGACATTGCCGCGGATTTCTGGGCCATCGTCGGTGCGCTGGTGTTGTCTCTGTTGCTGTCCATGGCCTTCGCTGGCGTGCTGATGCAGCGCATGGTCAAGCGTCACGCTCATCGTGAGGACGGCCAATGATCTTCGACTGGCACGGCGCCTGGGCGTCGGTGATTCATCATCCGTTGTTCGGCATCGGTATTACGCTGGGGGCTTATCAGTTGGTGCTGGCGGCATTCGAGAAAACCCGCTGGATCTTCCTGCAACCGGTGCTGGTCTCGATGCTGCTGGTGATCGGCGTATTGGTGGGTTGCGGCCTGACCTATGCCGAGTACCGCAAGAGCACTGAGATCCTCAGCATCCTGCTCGGGCCTGCGACCGTTGCGCTGGCTGTGCCGCTGTACCTCAATCTGCGACGCATTCGGCAGTTGTTCTGGCCGATATTTACTACGCTGGTGATAGGTGGCGTCGTCGCCACCGGCATGGGCGTTTTGTTAGGCTGGTCGTTTGGTGCCGAACACATGATCCTGATGACCATGGCGCCGAAGTCGGTGACCTCGCCGATTGCCATGTTGGTAGCGGAGCAGATCGGTGGTGTTGCGGCGCTGGCGGCAGTGTTCGTGTTGATTACCGGAGTGATCGGGGCGATCTTCGGGCCGAGTCTTTTGACTCGGCTGGGTGTGCACAGCCCTGAGGCGCGCGGCATGGCACTGGGCATGACCGCCCACGCGGTAGGCACTGCGGTGGCAATGCAGGAAAATGAAGAATGCGGCGCCTTCGCGGCGCTGGCGATGAGTCTGATGGGCGTGGCCACGGCAGTTTTCCTGCCGTTGGCGGTGTCGATGGTGGTGTAAGGAAATGTCTATGAGCTTGCCGCTTTTTCCGCTGAACACGGTGTTGTTTCCTGGTTGCATCCTCGATTTGCAGATCTTCGAGGCGCGCTACCTGGACATGATCAGTCGCTGCATGAAACAGGGCGGCGGCTTCGGCGTGGTGTGCATCCTCGACGGCGAAGAAGTCGGCATCGCCCCGGCGGGCTACGCGCTGGTCGGGTGCGAGGCGCTGATCACTGATTTCAAACAGCAGGAAAATGGCTTGCTGGGCATTCGGGTGCAGGGCGGACGGCGTTTCCACGTGTTGCGCACCGAGGTTCAGCGCGATCAGTTGACCATTGCCGAGGTCGAGTGGCTGGAAGACGAACCTGAGCAACCGCTGCAGGACGAGGACGCCGACCTGGTTGCGCTGCTCAAAGCGTTGGCCGAACACCCGATGGTCGAAGCATTGAACATGGGTACCGAAGCAACCGGGCAGCAGTCGTTGGCCAATCAGTTGGCGTACCTGTTGCCGTTTGCCGAAGTGGACAAGATCGACCTGCTGCAACTCGATGATCCGCAACAGCGACTGGATGCGATTCAGGCGCTGCTGGATGAGTTGCAGGGTGAGTTGTTTGCCTGAGTGATGGGCGATGCGCCGTACTTAAATCGCTGGTTTTTTGCGTGCACAAAAAAGTCTTGCAGGTTTAACCATGCAAGGCTTTTTTTGATCAGTTTGGGTGTCAATTGGCCGCTAAGAGTAAAGTGGGTTGACTTTGTTTGGTCAGGTAGAGGTGTGGTCGTTTTAACGTGTCTACAACTTGATAATTATTAGCGAGGCCCTCGGTCGAAGAGGGCAGTCCGGTTATCCGGGTAGGGCAAAAAGTCACCTGTGACGTTCAACGAGGAGCTGACGGATAGTACTACGCAATCAATCTGTTGGTTATCGATGACGATGATGTAATGTTCGAATCTCTATTAATTCAGACCTGATAGTTGTGGTTTGCAGTTTTATTTTGAAGTAAGTGCGCCGTAGGTGGGTGCTTGTCGGGTTAACAACTTTATATTAGTCTTTGGTTTCGCTTGCAGGAAGCGGGCGAAGTAACCGACTAACTAATTAAGGAGTTAATGGCCGTGATGACTATTCAAAGCAATGAGCTGGAATTCTGGGATGACATTTTTGCGCGCTATCTGCAGGTGAAGGGGCATCAGGAAGGTTGGGAGTATGCTTTTAATAATGCAGGCCGGTTTGCAGACCTGGCGGTTGAAGAACGACGTGAGCGTAATCGCATCGAAGACAAACGTAAAGACGAAGAATAAAGGGCCGGCTGAGTCCAGCGTGACGTTCGTGTGAATTTTAAATGGAATTTCAAGGTGTATCATGGAGCAAAGCGAATTGAATTTGAAACACTCCTTCCTGGCGACTCTGGAGTTTGAAGGGAAGCCTGTTGTCATGAACTTTGAGCGGATGAAAAAACGCTTGGAAAATGACCGTTATAGCGTGCGCGAGCGTACCGAATTCGAGTTGATATTGCGTGGAGATAAGTATTCCAACTACTTGACGCTTGCTGACAAGGAAAGGCACGAGCCGCAATTGTTTTATTTTGAATGCCTGGGTGATAAATACACGATTCTGGTCGCCGAAGGCTCTGCTCAAGGGTTTTATTTGAGCATGGAAGGCTCGGAAAGAGTCTGTGTGCCTGCGGGAGAGGATCCGACCATGTTTCGTTTGCATGACGATCATAAAGTGGTGGTGTATGACAGGCCTGACGTAGATCTTTTTGGTATTCACCTTGTTAGTTGGTCGACAAAGAGTTCGGTGTTTAAGCTTGGAGAGAGAGGTGATTACTATTTTTCGGACAGTAAGGAGGGGAGGTCCGAATTTGCACTGTTCCCGGATTCGACGGAGTTCGCAGTCAGGGTGATTTCCTCGGGTCATGGACACTCGATTGAGCGCAATGGAATCCCCCATTTGCCGACTGCAAACAATTAATTACTCAGATTGAGCTTGCGCGCTTAGATGGCTGGCGTTCATCAACGGCCGGTCAATTGATCGGGTAACGCCCTGCTCCAGTCAGGGCGTTACCCGTTAGTACGCATACCGCAACATCGCATGGGGTAAATGCCGCAGCGCGAAGAACCCGAACAGCGCCACCAGTGCCGGTAACACCAGCCACCAGACCTTCGGTGGCAAGGCGTTGAGCGGCGCCGGGCGCTGACTCAGCCACAAGCTCGCCGCACACACGCACGCTGCCAGCATCGCGCCGGCCAGCACATCCGTCGGCCAGTGGGCGCCCAGGTACACCCGGGACAGGGCAATCGCCAGCGCTGGCAAGCAACCTAACAGCAGCCAGGTAAGGCGCATGCGCGGTGGTTGTCCGCGGCCGGCCAGCACGGCTAGCGTCAGAAACAGCGCAAAAGAGCCCGAGGCATGGCCGCTGGGCATGCTGTAGCTGGTCAGAGGATCGCTCAATACTTCCGGGCGTAGGCGGGCGAAAAAGTGTTTGGTCGCGGTGTTGCCCAGTGCGGTGAACAGCAGGGTGCTGCCGGCGAAAATCGCCTGGCGCCATTGCCGGGTGAGCAACAGCAAACCCGTCAGCAGGGCGCTGAACAACAGCATGTTGCGAAACTCGCCGATCAGCGTGAACGTCACCGCCACTTCATCGAGCAGCGGGCTTCGGTGTTCCTGCACCAGGGTCATCACACCCTGATCGAGGGCGGTCAGGTGCGGATAGCCGATAAACAGTCCCGCCAGAATCAGGAAGCTCATTCCGGTAATCATCATCGTCGCTTTGCGATGACGGCGCAGACTGCTGGTGGCGCTCAAGCCCACCATGACGACGATGCTACCGGCGACGATGCCGGCCTCAGGCCAGAAGCCCTCCGGCAAAGGCAAGCGAATCGCCGCGCCTGTGGCCCAACCGGGCAGCAGATACGCGACGCTCCAACCGGCGGCGGCTAGCAAGCTGACGGCGGCGAAGCGCGGGAAGGGCATGTCGAACATCCCGGCGACCATCGGCAACATCGGTCGCAGCGGACCGATGAAACGTCCGACCAACAGGCTGGCGATGCCGTAACGCTGGAAATACGCCTCGGCCCCGGCGATCCATTCCGGATGATGGCGCAACCCAGGCAGGCGCCGGATGTTCTGATGGAAATGTCGTCCGATGAAGTAAGAGACGATATCGCCCAGAACGCCGGCGACGAATCCCAGTAATAGCGTTTCGCCCAGCGACAGCGCACCGCTACCGGCCAGTACCGCCACGGCAAACAGCAATACCGTGCCGGGCACGATCAGCCCGGCAATCGCCAGGCATTCCACAAAGGCCACTATGAACACCGCCGCGGCCAGCCATTGCGGGTTGACCGTCAACCAACCGGTCACGCTATCGAGCCATGGGCCCATAAAAACAACTCCCTCTTATTAATTGACCCCCGCAGGAGTTGTACTCACAGCAAAAAATAATCGCGACCTTCGACCTGCCCCCGTCGCAGCGGGTTTCTCGTGCAATACGGCGCGTAAGCCGCATCGACGAAACGGTACATCAAATGCTCATCGCGGCCGTGGGGAATGCCCAAGCGCGTGGTTTGTATGATGTGAACAGGTGCCGGGCCGACATCCTCCACCAGCAGCACTTCATGGTCGAAGCGCTTGGCATCCCAGACCGGCACCTTCAGGCCCAGCGCCTTGCAGAGCAACGTCTGTCCGGCACAAAGCTTTTGCGAGGGGCGAGGGCGACCTTGGGCGTCGGGATTGTTCAACAGCATCTGCGCCAGGCTCGCCGGCCCGCTCAAGTCATCGACCCACGGATAGGCGGATTTGATCAGCACAGCATTGCCCGGGCCCTGGGCGCTGAAGTTCAGGGAATCGCCGCCCCGGGCGTAGTACATATAGATGTGGCCGCCATCCAGAAACAAAGCCTTACGTTTTTCTGTGTAGCCGAGGGAGGCGTGGCTGCCTTTTTCTTCGAAGTAATAGGCCTCGGTCTCGATAATCCGGGCGCTGAGCCACAGGTCGTCGACCCGGTGACGAATGACTTTGCCGAGTAAATCCCGGGCCAGCGTTTGGGCGTCTCTGTCGAAAAATGCATCCGCGAGCCCTTTGGGCAGGCCCGTCGCGGACGTGCGAACGGTCAGGTTAGTCATGATGAACGGCGTTTATCAGGGCTGATTGAGTCGCGATGATAACAATTTGCAGCTTAATCACGGCTGAACGTCGGCAAATTGCCCTCCATTTCGACCATCCGCCCGTCACCGCTGTTAGTCCCGGGACGCGACAGCTATAATCTGCCGCTTTACTCTTTACCAAGACCTTAGCAAAGACCACTCCAGACCATGACTGAGTCCGTTCTTGACTACATGACCCGATTGGGTCGCGCTGCCCGCGAAGCTTCTCGCGTCATCGGCCGTGCCAGCACCGCGCAGAAAAACCGCGCCTTGCAGTCTGCTGCCAATGCGTTGGACGCCGCTCGCGCCGAGCTGACGGCTGCCAATGAGCTGGATTTGGCCGCTGGCCGTGCCAATGGTCTTGAGCCGGCATTGCTTGAGCGTCTGGCGCTGACCCCGGAACGTATCGACGGCATGATCGTTGGTTTGCGTCAGGTGGCGGCTCTGCCGGACCCGGTCGGCGCGATCCGCGACATGAGCTTTCGCCCGTCGGGTATTCAGGTCGGCAAGATGCGCGTGCCGTTGGGCGTGATCGGGATCATCTACGAATCCCGGCCAAACGTGACCATCGATGCCGCCAGCCTGTGCCTGAAGTCTGGCAACGCGACCATCCTGCGTGGCGGCTCCGAAGCGATTCATTCCAACCGTGCCATTGCCGCCTGCATCCAGCGCGGTCTGGCCGAAGCCGATTTGCCTGCCGCCGTGGTGCAAGTGGTCGAAACCACTGACCGTGCCGCCGTTGGCGCGCTGATCACCATGCCGGAGTACGTTGACGTCATCGTGCCCCGTGGTGGCCGTGGCCTGATCGAGCGGGTTAGCCGTGACGCCCGCGTGCCGGTTATCAAGCATCTGGACGGTATCTGTCACGTCTACGTCAGTGCCCACGCCGATCTGCCGAAAGCCCAGCGCATCGCGTTCAATGCCAAGACTTACCGCTATGGCATCTGCGGTGCCATGGAAACCCTGTTGGTGGACCAAACCGTTGCCAAGGATTTCCTGCCGTCGATGGCTGCACAGTTCCGCGAAAAAGGCGTCGAGTTGCGCGGTTGCGAACGCACCCGGGCGATCATCGAGGCTGTTGCGGCCACTGAAGAAGACTGGAACACCGAGTACCTGGCGCCGATTCTTTCGATCCGTGTGGTCGACGGGCTGGACCAGGCCATCGAACACATTAATAAGTACGGCTCCCATCACACCGATTCGATCGTCAGCGAAAACCTTGCTGACACCCGGCGTTTTGTCGCGGAAGTCGATTCGTCGTCGGTAATGATCAACACCCCGACGTGCTTCGCCGATGGCTTCGAATACGGATTGGGTGCCGAGATTGGCATTTCTACTGATAAGCTGCACGCCCGCGGCCCGGTGGGCCTCGAAGGTCTGACCTGCGAGAAGTACATCGTGGTCGGTGATGGCCAGTTGCGCGGCCAGGCGTCGAACTGACTTGGGCGACCTCGACCTGTCAGCCCCGGTAACCGCCAGCGAGCCTGCGCCTCGACGCATTGGCATGCTGGGCGGGACCTTCGACCCGGTGCACATCGGCCATTTGCGCAGTGCGCTGGAAGTCGCCGAATCGCTGGTGCTCGATGAGCTGCGTCTGACACCCAGTGCCAGACCGCCTCATCGCGGTACGCCGCAAGTGTCGGCGAAAGACCGTCTGGCGATGGTCGAGTGCGCGGTGGCCGGTGTGGCGCCGTTGGTGGTGGACGCCCGCGAACTGCAGCGGGACAAACCGTCCTACACCATCGACACCCTGGAACTGATGCGCGCCGAACTGGCCGCTGAAGACCAGGTTTTTCTACTTTTGGGCTGGGACGCATTTTGCGGCCTGCCCACTTGGCACCGCTGGGAAGAGTTGCTCCAGCATTGCCACATCCTGGTGCTGCAACGCCCGGATGCCGACAGCGAACCGCCGGATGCCTTGCGCAACCTGCTGGCAGCGCGCTCGGTGAGCGACCCGCTGGCCCTCAAAGGGCCGAGCGGACAGATTGCATTCGTCTGGCAGACACCGCTCGCGGTATCCGCCACCCAGATCCGTCAACTGCTGGCCAGCGGTAAGTCGGTACGTTTCCTGGTGCCCGACGCGGTCCTGGCCTACATCGATGCGCACGGTCTCTACCGTGCGTCGAACTGAAAAAGGGAGCGCTTCAACACACGTGAACGCGTGTACCGAAGCGCCCGAACATACGAGCAAAACGAGTTTTATATGACGAACAAAGACGTAACTAAAGTAAAGCGCAAAGGCACGTTCAAGAGCGCCCCTCTGCCAGTAGAGGTTCCAACCGGCCCTGAGCTGCGCGGCGAAGAGCTGGTCAAGGTTGCAGTAGCGGCCCTGGAAGACGTGAAAGGCCAGGACATTCAGGTCATCGACGTTCGTGAAAAGCAGAGCATCACTGACTTCATGATCATCGCTACCGGTACCTCCAACCGCCAGATCGGCGCGATGCTGGATAAGGTCCGCGAAGCGGTCAAAGCCCTGGGCGTCAAGCCGCTGGGTGAAGAAGGCAAGGGCGACAGCGACTGGGTCCTGCTGGATATGGATGATGTCATCGTGCACATGATGACCGCTTCGGCTCGTCAGTTTTACGACCTGGAGCGTTTGTGGTCCGGTGCAGAACAGAGCCGTGCTCTGAACGCGGCTCACCACAGCCCGGAAAACACCCATGAGCACTTCGTCAAGCTCAACAAAGACCAGCAATAAGGGACCGCTGTGCGACTGCGACTGATCGCCGTCGGTTCTCGCATGCCCAAGTGGGTGGAAGAAGGCTGGCATGAATATGCCAAGCGTCTTCCGTCCGAGCTGGCGCTGGAACTGGTGGAAATACCGCTCAACACCCGTGGCAAGAACGCCGACGTGGCGCGCTTCATCCGTCAGGAAGGCGAAGCCATGCTGGCCAAGGTCGGGCCGAACGAGCGCGTTGTGACCCTCGAAGTCCACGGCAAGCCCTGGAGCACCGAGCAGCTGGCGGTCGAGCTCGATCGCTGGCGGCTGGACTCGCGCACGGTGAATTTCATGGTCGGCGGCCCCGAAGGGCTGGCGCCGGAAGTCTGTGCCCGGGCCGATCAGCGCTGGTCGCTCTCGCCGTTGACGTTGCCGCACCCGCTGGTGCGAATCCTGATCGGCGAACAGCTGTATCGTGCCTGGACAGTCCTGTCCGGCCACCCTTACCACAAGTAGTTCTGCCCTCATGCCCCAGCCGATCCGCATCAAGGACCACGAAAAAGACGCCCGTCTGGTGCGTGGCCGCGTCGTGTTCGGGGCAATTGCGGTCGTGACGCTGATCGCAGTGCTGATCGCGCGGCTGTATTTCCTCCAGGTGATTCAGTACGAGTACCACTCGACCCTGTCGGAAAACAACCGCGTCCATGTGCAGCCGATTCCGCCGACACGCGGGTTGATTTTCGACCGCAATGGCGTGGTGGTGGCGGATAACCGGCCCAGCTTCAGCCTGAGCATGACCCGCGAGCGCTCTGGCGACTGGCAGCAAGTACTCGACGTCATTGTCGAAGTGCTGGAGCTGACGCCCGAGGATCGGGTGATCTTCGAGAAACGCATGCGTCAGGGGCGTCGGCCGTTCGAGCCGGTGCCGATCCTGTTCGAGCTGACCGAAGAACAGATCGCCCGCATCGCGGTGAACCAGTTCCGTCTGCCGGGCGTGGAAGTGGTCGCGCAGCTGGTGCGTCACTATCCGCAGGGCGCGCACTTTGCGCACTCGGTGGGTTACATGGGGCGGATCAACGAGAAAGAGCTCAAGTCTCTGGACCCGGTGAGCTACAGCGGCACCCATCAAATTGGCAAAACCGGCATCGAGCGCTTCTACGAGCCCGAATTGCACGGTCAGGTCGGTTACGAAGAAGTCGAGACCAACGCCCGTGGCCGCGTGCTGCGGGTACTCAAACGTACCGAACCGATTTCCGGCAAGGACATCGTCCTGAGCCTGGACATCAAATTGCAGGAGGCCGCCGAAGCTGCACTCGGCGGTCGCCGTGGCGCCGTGGTGGCGCTGGACCCGAAAACCGGCGAAGTCCTGGCGATGGTCAGTCAGCCGAGTTTTGACCCGAACCTGTTCGTCACCGGCATCAGTTTCAAGGCCTATTCCGAGCTGCGCGATTCCATTGATCGGCCGCTGTTCAACCGCGTGCTGCGCGGCCTGTACCCGCCGGGCTCGACCATCAAACCGGCCGTGGCAATTGCCGGCCTGGATGCTGGCGTTGTGAACGCGTCGAGTCGGGTGTATGACCCCGGCTATTACCAGTTGCCCAACTACGATCACAAATACCGTAACTGGAACCGTACCGGTGACGGCTACGTCGATCTGGACACGGCGATCATGCGGTCCAACGACACCTACTTCTATGACCTGGCCCACAAACTGGGAATCGATCGGTTGTCGGCGTACTTGAGTAAGTTCGGCATCGGTCAGAAGGTTTCGCTGGACATGTTCGAAGAGTCGCCGGGACTGATGCCGACACGTGAGTGGAAGCGTACAACCCGGCGTCAGGCCTGGTTCCCGGGCGAAACGCTGATTCTCGGGATCGGTCAGGGCTACATGCAATCAACGCCATTGCAACTGGCCCAGGCCACGGCGCTGGTTGCGAACAAGGGTGTCTGGAACCGTCCGCACCTGGCCAAGACCGTCGAAGGCGAGCGGCCGAAGGATGAAAACCCGATGCCGGACATCATTCTGCGTGACCCGTCCGACTGGACCAAGGTCAACCACGGCATGCAACAGGTGATGCACGGTGCCCGGGGTACGGCACGCAAAGCGGCGATCGGCGCTCAATACCGCATTGCGGGTAAAAGTGGTACGGCTCAGGTGGTCGCGATCAAGCAGGGCGAGAAGTACGACCGCTCCAAGGTTCAGGAGCGCCATCGCGACCACGCCTTGTTCGTCGGCTTCGCACCCGCCGACAACCCGCAAATCGTGGTGTCGGTGATGGTCGAGAACGGCGAGTCCGGTTCCGGCGTCGCCGCGCCCGTGGTGCGTCAAATCATGGACGCCTGGCTTCTGGACCAGGACGGTCGGTTGAAGGCCGAATACGCCAGCCCTATCAGTGCGGAGGCTACGGCCCGTGAAGAGTAATTTCGATCGCATCCTCTCCAGCGAGGATGTGATGCGTCGCCGCGCGACGCTGTTGCAACGCATGCACATCGACGGCCCGTTGCTGATCCTGCTGCTGACCCTCGCTGCCGGCAGCCTGTTCGTGCTGTATTCGGCCAGCGGCAAGAGCTGGGATCTGCTGGCCAAGCAAGCCACCTCGTTCGGCATCGGCCTGGTGTCGATGATCGTCATCGCCCAATTCGAGCCGCGCTTCATGGCCCGTTGGGTGCCGGTCGGTTATGTGATCGGTGTGCTGTTGCTGGTGGTGGTGGATGTCATGGGCCACAACGCCATGGGCGCCACACGCTGGATCAACATTCCCGGGGTGATCCGCTTCCAGCCCTCGGAATTCATGAAGATTCTGATGCCGGCCACCATCGCCTGGTACCTGTCCAAGCGCACCTTGCCGCCGCAGCTCAAGCATGTGGGCGTCAGTCTGTTTCTGATCGGCTTGCCGTTCATCCTGATCGTGCGTCAGCCCGACCTCGGCACTTCGCTGCTGATCCTCGCCGGTGGCGCTTTCGTGTTGTTCATGGGCGGCCTGCGCTGGCGCTGGATCATCAGCGTAATCGCCGCCGCCGTTCCGGTGGCCGTCGCGATGTGGTTTTTCATCATGCACGACTACCAGAAACAGCGAATCCTGACCTTCCTCGACCCCGAAAGCGATCCGCTGGGCACTGGCTGGAACATCATCCAATCGAAAGCCGCCATCGGTTCCGGCGGTGTGTTCGGCAAGGGCTGGCTGCTCGGCACTCAGTCGCACCTGGACTTCCTGCCGGAAAGCCACACGGACTTCATTATTGCGGTCATGGGCGAAGAATTCGGCCTGGTAGGTATCTGTGCACTGCTACTGATTTACCTGTTGTTGATCGGCCGCGGACTGGTGATTACCGCCCAGGCCCAGACATTGTTCGGCAAATTGCTCGCGGGCAGCCTGACCATGACGTTTTTTGTTTACGTTTTCGTCAACATCGGTATGGTCAGTGGCCTGTTGCCGGTTGTGGGGGTGCCGTTGCCGTTCATTAGCTACGGAGGAACTTCGCTGGTAACGCTGCTGTCAGCGTTTGGGGTTTTGATGTCGATCCATACCCATCGTAAGTGGATCGCTCAGGTTTGAATAAGGTGAAGATTTCAATGCAAGTAATGCGTGGCTGGGCGACTCGATATGCGCCATGGGTCGGCCTGGTAAGCATCCTTGGCACAGCGCAGGAAGCGTTGGCCGGCGATTACGAAGGCTCACCCCAAGTGGCCGAATTCGTCGGTGAAATGACCCGCGACTACGGTTTCGCCGGTGAGCAGCTGATGGGCGTGTTCCGCGAAGCCGAGCGCAAGCAGTCGATTCTGGACGCGATCTCGAAACCGGCCGAGCGGGTCAAGCAGTGGAACGAATATCGCCCGATGTTCATCACCGACGCGCGCATCGCCCGTGGTGTGGACTTCTGGCGTCAGCACGAGGCGGTACTGGCCCGTGCCGAGCAGGAATATGGCGTGCCGGCGCAGGTTATTGTTTCGATCATCGGTGTTGAGACCTTTTTCGGCCGCAATACCGGCAATTTTCGGGTAATCGACGCCTTGTCGACCCTGGGTTTCGACTATCCTCCCCGTGCCGAATTTTTCCGCAAGGAATTGCGTGAGTTCCTGTTGCTGGCCCGGGAAGAGCAGGTTGATCCGCTGACGCTCAAAGGCTCTTACGCTGGCGCGATGGGTTTGCCGCAGTTCATGCCGAGCAGCTTTCGCGCCTATGCGGTGGACTTCGACGGTGACGGCCACATTAATATCTGGACCAATCCGGACGATGCCATTGGCAGCGTCGCCAGTTATTTCAAGCGTCACGGCTGGGTCGCCGGCGAACCGGTGGTCAGCCGCGCCGATGTACGTGGCGATCAGGTGGACGAAGGTTTGACCACGGGCATCGAGCCGACTAAAACCGTCGGGGAGTTGCGGGCGCTGGGGTGGTCAAGTCATGATGCGCTGCGCGATGATATGCCGGTCACGGCGTTCCGCCTGGAAGGTGACAATGGCCCCGAATACTGGATGGGCTTGACGAATTTTTACGCAATCACGCGTTATAACCGCAGCGTGATGTACGCCATGGCCGTACATCAACTGTCTGAACAGCTGGTCCAAGCACGGGGCGTCAAGTAATGCGGGCATTGCCTATGAATAAACCCCTGAAGCTGATGGCATTCGCCGCGTTGGCGGTGCTGCTCGCCAGTTGCTCGACCAGCCGCGCGCCGACCCAAAAGTCTTCCACCGCCGTGCGCGCAGCGCCAGGCCTGGACATCAACCGTGCGCACAAAGATGGCGCGCCGTGGTGGGACGTCGATGTATCGCGCATCCCGGATGCGACGCCGACCCTGCATACAGGTCCTTATAAAGCCAACCCATACACCGTGCTGGGCAAGACGTATTTCCCGTTGCAGGAATCCAAGACCTACGTGGCCTCGGGCACTGCGTCCTGGTATGGCACCAAGTTCCACGGTCAGAACACCGCCAATGGCGAGGTTTACGACCTGTACGGCATGAGTGCCGCGCACAAGACCTTGCCGCTGCCAAGTTACGTTCGGGTGACCAACCTGGACAACAACAAGAGCGTCGTCCTGCGAGTCAACGACCGCGGGCCGTTCTATTCGGACCGAATCATCGACTTGTCCTACGCGGCCGCCAAGAAGCTCGGCTATGCCGAAACCGGTACCGCGCGGGTCAAGGTCGAAGGCATTGACCCGCAGCAATGGTGGGCAGCCAAAGGCCGTCCGGCGCCTTTGATGCTTAACGAGCCGCAAATCTCGCAAAGTAGCGCCCCGACGATTACGGCTTCGGCCGGTACCGTCGAACAATGGACACCACCGCCGCAGCAGCACGCCGCGGCCGTTGTGCCCGTACCGATGGATGCAAAAAAAAACGCTTCTGTACCAGCCTCTGGCCAGTATCTGCAGGTGGGCGCGTTCGCCAACCCGGACGCTGCAGAGCTCCTGAGATCGAAGCTGAGCGGGATGGTGAGCGCTCCGGTGTTCATCAGTTCGATCGTGCGCAATCAACAGACGCTGCATCGGGTGCGCCTGGGGCCGATCGGCTCGCCGGGTGAAATCCAGCAAGTGCAGAACAGTGTGCGCCTGGCCAATCTCGGTTCGCCGAGCCTGGTCACTGCCGAGTAATACGTAGTACTTGATTGACGGTTCGCTTGCGGTTTGGGGGGTGGACCTGGTTGTTGGCTCGTTGAAGAACAAAAGCCCGGCAAGGGTTACAGAGTGAGCAACTGAACACGCGATGACCCGTTAGAAGGTCATCTGATTAGTTTTGCCCCTTAGGGCAGTTTCCATTAGCGATTTCGAGAGACGGATGAACATCACCACCTTTGCCAAACGCCTGTGTCTGCTAGTCCCGCTGCTCCTCTCGCCTGCCGCTTTCGCGGTCGAGATGATGCCGTCGCCACCGCAACTGGCCGCCAAAGCCTATGTACTCATGGACGCCAGCAGCGGCAACGTGCTGGTGGAGAACAACGGTGACCAGCGTCTGCCTCCGGCAAGCCTGACCAAGCTGATGACCGCGTACATCGCGACCCTGGAAATCCGTCGTGGCCAGATCGGCGAAAACGATCCGGTGACCGTCAGCGAGAACGCCTGGCGTACCGGCGGTTCGCGGATGTTCATCAAGGTCGGCTCGCAAGTCACTGTCAGCGACCTGCTGCACGGCATCATCATTCAGTCGGGTAACGACGCCAGCGTTGCGCTCTCCGAGCACATCGCCGGCAGCGAAGACGCCTTCGCTGACATGATGAACAAAACCGTGGCCGATCTGGGCATGACCAACAGCCACTTCATGAACCCGACCGGTCTGCCGAACCCTGAGCACTACTCGTCGGCTCACGACATGGCGGTGCTGGCTCGCGCGATCATCCACGAAGATCCGGCTCACTACGCGATCTACTCGCAGAAAGAGTTCTTCTGGAACGGCATCAAGCAACCTAACCGTAACCTGCTGCTGTGGCGCGACAAGACGGTCGACGGCCTGAAAACCGGTCACACCGACGAAGCTGGCTACTGCATGGTGTCTTCGGCTGTACGTGACGGCATGCGCCTGATCGCCGTGGTGTTCGGCACCAACAGCGAAGTGGCTCGCGCCTCTGAAACCCAGAAGCTGCTGACTTACGGTTTCCGCTTCTTCGAAACCCAGACGTTCTATCAGAAAGGCGCCGAGCTGGCTCAGGCTCCTGTCTGGAAAGGCACCACCAATCAAGTCAAGGCCGGCCTGGCTGAAGACCTGACCATGACCCTGCCAAAAGGCCAGCTGAAAAAGCTCGCCGCCAGCATGACCATGAACCCGCAACTGGTTGCGCCAATCGCCAAGGGCGACGTAATCGGTAAAGTCGAAGTGAAGCTGGACGACAAAGTCGTGCACAGCGCTGACCTGATCGCTCTGGACGCGGTCGACGAGGGTGGTATCTTCCGCCGCATGTGGGATAGCATCCGTCTATTCTTCTACGGCTTGTTCAACTGAATTAGTGTGGACCTGCATGGCCCTGTTCCAATCCGGAACGGGGCCATGTCCGTTGCCACGGCTTACGAGGCCGTTACGCCATGACAGACACCGAAGTAAAGGCGCCAAAAATCGAATTCCCCTGCGCGGATTACCCTATCAAGGTCATCGGCGACACCGGCGTGGGTTTCAAGGACAAGATCATCGCGATCCTTGAGAAGCACGCGACCGTTGACCACAAGACCCTGGCCGAGCGCCAGAGTACCAACGGCAAGTACACGACTATCCAGCTGCACATCATCGCCACCGGTCAAGAACAGCTGTACGACATCAACAGCGAGTTGCGGGCTACCGGTTTCGTGCACATGGTGCTGTGATGTCTGGCACGCTGGGCTTTCGCGAGCTCGGCCAGATGGCTTACGAGCCGGTCTGGCATGCCATGCAACGCTTCACCAACGAACGCGGCAGCGATGCCGCGGACGAGATCTGGCTGGTCGAGCACCCACCGGTGTTCACCCAGGGGCAGGCCGGCAAGGCCGAGCACTTGTTACTCCCGGGAGATATTCCGGTAGTAAAGGTTGATCGCGGTGGTCAGGTGACTTATCACGGTCCCGGCCAATTGGTGGCCTACCTGTTGCTCGATGTGCGCAAGCTGGGTTTCGGCGTGCGTGACCTGGTCAGCCGCATGGAACAATGCCTGATCGAGTTGTTGGCCAGCTACGGCGTCACTGCCGTGGCCAAGCCGGATGCTCCAGGTGTCTACGTCAATGGGGCGAAAATCGCTTCTCTGGGTCTGCGGATCCGCCACGGTTGCTCCTTTCATGGCCTGGCCCTGAATGTGGACATGAACCTGGAACCGTTTCGACGGATTAATCCCTGCGGCTACGCCGGGCTGGCGATGACCCAGCTGAGCGATCACGCAGGATCGATTGAATTTGCCGAGGTAAGTGCCCGGCTGCGCGCGCAGCTCGTCAAACACCTCGACTATGCTGAGCAGACGACCCTAACGGGCGGAATCGACTGATATGACTACTGATGCAGTGCAAACCATGATCCCGACGCTGGATGTCACCGAGCGTCCGGCCCCGCGTGCCAAGGTTGAAGCCGGCGTGAAGCTGCGCGGCGCCGAGAAGGTTGCACGTATCCCGGTGAAGATCATTCCGACCACCGAACTGCCGAAGAAACCTGACTGGATTCGCGTGCGTATCCCGGTTTCCCCGGAAGTCGACCGCATCAAGGCTTTGTTGCGCAAACACAAGCTGCACAGTGTCTGCGAAGAGGCGTCCTGCCCGAACCTGGGTGAATGCTTCTCCGGCGGCACCGCGACCTTCATGATCATGGGTGACATCTGCACCCGTCGCTGCCCGTTCTGCGACGTTGGCCACGGTCGTCCGAAGCCACTGGACGTCAACGAGCCGGAAAGCCTGGCCATCGCCATCGCCGACCTGAAGCTCAAGTACGTGGTGATCACCTCGGTTGACCGCGACGACTTGCGTGACGGTGGTGCCCAGCACTTTGCCGACTGCATCCGCGAGATCCGCAAGCTGTCGCCGAACGTGCAGCTCGAAACCTTGGTCCCGGATTACCGTGGCCGCATGGACGTTGCGTTGGAAATCACCGCTGCCGAGCCGCCTGATGTGTTCAACCACAACCTGGAAACCGTGCCGCGCCTGTACAAGGCTGCGCGTCCGGGTTCGGATTACCAGTGGTCGCTGACCCTGCTGCAACGCTTCAAGCAGATGATGCCGCACATTCCGACCAAGTCCGGCCTGATGCTGGGTCTGGGCGAGACCGACGAAGAAGTGATCGAAGTCATGAAGCGCATGCGCGAACACGACATCGACATGCTGACCCTGGGCCAGTACCTGCAACCGTCCCGCAGCCACTTGCCGGTGCAGCGTTTCGTGCACCCGGACGTGTTCGCCTGGTTCGCCGAGGAAGGTTACAAGATGGGCTTCAAGAACGTCGCTTCCGGCCCGCTGGTGCGCTCCTCGTACCACGCCGACGAGCAGGCGAAATTGGTTAAAGCCGAGCTGATGTCGTCCTGATCGGTTGCAAGACATGAAAACGCCCGCAAGGCCTTGCGCCTTGCGGGCGTTTTTTTGCCTTGCCCACGGCAATCAGCGCTTTTTCCTGCAACCTGCGGGGCAACGAACCCTCTTCTGTTTGTCCCCGTTCCTGACTACTGTGTGCTTGACGTTTTCACGCAGGGAGATTCATGGATGACCGTTCGACCGACCCACACCCTTTGTCCTCATGCACCCGTTCCGGCTTTGCCGTCGCAAGGGCTGATCGGCGTCATTGCTCCCGCCGGTCCCGCAGCGCTGGACACCGATAAAGCCATCGCCTGGATGCGCGCTCGCGGGTATTCACTGCGGATTTTCCCCGGCGTGTATGAGAAAGACGATTACCTGGCCGGCAGTGATGATGTGCGGCTCAATGACCTGCACGCAGCGTTCGCCGACAGTGAGGTCGACGCCATCATTTGCTTGCGTGGGGGTTACGGTACGCCGCGGTTGCTCGATCGCATCGACTTTGAACTGCTGCGCAACAATGCCAAGCCGTTCATCGGCTACAGCGACATCACCGCGCTGCACTTGGCAATCAGCCGTTATGCGGGCTTCGTGACTTTTCATGGCCCGATGCTCAACGCCGACCTGCTGGGTGACAAGCAAAAACCTACCGAGCCTTCATTCTTCAACATGCTCAGAGGGCAGGTGAAGGCCGGCAGCGTGTTGACGCACCCGGTGGCCTACCCGTTGACCACCATCGAGCCTGGTATCGCTCACGGCCGTTTGCTGGGGGGCAATTTGTCGATGATCGCTGCGACCATGGGCACGCCGTATGAGTTGGAAGCCGAGGGCGTCATCCTGTTCATCGAGGACATTAACGAGCCGCTGTATCGCATCGACCGGCTGCTGACCCATCTGCGTCTTGCCGGCACGCTGCACAAGCTGCGCGGGGTTTTGGTGGGGGATGTGGCGGGGGTTGATACGATTGCGTTGGAGCGCTTGCTCAAGCAGACCTTCGAGCCATTGCGGATACCGGTGTTGTCCGGTTGGCGCAGCGGGCATTGCGATCCGAACCTGACGTTGCCGATGGGCGCGCTGGTGAGGCTGGATGCGGGGAACAAGGAATTGGTGTTGGAACAGGATGTGGTGACCAAACGTTAGATCATCACAGCCTGACAGTCAGTCATCGCGGGCAAGCCCGCTCCCACAAGTTCAAGGTGAATACCGCATTTGCGTACACCTTGACCCCTGTGGGAGCGGGCTTGCCCGCGATGCTTTTCAGCGGTTACGCAAACCTTCCAGCAACTTGTGCGTCGGATACCCATCCGCCGGCCAGCCAAACGACTGCTGGGCACTGCGGATCGCTTTGCGGGTGTTGGCGCCGATAATGCCGTCGGCGTTACCGGCGTCATAGTTCTGCGCGCTCAGCAGGCTTTGCAGTTCGATCCGCTCGGTACGGCTCAGCGGCAAATCATCTTTGGGCCACGTGCCGCTGATGAAGCCTGAACCGTTGAAACGTTCGGACAACAGGCTCACCGCCAACGCATAGGACGACGAATTGTTGTACTTGAGGATCGCGCGGAAGTTGTCGAGGACCAGGAACGCCGGGCCACGGTAACCGGCCGGCAGCAGCAGGGCGGCTGACAGGTGTTCGGAGCCCGGCGGAACCTGGCCGCCATTGGGCAGGGTGACGCCCAGTTGCTGCCATTCAGCGACGCTCTTGCGAATCGTGCCATCGGCCAGGATGTAGTTGAAACTGCCCGGTAGCTGCACTTCAAAGCCCCACGGCTGGCCTTTCTGCCAGCCCGAGCTTTGCAGGTAATGCGCCGTCGACGCCAGCGCGTCGGCCGGGCTGCCCCAGATGTCGCGGCGGCCGTCGCCATCGAAGTCTACGGCGTGGGTGTTGTAGGTGGTCGGGATGAACTGGGTCTGGCCCATGGCACCCGCCCAGGAGCCAAGCATTTTCTCAGGTTCGATATCACCCTGTTGCAGGATCTGCAGGGCGGCGATCAGTTGCGCGTGGGCAAACCCGGGACGCCGACCTTCATAGGCCAGGGTCGCCAGGGAATTAATCACCGACTTGTTGCCCTGAAACTGCCCGAAGTTACTTTCCATGCCCCACACCGAGACCAGTGCCTGACGATCGACGCCGTAGCGCTGTTCGATGCTTTGCAGGATGTCGGCGTACTGGCTGACCAGCGCCTCGCCTTTGCGTACCCGCAACGGCGAAAGGGCGCCGTCGAGGTATTCCCACACCGGGCGGGAGAATTCCGGCTGGCTGCGGTCGGCACGGATCACGCTGGTGTCGAGGCTGACATTGGCGAAGGCGCGGTCGAACAGATCGGCGCGGATACCGGCGGCCAAAGCGTCCTTGCGGAACCCTGCCTGCCATTCGGCGAAGGTCTGGGTGGGCTGGATGTCGAGATTTTCACCCGTCGGAACCACGGGCGGAATGACCGCAGGGGCTGTCGCAACGGGGAGGGTCTGAAGCGGCTTGGCGTCGGCTGCGGTCGGTTTTTCCGCGCAGGCGACTAGCAAAACGAGGCTGGAGGCAGCTATCAGTTGGCGCAGGGGCCAACGACTGGAAATACAAAGGGGCATGCACGGGTCCAGAGAGTACGAATCAGGTGCAGACCTTAACATGTTGAGCGAGCGCTTGCCTTTCAGGCTGCCAGAAAGTAAGAAGCCTCCCAGCTATTAGACTGGAAGGCTTCGCGGCGGTAGCTGCCTTTGCCCTTGCCGGCGGGTTCCTGACGGCTGCGGAACAGTGGCTGGGCGATGATGGATTTGGCCTTGTTGGGGCCATTTTTGGATGGCTTTTTGCTCATGATGATTTCTCGCAAGTGAGTGGGTTTTGCGGGGCAAATCATCGGCCGAAGTCGGGGCTCTGTCTATAGGACAAATGCAGGTTGTTTTTGTAGGAAGCAGAATCAAAAGATCTTATTCAGCGGGCAACGACAATCTTTGGCCGGCCATCAACAACGACAATCGACTGAGGCTCATCCACGGAGAACCGGCGGCCTGGCCTTTGATCTGTGCGTCGATGCGCTGCGCTTCCAGCAATAGCTGCGCCCAGCGTTGCGCCGAGTAGCGTTGTAGGGCTTTGCTCATCAGCGGTTTGCGTTTGTCCCAGACCGGCGGTCGGGCAGAGCTGAAGGCTTTGTCCAGCGGCACGCCCTGGCTGTACTGCAGCGACAGATTGGCCAACAGGCGCAGTTCCCGGGCCAGCGCCCAGAGAATCACGGGTGGTTCGACGCCTTCACCGCGCAACCCTTCGAGCATGCGCAGGGCATGAGCCGCTTCGCCGTTGAGAATCGCATCGGTCAAGCCAAAGACATCGAAGCGCGCACTATCGGCCACCGCCGCTTGCACGGTTTCAACGGTGATCTGACCACCTTCGGCCATCAGCTTGAGCTTTTCGATTTCCTGGGCGGCGGCCAGCAGGTTGCCCTCGACCCGTGCGGCGATCAGTTCGACGGCGTCCTGACTGGCGGAAAGCCCGGCCTGGGACAACCGTTGACGGATCCAGCTCGGCAACTGATTGGCCTCTATCGGCCAGATTTGCACGAACTGGGTCTGCTGACCTTCGATCAGCGCCTTGCCCCACTTGGTTTTCTGCGCACTGCCATCAAGTTTCGGCAGGCTGATCAGCAACACCGTGTCTTCGGCGGGCCGTGAACAGTACTCGATAAACGCGGCAGCGCCTTTGTCACCGGGTTTGCCGGACGGCAGACGCAGTTCCAGCAGGCGTTTTTCGGCGAACAGCGACATGCTCGCACCGGCTTGCAGCAGCGTTCCCCAGTCGAAACTGGCGTCGGCGGCGAATACCTGGCGCTCATCGAATCCCTGTTGGCGGGCGGCGGCACGAATGGCGTCGGCGGCTTCCTGACACAGCAGTGGGTCATCGCCACTGATGATGTAGACCGGCGCGAGGGCACCTTGCAGGTGTTTGGCGAGTTGGGCGGGGGCGAGTTTCATAGGAGAGGGCGAACGGGGCGCCTGAGCGCCCCGTAAGTCTTATTGCTGCGGGATTTCGATGGGCGACTGACGCGGGGTTTCCGCTTCAGCCTTCTGCGCAGCTTCCAGTGCCTGGGCTTCGGCCTTGGCTTTGGCGTCGGCAGTCTGTTGCAGTTGCTCCAACTGAGTCGGAGTGAGCTGTGACAGACGCAGCATCATGCGTTGAACCAGCTCGCGACGGGTTTCAGCGCGAGCAGTCGCGGCTTCTTGATCAGAACCCACCAGGTTGTTGCCGTCGTGGATAAAGATCTTCTGCACTTCAAGCTTGTCGCTCATCAGCGGCAGGTCGCGTGCACCACGGATGTCGTAGTTCAGCACTGTGCTCACCTGATACTCGCCAGTACGACCGGCACCTGCATAGCTGAGGATGCGCTGGCTTTCCTGCTCATTGGTCAGCACCAGCTTGTATGGTGCACCCTTGTAGACCTTGACGCCGCTGCTTTCCAGCACCTGACGCAGTTGAGTCACGGTTTCGCCGTAGGCGTTACGGGCACTCAGGTCGAGTTCCTTGACCGCCAGTTCATTGGTGCCGGTGCCGCGCAGCTGGAAACCGCAGGCGCTCAGCAGGACCGCAAGGCCCATCACCAGCAAATTGCGTTTGATCATCTTGTTGCTCCCCTTGAAACCATGTGGGCCGATCTTGCGGCCCGAAAGGTTTTACTCGGCGCCAGGCATGACCTGGCGCCTGATCCAATTAGCTGGCGACGATATTGACCAGTTTCCCGGGCACTACGATCACTTTACGAATGGTCAGACCGTCGACAAAGCGCAGCACGTTCTCGTTGGCCCGTGCGGCGGCTTCGACTTCTTCGCGGCTGGCGCTGGCGGGCATTTCGATGTGGCCGCGCAGCTTGCCGTTGACCTGAATCACCAGTTGCAGGCTGTCTTGCACCAGAGCGCTCTCGTCCAGCACCGGCCAGCCGGCGTCGATCACCGGATCGGCGTGACCCAGGCGATGCCACAGTTCATGGCTGATGTGCGGAGTGATTGGCGCCAGCAGCAGGACCACGGTTTCCAGGCCTTCATGAACCAGCGCGCGATCCTGTTCGGTGCCTTGCGGGGCTTTTTCCAGCACGTTCATCAGCGTCATCACCTGGGCGATGGCGGTGTTGAATTTGTGGTTCTGGCCGACGTCGTGGCTGGCCTGCTTGATGGCCTGGTGGATCGAACGGCGAATGACTTTTTGCTCGTCGTTCAGGCTGGCGACGTCCAGTTTGCCCGGCAGGCCCTGAGTGACGTGGGCTTGAGCCAGGCGCCAGACGCGCTTGAGGAAGCGGTGCGAACCTTCTACTCCGGAGTCGGACCATTCCGCGCTCATGTCGGGTGGCGAGGCGAACATCATGAACAGGCGGCAGGTGTCTGCACCAAACTGGTCAATCATCGACTGTGGGTCAACGCCGTTGTTCTTCGACTTGGCCATCTTCTCGGTGCCACCGATTTCCACCGGCAGGCCGTCTGCGATCAGCTTGGCGCTGATGACTTTGGCTTTGCTGTCGCGTTCGAGTTCGACGTCCGCCGGGTTGAACCAGGTGTAAGCACCGTTGGCTTCGCGACGATAGTAAGTCTCGGCGATCACCATGCCCTGGGTCAGCAGGTTCTTGAACGGCTCGTTGGAGCTCACCAGGCCTTCGTCGCGCATCAGCTTGTGGAAGAAGCGCGCATAGAGCAGGTGAAGAATGGCGTGTTCGATACCGCCGATGTACTGGTCCACCGGCAACCAATGGTCGGCCGCCGACTTTTCCACCAGACCGCCTTCATAGTGCGGCGAGGCGTAACGGGCGTAGTACCACGAGGACTCGACGAAGGTGTCCATGGTGTCGGTTTCACGCTTGGCCGGTGCGCCGCATTTCGGGCAGCTGCACTCGTAGAACTCGGGCATGCGCGCCAGTGGCGAACCCGCGCCGTCCGGTACGACGTCTTCCGGCAATACGACGGGCAACTGATCTTCCGGGACCGGTACATCACCGCAGGTGTTGCAGTGGATGATCGGGATCGGGCAGCCCCAGTAGCGCTGACGGCTGATGCCCCAGTCGCGCAGGCGGAACTGGGTACGCGAGGCGCCGAGGTTCTTCTTGATCAGCGCGACTTCGATGGCGTCGAAAGCGCCCGCGAAGTCGAGGCCATCGAATTCGCCGGAATTGATCAGCGTGCCGTATTCGTTATAAGCGTCCTGCCACGGCGTCGGCGTTTCGTCGCCGGCGCTGGTGCGCACGACGGGTTTGACCGGCAGGTTGTACTTGGTGGCGAACTCGAAATCACGTTCGTCGTGCGCCGGAACGGCCATTACCGCGCCATCGCCGTAGTGCATCAGCACGTAGTTGGCGACCCACACCGGGAGTTTCTCACCGGTCAGCGGATGCTCGACGAACAGCGAAGTACGCAGGCCTTTTTTCTCTTGAGTGGCGACGTCGGCTTCGGCGACGCTGCCGCCCTTGCATTCAGCGATGAACGCTTGCAGCTCAGGGTTGTTCTGCGCGGCCAGGGTCGCCAGATGGTGTTCGGCGGCTACGGCAACGTAGGTCGCGCCCATCAAGGTGTCTGGACGGGTGGTGAACACTTTCAGAACACCGGCTTCGCCGATGGACGCGACGTCGTACGGGAACTGCACTTCCATGCCGCGGGATTTGCCGATCCAGTTGCGCTGCATGGTCTTGACCTGTTCAGGCCAGCCAGTCAGTTCGTCCAGGCTCTCCAGCAGCTCATCCGCGTAGGCGGTGATCTTGAAGTAGTACATCGGGATTTCGCGCTTTTCGATCAGCGCGCCGGAACGCCAGCCGCGACCGTCGATCACCTGTTCGTTGGCCAGGACGGTCTGGTCGACCGGGTCCCAGTTCACGGTGCCGCTTTTTTTGTAGATCACGCCTTTTTCGAACAGGCGAGTGAACAGCCATTGTTCCCAGCGGTAGTAATCAGGCTTGCAGGTGGTGACTTCGCGGGACCAGTCCACCGCGAGACCCAGGCTGCGCAGCTGGTTTTTCATGTAGGCGATGTTTTCGTAGGTCCACTTGGCGGGCGCTACGTTGTTCTTCATCGCGGCGTTTTCCGCCGGCATGCCGAAGGCGTCCCAACCCATGGGTTGCAGGACGTTCTTGCCTTGCATGCGCTGGTAGCGGGAGATCACGTCGCCGATGGTGTAGTTGCGCACGTGCCCCATGTGTAGCTTGCCGCTGGGGTAAGGGAACATCGACAGGCAGTAGAAAGTCTCCTTGCCTGGCTGTTCACTGACTTCAAAGGACTTTTGCTCGTCCCAGAACGACTGGGCGGCGGCTTCGATTTCACGGGGCTGATATTGTTCGTGCATGGCTACTTTTGAACTGAATAGGGGTGGCCTAATCCTCTTCAATGCAACGCTGGACGGTGATCACGCCAAATCGGCGTTTCGGTGTCCAGACGAGCTGGAAGTGGAGTTACAGGAAGCGCCGTAGCATACATGACCGCACTCTACCGAGGGAAACCCTGATTACGGCTGCGGGTCGCCCAAAAAACGCTGCGAGGGCCGTTGGTCGCAGCATTCAGCCGGTTTGTTCATGGAAGCTAAGCTCTAAATGGGGAGTGAGTCTTATCTTCAATGAGGTGATGGATGGTTGAGTCACGAAAAAAAGTTACAAAACCGGAGCTGTACGAAAGACTGATCGATCGTCTGGGAATGGCCCTGGACGCGGCAAAAACCGCTGGCCGGTTACGCGATGAGCGCCCGCTGGAACTGGAATTGCGTGGCTTGAGCCCCGCAGAGTTTGCACTGGTCAAGGCGTATCTCGATCGCAGTGAACGTGAGACACACGGATGCTTGTCAGAAGCAGTGAAGCAACTCGACGCACCACGTTCGGCCAAGATCATCTGGCTCAAGGACAAGGTTCCCGGCAGGGACGCGGTAAAGGTCCGGTCTTTGCAATTCAAGTAGGGACACTGGAAGTAATGTCTGATGTATTTGTGAAGCATAGTCCTTTCGTATTTGTTGTCGCATTGCGTCAACCCACTTAGGCTTCGGGCATCTTTTTGGAGATGCTCGATGCCTTTTCGCTATTTCGTTAAACAACTCCTGTTGCCGCCCGGCATTCTTTTGCTGTTGTTGGTGCTTGCCTGGTGGTTTCGTCGCTCAAGACCGCGCCTTGCCGGATTCTGCTTTGCGTTGGGCGTGGGCGGCTTCTGGCTGATGAGTCTGCCGGTGGTGGTGCAGTGGGGCGCCAAGGCGCTGGAGCGTGAAGCGCCGCTGGCTCGCGATGATTGGGCAACGCTGAGTCGGCACGCCGATGCGATCGTGGTGCTCGGTTCGGGGCGTGAGCGGGGGGATCTGGCATGGGGCGCTGACCAGCCAACGGGTGTGGGTCTGGAACGCGAGCGCTATGCGGCGCGGCTGGCCAAGGCCTCCGGTTTGCCGATTCTGACCAGCGGTGGCCTGCATTACGGCACCCCGCCGACCGAAGCGAAGTTGATGGCGGACTCGTTGCGCGATGATTTCGGCATGGCAGTGCGCTGGCAAGAAGGGCGCAGCCGTACGACCTGGGAGAACGCGCAGTTCAGCGCCGAGGTATTGTTGCCGGAAGGGATCAAGCGCGTGGTCGTCGTGACTCATGCCTGGCACATGCCACGAGCGGTCTGGAGTTTCAAAAATGCAGGATTTGAAGTGGTGCCAGCACCGGTGGGGTTTTTAGGTGTGGACAACGCCCGGCCACTGGGCGGCTGGATGCCGGAATTCAAGTCGATCTGGCAGAGCGGGCAGTTGTTGAATGAGGCGTTGGGGCAGATCGGATATTCGGTGTTTTACTGATGACCTGTGGCGAGGGGATTTATCCCCGTTGGACTGCGGAGCAGCCCTGAAAATGGGCCTGCTGCGCAGTCCAACGGGGATAAATCCCCTCGCCACAGAAGCTGACTTAAACAGTCTTGGCCATCCGGCTCGCGATCAGCGCCCAACCAAACAACAGCACGCAAACAATGACCAGCGGCCACGAACGCCATTCCAGATAAGGCGTCAGGTTGTGCATGGGCACCACTTCGCCGTACAAAATGCCGCGCTCGAACTGCGGGATCTGTGCGGTGATCTGGCCGAACGGGTTGATCAAACCGGTCACGCCGTTGTTGGTGGCGCGGATCATCCAGCGACCGGCCTCCAGCGCGCGCATCTGCGCCATTTGCAAGTGTTGCAGCGGGCCGATCGAGGTGCCGAACCAGGTGTCATTGCTGATGGTCAGTAGCAGATCGCTACGCGCTGCGAGGCTGGCGGCAAATTCCGGGTAAACCACTTCGTAGCAGATAAACGGCGCAATTTGATAACCCTTGGCCTGCAGCATCGGCTGATCAGCCGGGCCACGGGCAAAGTCTGACATCGGCAGGTCGAAGAAGGCGATCAGCCCGCGCAGCACGTCCTGCAACGGAACATATTCGCCAAACGGCACCAGCTTCTGTTTGAGGTAAGTGCCATCGCCTTCGCCCACGACGGTGATGCCGTTGTAGAAGCGCTTCTGGTGATGGACTTCCTCGCGAATCGGTACGCCGGTAATCAGCGCGGAATTACGCTCTGCAGCAAAATTCCCCATCATGTTCAGGTAGCCCTCGGCAGACTCCTTGAGCACCGGGATGGCCGTTTCCGGCCAGATCAGCAAGTCGACCCGTTTCGAGCTGAAGCTCATGTCGCGGTACAGCGCCAACTGCGCGTTGAGCTGCGCCGGGTCCCACTTCATGCTTTGTTCGATGTTGCCCTGAATCGCCGCGACACTCAGCGGAGCACCCGCCGGGCTTGTCCAGGCGTGTTCCTTGAGCGCCATGCCGGCCACCCAAGGGCCGACCAGCAGCAACACGCCCGCGGCGATGAAACCTTTGCGACCGGTGCGCACCAGACGCAAAGCGTTATAGATCAGCGCGGCCGTCAGGGCCAAGGTGAAGGAGATCAGCCACATCCCGCCGAGTGGCGCGAGCCCGGCCAATGGACCGTCGAGCTGACTGTAGCCGGAATAAAGCCAGGGGAAGCCGGTCAGGAACCAGCCACGAAAGGCTTCCTGGCCGACCCACAGAGCCGCGAACGCCAAGGCATCGGCCAGCGGCGCTTCGTTACGGCGCAGCCAGCGCGCCCAGATCCAGGCGGGCAGGGCGAAGAACCAGGCAATCGCCGCCGTGAAGATCAGCATCAGGAAACCGGCCAGCAGCACCGAAGCGCCGCCGAAGTGGTGAATGCTGTAGTAGATCCAACTGGTGCCAGCGCCAAACAGGCCGAAACCGAAACACCAGCCACGGCCCAGGGCCTGACGTGGGTTCAGCTCGCGTAAGCCGGCATAGAAGAAACCGACCGCCAGCAACGCCAACGGCCAGATATCGAACGGCGCCAGGGCCAGGGTGGTGAGTGCACCGGCCGCCACGGCCAGCAGGTTACCGGGCCAGCCGGGGCGGGTTATCCAGCGCATTTCTATCCTTAGTTTTTACCGAGCAATAGGCGTCAGGCGAAGCAAGTGAATCCGACGGCTGTCGGCGTTCAGGATGCGGAAGCGATAAGGGCCGATTTCAGTGATTTCGTTGCGTTTTGGCAGGTGCCCGAACGCGCTCATCACCAGACCGCCGACAGTGTCGAATTCGTCATCGGAGAATTGGCTGTCGAAGAACTCGTTGAAGTTCTCGATCGGCGTCAGGGCCTTGATCAGGAAATCACCGCTGGGCAGCGGCTTGATATAGCTGTCTTCTTCGACGTCATGCTCGTCTTCGATGTCGCCGACGATCTGTTCCAGCACGTCTTCGATGGTGACCAGGCCGGCCACACCGCCGTATTCGTCGATGACGATGGCCATGTGGTTGTGGTTGGCGCGGAACTCGCGCAGCAGCACATTCAGACGCTTGGACTCAGGCACGAAAGTGGCCGGGCGCAGCAGGTCCTTGATGTTGAAGCTGTCGCCGTTCTCCTTGAGGATCAACGGCAGCAAGTCCTTGGCCAGCAACACGCCCATCACGTCATCGTGGCTTTCGCCGATCACCGGGTAGCGGGAGTGGGCCGAGTCGACCACGGCAGGCAGGAACTCGCGGGGTGTCTGGGTCGCCTTGATGCTGATCATCTGCGAGCGCGGGACCATGATGTCCCGAACTTGCAGGTCAGCGACCTGGATGGCGCCTTCGACGATGGCCAGCGCTTCGCTGTCCAGCAACTTGTTTTGGTGTGCGTCGCGCAGCAGCTCCAGCAGCTCCTGGCGGTTCTTCGGCTCGTGGGCAAAAGCCTGGGTGAGCTTACCCAGCCATGACTTTTGCCCGTTGCTCGATCGATCTTCGCTCATAGCGATTACTCTGAATCCTTTGTTGTAACGATAGGGGATGCGTCTGTTTCGTCGTCCGCATACGGGTCGGGATAGCCCAACTCTGCAAGCAACGTTCGTTCCAGTGCTTCCATTTCTTCGGCTTCATCGTCATCTATATGGTCGTAACCCAGCAGATGCAAGCAGCCGTGAATGACCAGATGAGCCCAATGGGCCTTGAGTGCCTTGCCTTGTTCGGCGGCTTCTCGCTGAACCACCGCCACGCAGATCACCAGATCGCCCAGCAGAGGGATGTCGAGAAACTCGTCGGGCACATCGGCAGGAAACGACAAGACGTTAGTGGCGTAATCCTTTTGCCGCCAGGTGTGGTTCAGCTCGCGACCTTCCTCTTCATCGACCAAACGGATGGTCATTTCGGAGTCGGCTGTGCGCTGGCGCAGCGCCAGTTCGCACCATTGGCGGAACTCGGCTTCGCTTGGGGCAGGCGCGTCGGTAGCCAGTTGCAGATCAAGCTCAAGCATCGTGGCGATTGTCCTTGGACGAGAACTTCGCCGGTTCGTCGGCCACGCGATTCTCGAAGCGCTCGTAAGCTTCGACGATGCGCTGCACCAGCGGATGGCGCACGACGTCTTTGGGCATGAAATGGGTGAAGCTGATGCCCGGCACGTCTTTGAGCACTTCGATCACATGGTGCAGCCCGGATTTTGTGCCTTTCGGCAGGTCGACCTGGGTGATGTCACCGGTGATGACCGCAGTGGAGCCGAAGCCGATCCGGGTCAGGAACATCTTCATTTGCTCGACGGTGGTGTTCTGGCTTTCGTCGAGGATGATGAAACTGTTGTTCAAGGTGCGACCGCGCATGTAGGCCAGCGGCGCAACTTCGATCACCTGACGCTCGATCAGCTTGGCGACGTGTTCGAAGCCGAGCATTTCGTAGAGTGCGTCGTAGAGCGGGCGCAGGTATGGGTCGATCTTCTGCGACAAGTCACCGGGCAGGAAGCCGAGCTTTTCGCCCGCTTCAACCGCCGGGCGCACCAGCAGGATGCGACGAATCTGCTCGCGTTCCAGCGCGTCTACCGCGCAGGCAACGGCCAGATAAGTCTTGCCGGTACCGGCCGGGCCGATGCCGAAGTTGATGTCGTTACCGAGGATTTCCTTCACATAGCGCAACTGATTCAAGCCACGAGGGCGAATCATGCCTTTTTTGGTGCGCAGGGCGACGGAAGGTTCGGAGGGGGAGACGTTGTCCAGCTCTTCGACGGCCGATTCCTGCAGGAACAGGTGAACCATGTCCGGCGACAGCTCGGTACCCTTGGTTTCCCGGTACAGGCGGCGCAGGAGGTTTTCCGCGGAGGTGGTGTGCTTGGGCTCGCCGATCAGTTCGAACTGGTTTCCGCGATTGCGGATCTCGATGGTCAGGCGCTGTTCGATCAAGCGCAGATGCTCGTCGAATTGCCCGCACAGATTGGCGAAGCGGCGAGCTTCAAAAGGCTCGAGGATAAAACGATGTGGTTCTATGGGTGCGTTCAAGGTCGTATTTAGCCGCCCTGGGGCAATTAAGATGAAATCAAGGATAACGCCAGTGGCCTGGGTGCGAAAGCTCTTAAATAACCCAAGCTCAAACACCGTCCCCTGTGGGAGCGAGCTTGCTCGCGATGGCGGCATGACAGACGACTTATATGTTGAATGTCAGACCGTAATCGCGAGCAAGCTCGCTCCCGCAGGGTAATGGGGTGTTATTGGATCAACGAGCCCCGCAGCGAGTGCGGCTGGGCGGCGTCGATGCGCACATCGGCGAACTGCCCAATCAGCGTGGGATTGTCGCAGCGGAAATTGACGATGCGGTTATTCTCGGTCCGGCCTTGCAGTTCGCCGGGGTCTTTTTTCGAATAATCGGTCACCAGGATCCGCTGGATCGAACCGACCATTTGTCGGCTGATCTCGAAGCCTTGCTGGTTCAGGCGATGTTGCAGGGCGTTCAGGCGTTCTTTTTTCAGCGCTTCCGGCGTTTCGTCGGCCAGGTCGGCAGCCGGAGTACCGGGGCGCTGGCTATAGACGAACGAGTAGGAGAAGTCGAAGCCGACGTCTTCGATCAGCTTCATGGTCTGTTCGAAGTCTTTTTCGGTCTCGCCCGGGAAGCCAACGATGAAGTCGGAGCTGATGCAAATTCCCGGCACAGCGGCCCGCAGCTTGCGCAGTTTGGATTTGTATTCCAGCGCGGTGTGGTTGCGCTTCATCGCCGCCAGGATCCGGTCCGAGCCCGATTGCACCGGCAAGTGCAGGTGTTTGACCAGTTCCGGCACGTCGGCGTGGGCCTGGATCAGGCTGTCGGAGAACTCCAGCGGGTGTGAGGTGGTGTAGCGGATGCGGTCGATGCCATCGACGGCGGCGACGACGCGGATCAGTTCGGCCAGGTCAGCCAAACGACCGTCATGAGTGGTCCCGCGATAGCCATTGACGTTCTGCCCCAGCAGAGTCACTTCGCGCACGCCGTTTTCAGCCAGGTGGATGATCTCGGCGATCACGTCATCGAAGGGGCGGCTGACTTCTTCGCCGCGGGTGTAAGGCACCACGCAGAACGTGCAGTACTTGCTGCAGCCTTCCATGACCGACACGTAGGCGCTTGGGCCGTCGATGCGGGGCTCGGGCAAGTGGTCGAACTTTTCGATTTCCGGAAACGAGACGTCGACTTGCGGCAGTTTGGTAGCGCGGGCGGCGTCGATCATTTCCGGCAGGCGGTGCAGGGTCTGCGGGCCGAAGACCACGTCCACGTACGGTGCGCGGTCGCGGATAGCCGCGCCTTCCTGGCTGGCCACGCAACCGCCGACGGCGATGACCATGTCCGGGTTGGCCAGTTTCAGTTCGCGCCAGCGACCGAGCTGGGAATACACCCGGTCCTGGGCGCGTTCGCGGATCGAGCAGGTATTGAGCAGGATCACGTCGGCATCTTCAGCGCGAGCGGTGACTTCCAGGGCCTGATGTTCGCCCAGCAGATCGACCATGCGCGAGCTGTCGTACTCGTTCATCTGGCAACCGTGGGTTTCGATGTAAAGCTTCTTGGCCATGGAAAGAGTCATCACGTGATTCAAAGAACCGCGCATTATAGGGAACATGACCCAAGGTTCCTACCGCTGTGCGTCCGGTGGCTATGCTATAGTTCGCGCCCTCATTTTTATCCCCGATGTGTTGCTCGCCCACCATGACCAAACGTGAAGCTCCAATCTACAAGGTGATTTTCCTCAACCAGGGCCAGGTGTACGAAATGTATGCCAAGCAGATCTATCAAAGTGATCTGTGGGGCTTCCTGGAAGTGGAAGAGTTCGTCTTTGGCGAGCGCACGCAAGTGGTCGTCGATCCGAGCGAAGAGAAGCTCAAGGCTCAGTTCGAAGGCGTTGTGCGCAGCTTTGTGCCGATGCATTCGATCGTGCGGATCGACGAAGTCGAGCGCCTCGGTACGCCGAAAATCAGCGAAGCCCGCGGCGCGGTCGGCAATGTCATGCCGTTTCCGATGCCGATGCCTGAGAAGTAAGCAGCAGACACTGTGGCGAGGGAGCTTGCTCCCGCTCGGCTGCGAAGCAGTCGTAAAACCGAAGAATGCGGTGTGCCTGACAGACTGTGATTGCAGGACTCAGGGCCGCTTCGCGCCCCAGCGGGAGCAAGCTCCCTCGCCACAAAAGCCCACCAGGTTGTTAGCAGGATTCAGGGAAGGGGTGAGAACGGCGTACGCCCATCGGCGCTCTGCAATTCCATCAGATACTTGCGGAAGATTTGCCCCAGCACCTGGGTCGCCACTTCAAGTTCTTCGCGGGGCATTTTCTCCGCGACTTCGTCGGCGGTGTCCAACGCTTCTTCAGCGCCATTGACCGCAGCCATTTTCAGCACGATATACGCTTGAACGTTATTGGCCGGTACGCCTTCGCCGTGGAAGAACATGGAGCCGAGTTTGAATTGCGCCTGAGCATGGCCTTGCAGCGAGGCCTTTTCGAAGTAGCCCAGGGCTTTTTTGAGGTCGCGCGGCGTATTTTTGCCGTCGTAGTAGAACTCACCCAACTCGTATTGCGCTTGCGCATCCCCTTCATCCGACGCTTTCTGGCAGGCGGCGAGAGCCTGCGCCAGATCTTGCGGCTGAGTATTGAGGGTGCAACGACCCATCGCTGGGATTAACAACGAGTTGCCGCCTGCTTGTGCGAGCGCGAGCAGGGGCTGAAGGAGCAACAGGCAGCCCAATGCAAGGGCGCGGCCGGTGCGGTTCATGGGAATCGACTTACCTCTGAAGGGCGCGTGGACCCATCGAGGGATCCAATAAGCGCGCATTATGAAATAAGCAGGGCCAACCTTACAAAGTCTTTACTCGTTTTTCTGCTGCGCGGGGAATATATCGCCCACTTTGCTGGGAATTTTGAGCAGAGGCGTAGGAATAAGGGCGGGAATGCAGGTGAAAGCTGACGCTGGCAATCGCCAACGTCAGCGACACAGCGTTATTTCAATGCAGCAAATGCGCGCTCGGCGGCATCCAGCGTCAGTTTCAGCTCGGTTTCGCCGTGGGCGATCGAGGTGAAGCCGGCTTCGAAGGCGCTAGGCGCCAGGTACACGCCGCCTTCGAGCATCAGGTGGAAGAAGCGCCCGAACAGAGCGGCGTCGCTGGCCATCACGTCATCGAAGGTCACGATCTCGTCGGCACCGCTGAAGTACAGGCCGAACATGCCGCCGGCCTGTGTGGTCACGAACGGAATGCCCGCCGCATCGGCGCGCTGTTGCAAGCCATCGAGCAGGCGACTGGTGTAGTCAGTCAACTCTGCGTGGAAACCCGGGCGGCTGATCAGGCGCAGGGTCGTCAGGCCGGCAGCCATGGCCAGCGGGTTACCCGACAAGGTGCCCGCCTGATAGACCGGGCCCAGTGGCGCGATGTGCGACATGATTTCGCGCTTGCCGCCGAAGCAGCCAACCGGCATGCCACCACCGATGATTTTGCCGAAGGTGGTCAGGTCTGGATTCACGCCGTAGTGGGCTTGTGCACCGCCGAGGGCGACACGGAAACCAGTCATGACTTCGTCGAAAATCAGTACCACGCCATGCTTGTCGCACAGGGTGCGCAGGCCTTCGAGGAAACCTGGCGCCGGCGGTACGCAGTTCATGTTGCCGGCCACTGGCTCGACGATGATGCACGCCACATCCTGGCCGACTTCGGCGAGCATGGTAGCTACGGCGTCGATGTCGTTGAATGGCAGGGTCAGGGTGTGTTTGGCAAAGGCCGCCGGCACGCCGGCCGAGCTCGGCACGCCTTGGGTCAGGGCGCCGGAGCCGGCCTTGACCAGCAGGCTGTCGGAGTGACCGTGGTAGCAACCTTCGAACTTGATGATGCTGTCGCGGCCGGTGAAACCACGGGCCAGACGGATCGCACTCATGGTCGCTTCGGTGCCGGAGCTGACCATGCGCACCATTTCCATCGACGGCACGATCGAGCAGACCAGATCAGCCATCTGGGTTTCCATCTCGGTCGGCGCGCCGTAGGACAATCCGTGCTCAAGCTGTTTGCGTACGGCGTCCAGCACGTCGGGGTGGCTGTGGCCGAGAATCATCGGCCCCCAGGATCCGACGTAATCCACATAACGCTTGTTGTCTTCGTCGGTGACGTAGGCGCCTTCCGCGTGTTTGAAGAACAACGGCGTGCCGCCCACGCTTTTGAAGGCGCGAACAGGCGAGTTCACGCCTCCGGGAATGTGTTTCTGGGCATTGGCAAACAGCGTTTCGGAACGAGACATGATTTGGCTCTCAAAGTCAGACTAGCTTTCTAAATATGAAGCAATTCGTTAAATGCGCGGGCGCGGCGTGTCACTTCAGCCGTGCTCTCGGCGCCAAACAGGCCATGCACCACCGCCAGCAGATCAACCCCGTGGGCCACCAGTGGCGCAGCGTTTTCCAAGGTGATGCCGCCAATCGCGCAGATCGGCAGGTGCAGTTTGCTGCGGGCCTGGTCGAGCAATTCGAGGCTGCAAGTCGGCGCGCCGGGTTTGGTGTTGGAGTTGAAGAAACGACCGAAGGCGACGTAACTGGCGCCTTCCTTGGCCGCTTGCTCGGCGAGTTCGAGTTGCGCGTGGCAGGTCGAACCGATGATCGCCTTGCGACCGAGCAATGCGCGGGCCGGGGTCAGCGGGCCATCGGTCTGGCCCAGGTGCACGCCGACGTTCAGGCGTGCGGCCAGTTCGGCATCGTCGTTGATGATCAGTTGGGTTTTGTAGCGTTCGCACAGATCGCGCAAGGCTTCGGCCTCGCGCAGGCGACGGGCCTCGTCGCTGCTCTTGTCGCGATATTGCAGCAGGGTGACGCCGCCTTCCAGCGCCGCCTCCACGTACGAAAGAAATTTACCTGCCAGCAGTTGGCTATCGGTAATGGCGTACAGGCCACGTAGCTTCATCGGGCAATCCTTTTTGCTTTACGCATGGACAGTTACGAACAGAAATCCAGCGGCAGGCGGCGCGGCACGAACTGGCCTTTGCCCAACTGCTCTGCATCACGCAGGGTGCGCCACGTGTAGTTAAGCGCGGTCTGCACGGCACTGGCGAGGTTTTCGCCGAGGGCCAGACGACCGGCGAGGGCGCTGGCCAGCGTGCAACCGGAGCCGTGATAATTGCCGGGCAAGCGCTGGCAGGTGAAGGTTTCGCGGTGACCGTCGCGGCTGTACAGGCGATTGTGGATTTCGTGTTCATCGCCATGGCCGCCGGTGATCAGCAGGTGTTTGACGAATGGCAGGAGTTTTTCAGCGCACTCGTCCGCGGTGCCTTCGGGCAGTTCGGCGAGGATGCGGGCTTCGGGAAGGTTTGGAGTGGCGATGATCGACAGAGGCAGAAGGCGCTCGCGCATGGCGTAGCCGACTTCGTCCTTGCCCAGGCGTCCGCCGCCACCGGCGCGCAGCACCGGGTCGCAGACCACCGGCAAATGCGGGTGTGCCGACAACAGTTCGACCACGGTGTCGACCATTTCCAGGGAACCGAGCATGCCCAGTTTGACGGCAGCGACTTCGGAATCGTTGAGCACGGCATTGGCCTGGGCCAACACCCACTCACGGTCGAGGACGCGGAAGTCAGTGACGTTGACCGTGTCTTGCACGGTCAGGGCGGTGACGGCCGGGGCCGCATGACAACCCTGAGCGAGCAGGGCTTCGATATCTGCCTGCAAGCCGGCGCCACCACTTGGGTCGTGGCCGGAGAGACAGAGGACAACGGGGCGAGAGCTGTAGATATTCATGGTGCGCGAGCTTACCACCAAACATTGTTTTTCGGGGGCAGTGACCGTCAGGTTTGCCGATACATTGTGGCGAGGGAGCAAGCTCCCTCGCCACAGAAGTTCGGCATTGTCACAATCTGACCGGCGAAACAGCTCTAGACCAATGTATTCAGCTGGAACGCCCGTGCTAGAGCCTTTGTAGGAAAAATTTCAATGGTGTTCAATGGCCACCAACGGCTATGCTAGAGTGGATCCAAACGAATAACAGGTAATACCGGTTTTACGTCTACTCAAAAGGAATGAGGGGCTTCCTGAGATAACCGGACAGGCCACGCTGGGGCTTAAATGCGCTATTTGCTGATGTTGCTGTTGTGCTTGCCCCTCATGGCGAGTGCAGTCGAATTCGACGAGTTCACTCAAAGCCTTCCCCTGGGCCGAACCTTGCAAGTGTTCGAAGACGCGGGCGGTCAGGCGACCATCGCCGATGTCCGTGCACAAGCCGCGGCCGGAAACTTCAAGCCCCACGACAAAGCCACCCTCAACGCCGGTTACTCGCGTTCAGTGTTCTGGCTGAAAATCGATCTGCATTACCGTCCGAACAACCCCGCGGTGCAACGCACCTGGTTGCTCGAACTGGCCTATCCGCCCCTTGATCACATTGATCTCTATTTGCCCGATGCGGCCGGTGGCTATCAACTGGCACGTCAGACCGGCGATGCCTTACCGTTCGACAGTCGCGAAATCCGCCAGAACAACTACCTGTTCGATCTGAACTTCACCCCTGACCAAGCGCAAACCCTGTACCTGCGCCTGCAAAGTGAAGGGTCGATCCAGGCGCCGGTCACCCTATGGTCGAGCACTGCTTACCTGGAAGCGCAACCGGTCCGACTCTATGTGCTGGGGCTGATCTACGGCGTGTTGCTGGGGATGCTGGTGTACAACCTGTTCATCTATCTCAGCGTGCGCGATACCAGCTACCTCTATTACATCTTCTATATCGCCTCGTTCGGCTTGTATCAGCTGTCAGTGAACGGCGCGGCCGTGGAATATTTCTGGCCGAACAATCCCTGGTGGGCCAACGCCGCGACGCCGTTTTTCATCGGTTGCGCAGGCCTGTTCGGCAGCCAGTTCGCGCGCAGCTTCTTGCAGACGGCAACCCACAGTCGTTGGCTCGACCGCTTGTTGCTGGCGTTGATTGCGTTTAGCGCGGTGGTGGTCGGGTTGTCGTTGATGACCAGTTACGCGCTGGCCCTGCGCCTGGCGACGGCGCTGGCACTGACCTTCACCGTGGTGATTTTTGCCGCAGGGATTTTCGCCTGGCTGCGTGGCCTGCGAGTGGCGCGTTATTTCATCATTGCCTGGTCGGCGTTTTTACTCGGCGGCATCGTCAACACCCTGATGGTGCTGGGTTACCTGCCAAACGTGTTCCTGACCATGTATTCCAGCCAGATTGGCTCGGCAATAGAGGTGGCGCTGCTGTCCCTGGCGCTGGCCGATCGCATCAACGCCATGCGCGAGCAACAGGCGCAGACCTTGTTCGATGCCGGTCAAACGCTTGAAGTGCTGAACCAGCAACTGGCTCGCAGTAACAAGCTCAAGGACGAATTCCTCGCCACGCTGACCCACGAATTGCGCACACCCATGAACGGTGTGATCGGCTCGCTGGAACTGATGCAGACCGTCGAGATGGACCCGGAGCTGGAGCAATACCAGCAAACGGCCGCCGGTTCGGCGCGAGACATGATGCGCATGGTCAACGGCATCCTCACCCTGACCGAATTGCAGGCCGGCAAGCTCAAGACCTATCCGGCCGTTTTCAGTTTGCGCGGCGTGGTCGAGGCTTTGCGCCTGCAGTTCGAGGGCAATGCGATGAGCAAGTCGCTGGACTTCAAAGTCGAGGTCACGCCGGGGCTGCCGGATCGCTTGAACGGCGACAGCGCCAAGTTGGCGCAATGCCTGGAATGCCTGCTGGATAACGCGATCAAGTTCACTCGGATCGGCGGACTGGCGCTGCGGGTGACGGGTAAACCCGTGGCGCCCGACCGACTGGCCCTGTCCTTTGCGGTGATCGACACCGGCATCGGCTTCACCGATCTGGGGGAGGCGACGCTGTATCAGCGGTTCTTCCAGCTCGATGGCTCGATGACCCGTGAATACGGCGGTCTGGGCGTCGGCCTGGCGATCTGTCGGCAACTGGTCGAATTGCTCGGTGGAAAACTGACTCACCGCTCCGAGCTCGGTCGCGGCAGCCGCTTCCAGCTCGACGTCGAGTTCGAATTGCCTGTGGTCGAGCGGCCGTCAGTGCCCTTGATGACCCGGGAGTTTCCTCGTTTGCGGCTGCCTCAGGACTGCACCGTCCTGCTGGTTGATGACAACAGCATCAATCAGTTGGTGATGCGTGGCATGTTGCTCAAGCTGGGCTTCCGGGTTCGCACCGCCGACAACGGGGCTGGCGCGATCGATCACTTGCAGCGCGAAACCTTCGATGCGGTATTGCTCGATGGCCAGCTTCCATCTCTGGGTGGCACGTCCCTCTGTTGCCAGATCCGCGCGTTGCCGGGCTGCGGCGAACTGCCGGTATTCGTGATTGCCTTGAGCATTGATCGGGAACGCTGCCCGACAGGTGCCTTGATCGATTACCTGAGCAAACCGGTGAAATTCGAGGACTTGCAGGCAGCGCTCTATCGCCGGGTGCTGTGCCCAAGACAGGGTGAAAGCGCCGACAGTTAGGCGGATATGACACTTTGTTCGGTCAAGGGGCGGTGCTTAACTGAAGTCACTTGGCTGACCAAAGGAGCCCCGTCATGAACCTGCATCAGTTCGCCGAAACCCACGAAGTCACCAACCAGCCACCGTCGCTGGACGGCGCCAACCTGTATCGCATCGACCTGCCGTTGCAGGAGTGGTCGCGGCGTTTCGGGGCCGGGTGGGCCGAGTCGCGGATCGACGCTTACGGTGCACTGGCCGGCGGGCCGCTGATGGAAGCGGGGTTCCTGGCCAATCAGAACAAGCCGGTTTTCAGCAGCCATGACCGTTACGGCCATCGCATCGATCTGGTGGAGTTTCACCCGGCGTATCACGAGTTGATGCGCACCGCGGTCGAACACGGTTTGACCTCAATGCCCTGGGCGCATCCGCAGTCCGGCGCTCATGTCGCCCGCGCCTCCATGACCTACCTGCACAGCCAGGCCGAAGCCGGCAGTGGTTGCCCGCTGACCATGACCTTCGCCAGCGTTCCAGCGATGCGTCTGCAACCGGACCTGGCCGAGCAGTGGCTGCCGAAAATCCTCTCTACCGAATACGACCCGCGCAACGTCGGCATGGCCCACAAGGCCGGGGTCACCATCGGCATGGCCATGACCGAGAAACAGGGTGGCACCGACGTGCGGGCCAACACCACCAAGGCTTTTCCGGTCGGTGCCAGTGGTCCGGGGCAGGCGTATGAACTGGTGGGCCACAAGTGGTTCTGTTCGGCACCCATGTGCGATGCCTTCCTGACCCTGGCCCAGACAGACAAGGGTTTGACCTGTTTCCTGCTGCCGCGCCATCGCCCGGATGACACGCGCAATCAGTTCTACATACAGCGCCTGAAGAACAAACTTGGCAATTGCTCCAACGCTTCCAGCGAAGTGGAGTTCCGTGGTGCGCTGGCGTGGATGGTCGGCGAGGAAGGGCGGGGCGTTCCGACCATCATCGAAATGGTCGCCATGACCCGCTTCGATTGCATGGTCGGTTCCAGTTCGCTGATACGCCAGGCCCTGACCCAGGCCAGCCATCACTGCGCCCACCGCAAGGTCGGCGGCAAACTACTCAGCGAACAACCCTTGATGCAGAACGTCCTGGCCGACCTGGCCCTGGAAAGCGAAGCCGCCCTGGCCTTGAGCCTGCGCATGGGCCGGGCGCTGGATCATCTGGATGACGAGCATGAAGCCAAATTCGCTCGGCTGGTCACGGCGGTGGGCAAGTACTGGATCTGCAAGCGCGCGCCCGGGATGATCAACGAAGCTGCCGAATGCATGGGCGGCGCCGGTTATGTCGAAGACAGCATCCTGCCGCGGTTGTACCGTGAGGCACCGGTCAATTCGACGTGGGAAGGTTCCGGCAACGTGCAATGCCTCGACGTGTTGCGAGCGTTGTCGAAGGAACCGGGTGTGCTTGACGTATTGTTCAGCGAATTGGGCGATGGTCATGGCAACAAACGTCTGGCCGCACACATCACTCAATTGCAGGCCGCGTTCAAGGACACCCGCGACATTCAATATCGTGCGCGGCAGCTCACCGAAGACATCGCCTTGGGCCTTCAGGCCAAGCTGTTGCTGGAAGCGGGCAACTCCACCGTCAGCGAAGCCTTCATCGCCAGCCGCCTCGGTTCGGCCGGTCGGGTGTATGGCGCGTTGCCACGTGGGCTGGATGTGGAAGCGATTGTTGCCCGGTCGACACCACAGGGCTTCTGATCGCGCTGACTTGCAGGCAAGATGAAGGCCTGCAAGTCAGAACACAGGATGCTGATCGTGACCGAAGCTTTTATTGTCGTTCAAACCGCCGAGCAAGCCGTGGACCGGCTTGCGCTCTTGCACAATCGTGCAACCACCGCGCTGAACCAGGCGCTCAAGCGTTACCTCAAGGATCGAGTCGAACCGGACGCCGAACAGCGTGCGATGTTTCGTTATCCCGAATTGCGTCTGACCTACCTTTGCCAGGGCGAAGTCCCACAGACCACTCGCGCCTACGCCAAGGTTCAGTTGCCGGGGACTTACAGCGTCACCGTCACCCATCCGGCGGCTTTCCGTAAGTACTTGCTGGAGCAACTCGTGCCGTTGATGCACGACTTCACCGTGACCGTGGAAGTCGGCATCAGCCAGCAAAACATTCCTTATCCGTACGTGGTCGAGCAGGGCGATGAGCTGGCGGGCTCCGGCGTGACTGCGGCCGTGCTGGCGCGGGTGTTCCCCAGTACCGACTTGTCGGCCGCGACCGACGGTATTGCCGACGGCCTGTACGATTGGGAAAACACCGACCCGCTGCCGTTGGCCTTGTTCGACGCCGCGCGGGTGGACTTCTCCCTGCGCCGTCTGGTGCATTACACCGGCAGCGACTGGCGTCATGTGCAGCCATGGATTCTGCTGACCAACTACCACCGCTACGTTGACCAGTTCATCGTCCATGGTCTGGAACAGTTGCGCAGCGATCCGCGTTTCGTGCGCATGGTCTTGCCGGGCAACGTGATCATCGAAAAGAGCATGGACCACGGCGAAGCCTCGGCGATTGCCGCCGGTGTGGTTTGGCACCGCTATCAGATGCCGGCCTATCACCTGATCGCCAGCGACGGCCACGGCGTGACCCTGGTGAACATCGGCGTCGGCCCGTCCAACGCCAAGAACATCACCGACCACCTGGCGGTGCTGCGTCCGCATTGCTGGCTGATGATCGGGCACTGTGGCGGTTTGCGTCAGTCACAGACGATTGGCGATTACGTGCTGGCGCACGCTTACATGCGCCGCGACGGGATTCTCGATCGGGTCGTGCCGCCGAATATTCCGATTCCGGCCCTGGCCGAAGTGCAGATGGCGTTGCAGCAAGCGGCGGCCAATATCACCGGTGAGAAGGGCGACGAACTGAAAAAACGCCTGCGCACCGGCACCGTGCTGACCTACGACGACCGTAACTGGGAATTGCGCTGGGCTCAGGAGCGTCCGCTGATCAATCTGTCTCGCGCCGTGGCGGTGGACATGGAAAGCGGCACCATCGCGGCGCAAGGTTATCGCTTGCGGGTTCCGTACGGCACGTTGCTCTGTGTTTCGGACAAACCGTTGCACAGCGAAATCAAACTGCCGGGTTCGGCCAACGCCTTCTATGAGCGTGCGGTCAGCCAGCACTTGAAGATCGGTATCGAGGCGGTGGATCTGTTGCGCACCGAACTCAACTCGCTGCACTCGCGCAAACTGCGCAGCTTCGACGAGCCGCCGTTCCGCTGATTGCGAGATGGTCATTTAGCGGTCAGGGCACTAGCATTAGCAGCCCTGACCGTTAGATGTTCCTTTTCCCATGTCTCGTCCCCAACGTCCCGTTTCCCGCCGCCCTGGCGTGAAGCCTGCGCCATCGTCCTCAGCCCCGCGCCGTGTCGCCAAAGCGCCACCGGCCGAACCGAAGCTGATTCTGTTCAACAAGCCTTTTGATGTGCTGACGCAATTCAGCGACGGCGAAGGGCGGGCGACGCTCAAGGATTACATCGAGATCCCCGGCATTTACCCGGCAGGACGTCTGGACCGCGACAGCGAAGGTTTGCTGCTGCTGACCAACGACGGCCAGCTTCAGGCGCGGATTGCCGACCCGAAACACAAACTGGCCAAGACCTATTGGGTGCAAGTGGAAGGCGAGCCGAGCGCCGAGCAGTTGCAACGCTTGCGCGATGGCGTGGAGCTGAACGATGGCATGACGCTCCCGGCTGAAGCTCGACAGCTTGAAGAACCTGAGCTGTGGCCACGCAACCCGCCCGTACGCTTTCGCAAAAGCGTGCCGACGAGCTGGCTGGAATTGGTGATTCGCGAAGGGCGCAACCGCCAGGTACGGCGCATGACCGCGGCGGTCGGCTTGCCGACGTTGCGTCTGGTGCGGGTCAGAATCGGCGACTGGTCGATCGAAGGGCTCGATCAGGGCCAGTGGAAGGAAGTGCCGGCGCGTTTATAACGTGCCGGATTCGATCAGGCCGATGACCACGCTTTTGATCACGAACGCGGCCACGCCCAGACCCAGTACAAAGAACAGGATGAACGAGCCAAAGCGTCCGGCCTTGGATTTCTTCGCCAGATCCCAGACGATAAAACCCATGAAAATGATCAGGATGCTGACCAGTCCAGTCATCATCCACTCTTCGAATACTGCAGGATCCATCGGACATCTCCAGCGCTGGCGGGGGTAAAAGGCGCTGGAGTATACGGCATGGGGGATTGGCGAAGTATTGACCTGCGGCAGTGTGTCGCAGCTATTCGTCGCATGGCTCTACCCTTGTAGGAGCTCCTACTGATCTACAGAAACTGGTCTCAGCTGCGCAGGTGAGTCAGCGGCAACTCAGTACTGTTGAGCACCTGATTCAACACAAAACTCGACCGCACACTCGTCACCCCTTCAATCCGGGTCAGATGTCCCAGCAGCAACTTTTGATAGTGGTCCATGTCCGGCACCACCACCTTGAGCTGATAGTCCGCATCCATCCCGGTCACCAGGCTGCATTCCAGCACCTGCGGTAACGTGCGAATCGCCGCTTCGAAGTTCTCGAACCGCTCTGGCGTATGCCGGTCCATGCCTATCAACACGTAAGCCGTCAGGCTCAGGCCAAGCATCTTGCGGTCTAGCAGGGCCACCTGGCGGGAGATGTAACCGTCGTCCTCCAGTTGCTTGACCCGCCGCGAGCATGGCGAGGGGGACAGGCCGATGCGTTCGGCCAGCTCCTGGTTGGAGATGCGCGCGTCACGCTGCAATTCCGCCAAAATGCTCAGGTCGTATCGGTCGAGTTTGCTCATCAATCAGGCCTTTGTCATAACTATTGCGGTGGATTATCTATCCAGGGTTAAAAATTGCGCAAGTGATGTTTATTTGAGCAATCTTCGCAATCCTCTGCCGGCGCCGCGAGCCTATTCTTATCACCAGAATCACTGCTCGGACAAACAGTCCACAGCGGCTCGCCCAATCAGGCCAGCTGCGGTCGCCACCCCCACAGGGGATGTGTCGGCCCCCGAGCTACACACTGTCCAGAAGACGGCGTGAGGTGAGCCGACGTCATAAGCGTCGAGCACGGACGAAGTTCTCTAAAGGGAGGCCGACGGGTCTCCCTTTTCTTTTGCCCGGAATTTGCCGACTGCCCTCAATAAATAAGTTGCGTGACTGATAACCTGTTGCAGAACCGGCCTGAGCTTTCCCAGTCTTACGTACAGGCCCTAACCCGCAGTGAGGAAAAGCATGAAGTCGCGCATCTGGCGTTTGGCCGGTGTTGGTTTGCTGTGTGTAAGTGTCACTGCGCAATCGCTGGCCGATGAGCCGCAAAACCGTGGCCCCGATGGCGGGCAACGCGGGTCGGATGGCCACCAGGGAAACAATCAGGGCCACGGCGGCAATAACCAGCCGCGTGCGCAGAATAACGACATCATTCGTGGCGACAACAGCCGTCAGTTCGAGCACAACGGCCAGAATCAGAACAACGGCCAGTGGCAGAACCAGCCCCGGCCGCAGCACGATTACAACAATCCGGTTCGCTCGCCGCCGCCACCGCCGCAGTTACCGGCCAACGACCTGCCGATTCAGGGTCGGCCCGACACTGTGCGCCAGACCCAGCAGCCGCAGCGTGGTTACTACCAGGACGTCCCGCGGCGCAACGATTACAACCAGCATTGGCAGAACAACGGCCCGCGTCCCGATGACCATCGCTGGGCCGGTCGCCCGGATGGGCATGGCAATGGCTGGGGACCTGGTCCGCAGTATCGTCCCGGTCATGTGATCGATCGCTTCCCCGACCGTGATTACCGTGTGCCGTACCGTGGTCAGGATTACTTCTACTCCGGCGGCTACTGGTATCGCCCACAAGGCCCGCGTTACGTGGTGGTTCAGCCGCCACGCGGGATTCGTGTCAGCTACTTGCCGGATTACGCGCGCGAAGTGTGGATCGGCGGTGCGCTGTTGTTCCTGGCGGCCGGTTCTTATTACGCCTATCAGGAAAGCACTCAGGATTACGTCGTGGTCGAACCGCCCGTGCAACCGCAACCGGTCAGCAATGGTTATGACGTGGTGGCGTATCCGGCCAACGGCCAGTCGCCAGAGCAGGTCAACCAGGACGGTTACGAGTGCTATCAATACGCGGTGCAGCAGAGTGGCTTCGATCCGCGAACGGCCACCTACCAGCCAGACCCGTCGGTGGTGCAAGCCTACCGTCAGGCCCAGGGCAACTGCCTGAGCAGTCGCGGTTATCAGGTTTCTTTCTGATCCCTGCCTGCCAGTACCGCTTCCTGCGGGTCGGCGTGCACCAGCACTTCGGCTCGCGGGTACGCGGCATGAATGGCATCGGCGGCTTGGTCGCTGATGCCGTGAGCGACTGACAGGGTCAGATCCCCCGGCAATTCCAGGTGCAACTGCACGAACCACTGGTTGCCGGAAACCCGCGTACGCAGGTCGTGCGCCCCCAATACTCCCGGTACGCTGCAGGCCAGTTCGAGCATGTGCTGGCTGACGTCCGAGGGCAGTTCTTCATCCATCAGCACCATAAAGCTCTCTCGGGCGATCTGAATCGCGCTCCAAAAAATGTAGGCGGCAATCCCCAACCCGAACCAAGGGTCGACCTGATGCCAGCCAAACCCGGCGAGCACCAGCGCCACCAGAATGCTGCCGTTGAGCAGCATGTCCGAGCGGTAATGCAGGGAGTCGGCGCGCACCGCGTTGGAGCCGGTCGCCTTGACGACCCGATGTTGCAACATCAGCAGGGCCAGGGTCAGCGCCAGGGAAAACACAATCACCCCGATGCTGATCCACGGCGCTCCCACCGGTTCCGGGTGTTTCAGTCGATCAATCGCCTGCAAGGCAATCAGCACCGCACTGCCGCCAATGAACAACGCCTGAGCCATGCCCGCCAACGACTCGGCCTTGCCGTGTCCATACCGATGATCATCGTCGGCCGGGCGCAAGGCGTAATGCACAGCGAGCAGGTTGAGCAGCGAGGTGACGCCGTCGAGGGTCGAGTCGGTCAACCCGGCGAGCATGCTCACCGACCCACTCAACCACCAGGCGATGGCTTTGGCGACGATCAACGTGCACGCCACCGCCACCGAGGCACGGGTCGCCAGCCGCAGCAGGCGGGCGTGTTCGGAGCTGGAGATCATAAGTGCGGCTATTCCTTTAAGTGCACGGTTTACGCGGCTGGTTGCAGACCGAACATGGCCAGTTGCTGGGCGCTGCCCTTGTGCTGGATCAGGCGTGGGTCATCCAGCGGGAAGCTGCGGCCCAGTTCGGTTTCGAGAATAGTCTGCAACTTGTGGTTATCGACCTTGCCGTCGGCGCCGATGGCTTCCTTAAGTTTTTCCGGGGCCACCTGGGCGGTCTCGCCGGGTGCGAAGTAAATTGCGCCAGTGGCGAAGTCCACGGCAAACGCGATCAGGCCGGGGATGATGTAGAACAGCAAGCCCATGGCATCGAGCGCGGCGATGGCCGGGTCGATCTTGCCGTCAATCTGACCGCGACGGTCAGGGTAGAAAATCGATCCGCAAGCGGTCACCTGGGTCAACAACGTCGCGACCAATACACCGCCAATCAAGCGAAAGGGAACACGCATATGAAATCTCCTGAGTCATCTGGAAAACGAAGCGTCGTCGATATGAATTAGGACAGCAACGAGCGACAAGCAGTTCGCCGTTATACTCGGCCCTCTGTTTGGGAGCCAGCATGATTTCTTTGCCGATTGATGAAGTTTTACCCGCCCTGCGTGAAGCCTTGGCTACACGCCACGAAGCCGTGCTCGAAGCACCGCCCGGCGCCGGTAAAACCACCCGCGTGCCGCTGGCCTTGCTCAACGAGCCCTGGTTGGCCGGGCAGACCATTCTGATGCTTGAACCGCGCCGTTTGGCTGCGCGGGCGGCAGCGGAGCGTCTGGCCAGTGAGCTGGGCGAGAAGGTCGGCGAAACCGTCGGTTATCGCATTCGTCTTGACAGCAAAGTCGGCCCCAACACCCGCATCGAAGTGGTCACCGAAGGGATACTGACCCGACGCTTGCAGGATGACCCGGCGCTCGAAGGCGTTGGCCTGCTGATCTTCGACGAATTCCACGAGCGCAGCCTCGACGCCGATCTGGCGCTGGCCTTGAGCCTGAATGGCCGGGAGCTGTTTCGTGACGACCAACCGCTGAAAATCCTGTTGATGTCGGCAACGCTGGAAGGCGAACGCCTGGCCGGGTTGCTCGATGACGCGCCGATCCTGCGCAGCGAAGGCCGCATGTACCCGGTGGCGATGCGCTGGGGTCGGCCGTTTCAATCGGGTGAATTCATCGAGCCGCGTCTGGTGCAGACCATTCTCGAAGCACTGAATGATGAAACCGGCAGCGTGCTGGTGTTCCTGCCGGGGCAGGCGGAAATCCGTCGGGTACATCAACAACTGGCCGATGCACTGGGCGAGAGCACGCAGGTTCTGCTCTGCCCGTTGCACGGTGAACTGGACCTCGCCGCCCAACGTGCGGCGATTGATCCGGCCCCCGCCGGCAAACGCAAAGTGGTGCTGGCGACCAACATCGCCGAGACCAGCCTGACCATCAATGGCGTACGCGTGGTGATCGATGCCGGGTTGGCGCGGGTGCCGCGTTTCGACCCGGGCAGTGGCATGGCCCGTCTCGATACTCAGCGTATTTCCAAAGCCAGCGCCACTCAGCGCGCAGGCCGGGCAGGGCGTTTGGAACCGGGTGTGTGTTATCGGTTGTGGTCGCAGGATCAGCATGAACAATTGGCGGCCTACGCCAGCGCGGAAATCCTCTCGGCCGATCTTGCCGGGTTAGCGTTGCAGCTCGGCCGCTGGGGCGTGACACCGGGGCAATTGGTGTGGCTCGACGTACCACCAGCCGCCGCTTATGCACAGGCTCAGGACTTGCTTGAGCGCCTGGGTGCATTGGACGGTGAAGCGCTGACCCGTCACGGTCAGGCCATGGCCGAACTGCCGGCGCATCCACGTATCGCGCATTTGCTGTTGCGCGGTCAGGCGCTTGGCTTGGCCGACATGGCCTGCGATGTCGCGGCATTGCTCGGTGAACGGGATATTTTGCGTGGCGCTGGGGCGGATCTGCACAGCCGATTGGTGCTGTTGTCCGGCGAAGAACGCGCCGCACGCGGTGCTCAGGGTGGCGTGCAACGTGCCCGGCAACTGGCGCGGCAATATCGCGGCTACCTGCGGGGTAAAGCGTCGGAACCGGTCAGCGATCCGGATCATCCGCGTTGGCTCGGTGCGTTGCTGGCGTTGGCCTATCCCGACCGCGTTGCCCAGCAGCGTCGTGCCGGTGGCGCGGAGTATCGCCTGGCCAACGGTCGCGCAGCGTTGTTCGCCGAAGCCGACAGTTTGATGAAGCAACCGTGGCTGGTGATCGCCGATCTCGGCAGCCGTCAGGGTCAGCGTGAAGAACGCATTTATCTGGCGGCGGATTTCGATCCGGCGCTGTTCGATTCAGTGTTGGCCGAGCAAGTGCGCGTGGTCGATCAACTGGATTGGGACGAGCGCGAAGGCGTGTTGCGCGCCGAGCGTCAGCGGAAGGTCGGTGAATTGATCCTCAGCCGCGAGCCGTTGACCGGACTCGATGAGACCGCTCGCAGTCAGGCGCTGGTCAATCTGGTGCGACGCAAAGGTCTGGAGCTGTTGCCGTGGACTCCGGAGCTGCGCCAGTGGCAAGCGCGAGTGGCGTTGCTGCGACAGCTGGACCTCAGCAGCAAAGAGCAGAGTGAATGGCCGGATGTCAGCGACGCCGCCCTGCTCAAAAGCCTCGAACATTGGCTGATGCCGTATCTGGGCAAAGTCTCGCGGCTCAGTCACTTCGCCAATCTGGACCTGTCGAGCATCGTCCATAACCTGTTGCCGTGGCCGCTGCCGCAACGGCTAGATGAGCTGGCGCCGCATCATTTGAGCGTGCCGTCGGGTTCATCGATTCGTCTGGACTACAGTGAGCAGCCGCCGATTCTGGCGGTGCGGTTGCAGGAGTTGTTCGGCCTGGCCGAGACCCCACGGATTGCCGGTGGCCGGCAGGTGGTGAAGTTGCATTTGCTGTCCCCGGCGCGACGGCCGGTGCAAGTGACCCAGGACCTGGCGAACTTCTGGCGCAGCACGTATGCCGAGGTGAAGAAGGACTTGAAGGGGCGGTATCCGAAGCACTACTGGCCGGATGATCCGCTGGTGGCCGAGGCAACCGCGCGGATCAAACCTCGTAAATAATCGCTAAGATCGAACACAAACCTGTGGCGAGGGGGGTTCGACTGGCTCAACAGTTGTGCCAGGCATTAAGGCCTGGTAGCAGCCTTCGCGGTCAACTGCTCCCGACAATAATCGGCAAACAACTGCGCCGGTTTGGTCAACTGCCCGCGCTTGAGCCACGCCGCCACCAACCCTGAGCCGGTGATGTCTTCGACGATGTCCACGCACACCACTTTCTGGCCGTCATAGGTGCACTCCGAATGCGGCCGGGTGACCAGGATCGAGAAGCCGAAGCCTTGCCCGACCATGCCCCGGACCATCTCGATTGACGGTGAGCTGAAGGCAATGTTCGGCGTCAGCCCCAACTCTTCGAACAGGCTGACGAAGTAGGTCCGGCTCGGTTGCACGTCCAGCAGAATCATCGGCTCCAGGCACAGGTCACGCAGCGACACTTGCTTGAGTTGGGCAAAGCGGTGATCCGCCGGCAGCAACGCATAAGGCCGTTGCGCCGGCATCAGTGGTTCGGTCTGGATGGTGGCGTCGAGATCGTGCTCATAGAGGATCGCCAGGTCGAAGGTGCCCGAGGTCAGGCCTTGCACCAGTTCTTGCTGTTCGCCGTCGCGGATGCGGATTTTCACCCCCGGATACAGCGCCGAGAACCCGGCAATCAGTTGCGGCAGGTACAGCGGCGCGACCGTCTCGAAGCAACCGATATCGATTTGCCCGGCCACCACGTCGTTGTCGGCGAGGGCGTTCTGTTCGAACTCCTTGGCCATACGAAGCAGTTCCTGAGCTTTGCGATAGAAGCGCGCGCCGCTGGGGGTCAAGGACACACCTTGGGCGTGATGACGGATCAATAGTTGCACGCCGAAGCTGTCTTCCAGGCCTTTGATCGCCGTGGAGATCGCCGGCTGGGCGATGTACAGCTTGCGCGACGCCTCGGCGACGCTGCCGCATTCGACGGTGGTGATGAAGTACTTCAATTGACGCAGGTTGTAGGCAGCCACGGCAAACCTCGGGGTGGATGATTTCGACATCCAGGCAATTTTCGCGCCGACTGCATCCGTTCTGACGACGGTGTTGTTGTGCTTGAACAATAACCACATACCGCGCCACCGGGGAGATTGGCTGCCCAGTTTTTTCATGGTCTGCGAAAACATTTTTACTATTTTTCGTGGACACGGGGCTGGGCCACCATCCAATCACAAGAAAAGCCCATGGAGCATCTGAACGTGTTCGAGCTTACATTCTGGCAAAACAAAGCCGCTGCGCTGCGGTTTCCCGATCAAGCCGTGATCGACGGCAAACCCCGTGCGGCGCAGTCGGGGCAAACCTTCGCCGCGATCAATCCGGCCACCGGCCAGTGCCTGGCCAACGTGGCCGCGTGCGGCGATGAAGACGTGGACGCAGCAGTGCGCAATGCGCGGCACGTGTTCGAGGCCGGAACCTGGTCAACGCGTTCGCCGAGTGAACGCAAGCAAGTGCTGTTGCGCCTGGCCGATCTGATCATGACCCATCGTGAAGAACTGGCATTGCTCGATTCGTTGAACATGGGCAAACCGGTGATGGACGCCTACAACATCGACGTACCGGGCGCCGCCGGGGTGTTTCGCTGGTACGCCGAAAGCCTCGACAAACTCTATGACCAGATCGCCCCGAGCGCACAGAACGTGCTGGCGACCATCACCCGCGAAGCGCTGGGCGTGGTTGCGGCCGTGGTGCCCTGGAATTTCCCGCTGGACATGGCCGCCTGGAAACTCGCACCCGCGTTGGCGGCGGGTAATTCGGTGATTCTAAAACCGGCCGAGCAGTCACCGTTTTCCGCCCTGCGTCTGGCTGCGCTGGCGCTGGAAGCCGGCCTGCCAGCAGGCGTGCTGAACGTGCTGCCGGGGCTCGGCGAGCAGACTGGCAAAGCCCTCGGTCTGCACCCGGACGTCGATTGTCTGGTGTTCACCGGTTCCACCGAAGTGGGCAAATATTTCATGCAGTACTCGGCGCAATCCAACCTGAAACAGGTGTGGCTGGAGTGCGGCGGCAAGAGCGCCAATCTGGTGTTCGCTGATTGTCAGGACCTGGATCTGGCCGCCGAGAAAGCCGCGTTCGGGATCTTCTTCAATCAAGGCGAAGTCTGCTCGGCCAACTCGCGCCTGCTGGTGGAGCGTTCGATTCATGACGAGTTCGTCGAGCGTCTCAAGGCGCACGCCGAACGTTGGCAACCGGGTGATCCGCTGGACCCGTCGAGCCGCGCCGGCGCAATCGTCGACAGCCGCCAGACCGCGCGCATCATGACGTTCATCCAGCAGGCCGAACGCCAAGGCGCGACGAAAGTTTGTGGCGGTCGACAGTCGATGTTCAACGGCTCCGATAACTTCATTCAGCCGACGATTTTCACCGGTGTGAGCCCGGACATGCCGCTGTTTCACGATGAAGTGTTCGGCCCGGTGCTGGCGGTCACGGCGTTCGATGACGAGGCCCACGCCTTGCAACTGGCCAACGACAGCGTCTACGGTTTGGCCGCGTCGCTGTGGACTGACGACCTCAACCGCGCCCACCGCGTGGCGCGGCAATTGCGAGCCGGCACGGTGTCGGTCAACAGCGTCGATGCGCTGGACGTGACCGTGCCTTTCGGCGGCGGCAAACAATCCGGTTTCGGCCGCGACCTGTCGCTGCACTCATTCGATAAATACACCCAGTTGAAGACCACCTGGTTTCAATTGCGATAACAACAAGAAACGGAGAACTGGCGATGACCACACCACGTGAAACCCGCGACTACCAGGCCGCCGATGCTGCGCACCACATCCACGCATTCGTCGATCAAAAAGCGCTCAACGATGAAGGGCCTCGGGTGATGGTCCGTGGCGAGCGTCTGCATTTGTGGGACAACGATGGTCGGCGTTACCTCGATGGCATGTCCGGGCTGTGGTGCACCAACCTCGGTTACGGGCGCAAGGACCTGGCTGCCGCCGCGACCCGGCAGCTGGAGCAGCTGCCGTACTACAACATGTTTTTCCACACCACCCACCCGCAGGTGATCGAGCTGTCGGAGCTGCTGTTCAGCCTGTTGCCAGGGCACTACAGCCACGCGATCTACACCAACTCCGGCTCCGAGGCCAACGAGGTGCTGATCCGCACCGTACGGCGTTACTGGCAGGTTCTTGGCAAGCCCGAGAAGAAAATCATGATCGGTCGCTGGAACGGTTACCACGGCTCGACCCTGGCGGCGACGGCGCTCGGCGGCATGAAGTTCATGCACGAAATGGGCGGCATGCTCCCCGACATCGAACACATCGATGAACCGTACTTTTTCGCCCACGAAGGCAACCTGACCCCGGCCGAATTTGGCCTGCTGGCGGCGCAGCAACTGGAAGCGAAGATTCTCGAACTCGGCGCGGACAAGGTCGCCGGGTTCATCGCCGAACCGTTCCAGGGCGCTGGCGGGATGATCTTTCCGCCCGAAAGTTACTGGCCAGAAATTCAGCGGATTTGCCGTAAATACGACGTGCTGTTGTGCGCTGATGAAGTGATCGGTGGCTTCGGTCGCACCGGCGAATGGTTCGCCCACGAGCACTTCGGTTTCGAGCCGGACACGCTGTCGATCGCCAAGGGTTTGACCTCCGGTTACATCCCTATGGGCGGATTGATTCTGTCGAAGAAAATGGCTCAGGTATTGGTGGAGCAGGGCGGGGTATTTGCCCACGGCTTGACCTACTCCGGGCACCCGGTAGCGGCGGCGGTGGCCATCGCCAACCTCACGGCATTGCGCGATGAAGGGGTGGTGACGCGGGTCAAGGACGACATCGGGCCGTACCTGCAACAGTGCTTGCGCGAGGTGTTCGGCAATCACCCGTTGGTGGGCGATATTCAGGGTGTCGGCATGGTGGCGGCGCTGCAATTGGCCGAGGATAAAACCAGTCGCAAGCGCTTTGCCAATGAGAATGATATTGCCTGGCGTTGCCGCACGATTGGGTTTGAAGAGGGGGTGATTATTCGTTCGACGCTGGGGCGGATGATCATGGCGCCGGCGTTGATTGCGAGTCGGGAAGAGGTTGATGAACTGGTTGGCAAGACCCTGAAAGCCGTTGATCGTACGGCGCAGGAATTCGGCCGACTTTAAGATTGACTGAAGGTCCTGCGGACCTTATCGCGAGCAGGCTCACTCCTACATTGGATCTGTGTGACCTTGGTAGAGAGGGCAACACAGAACTCCTGTAGGAGTGAGCCTGCTCGCGATTGCTTTCACCCATTCAACACACCTCTCCAGGCTTTTGCACCCACCCCGTGCACCCCCGCCAACCCCGCCCTTTCGCAGCGCACGCTACCCAGTTTTTTCATCGCTCGCCTCGACATATTTCCTAATTTTCCTAATCCCGGCCTTGGGCCAACATCGACTTCGCCAGCAAGCCGAACGCTGCCCACCAAAAAGTCCACCAGAGACCGCAGGTGACAGCGAACCCAAGGCCGCTGGCCGTACTGCCCATGACAAAACTAAATCAACAGCTTTGGGAGTGCTCCATGATCAAGTCCTTGCTTATCCGCTTCGCACATCCACTGGCGGTCACCGCCATCGCCGCGACGGTCGCCACCAGCGTCCAGGCCGGCACCCTCTCTATCGGCCACACCACGTGGGTCGGCTACGGCACGCTCTACCTGGCTCAGGATCTGGGCTACTTCAAGGAAAATGGTTTGACCGTCGAATTGCCTGTCGTCGAAGAGGCTTCGATGTACATGGCCGCGCAAGCCTCGGGCGAATTGTCGGGCTCGGCGTCGACCATCGACGAAGTGCTCAAGTACCGCCCGCAATTCTGCTTCAAGGCTGTAGCTGCATTGGATGACAGCCATGGTGGCGACGGTGTTCTGGTCGGCAAGGACATCAAGAGTCTGCAGGAGCTGAAAGGCAAAGCCGTGGCGGTGAACGAAGGGTCGACTTCGCAGTTCTGGCTGTCTTACCTGCTGAAAAAGCACGGCATGAAAATGAGCGACATCACCGTGCAGAACATGACGGCCGACGACGCCGCCACCGCGTTCATCGCCGGTCGCGTGCCAGCCGCCGTGACGTGGGAACCGCACCTGTCGATGGTTCGCAGCAAGCAACAAGGCAAGGTGCTGATCGACAGCAGTAGCACGCCGGGCGTGATTGTCGACGTGGTCGCGCTCAACTGCACGGTCATCGAGAAGCAGCCGGAAGACGTCAAGGCGTTGGTGGCCGGTTTGTACAAAGCGGTGCAGTACACCAAGGATCATCCGCAAGAAGCTTACAAAATCATGGCCAAAGGCGTTGGCGGTTACCTCGCCGATCCGAAGGAACTGGCCGCCGCGGCGCAAGGTGTGCGCTTCTACGATCAGGCCATGAGCGAAAAACTCCTCGGCGCGCCGGGCAAACCGGGCGACAGCGAACCGCTGATCAAACTGGCCAACGAGACCGCCAGTGAATTGCAGGGCAAACCCTACAACGTCAGCAATGACGACCTGATCGACAACCGCTTCGTCAGCCCGCTCTAGGAGGTTTGCATGTTCAAGCGCAATTCATGGCTGAGCCGCTGCATCACGCCCAAGACCGGTTTGCCGGTTTCAGTGATCTGGAGCGCGAGCGGTCTGGCCTGGGTGTTGTTGGTCGGCCTGTGGGCCGGGTTGTCTTACGGCGGCGTGGTGCCGGGCATGTTCCTGCCGACACCGGGCGCGGTGGTCGAGGCCGCCGTGCGCCTGAGCCGCGACGGCACACTCGGCCAGCATGTGTGGGCCAGCGTCGAGGTGGTGATGGTCGGTTTCATCGTCTCGTCGCTGGTGGCGGTGCCGCTGGGGTTGCTGATGGGCAGCTTCCGTATCGTTCAGGCGTTCCTTGAACCGATGGTGAACTTCATCCGTTACCTGCCGGTAACTTCGTTCGTGCCGCTGTTTATCTTGTGGATCGGCATCGGTCTGGAGCAGCGGGTGTCGGTGATCATCTTCGGCGTGTTTTTCCAGCAACTGGTGATGATCGCGGATGTGTCCAAAGGCATCTCCAAGGACTTGATCAACGCGTCTTACACCTTGGGCTCGAACCGTCGCGATGCGGTGCTGCATGTGATCGCCCCGGCGTCGTTGCCGGGTGTGCTCGACACCTTGCGCGTGACCATGGGCTGGGCCTGGACTTACCTGGTGGTCGCCGAGCTGGTCGCGGCCTCCAGCGGTCTGGGTTACTTGAGCCTTAAAGCCATGCGCGGCTTTCAAGTGGATGTGATTTTCCTGGCAATCGCGATCATCGGCCTGCTGGGCCTGGTCACCGATCAACTGTTCCGTTTTCTCCGTCTGAGGATCGCCGCATGGGCTCAGTAAGCGCCGTCAACCCTCGTTTCATCACGCCACAGGCTGCGCCGGTACACGCCGCGCCACGGCTGCAAGTGGACAAGGTCAGCCTTCGCTATCAAAAGCCCGATGGGGGAGTGTTCACCGCGCTGGATCAGGTGTCGTTCGAAGTGCCGGATCAGCAATTCGCTGTACTGGTCGGGCCTTCGGGCTGTGGCAAGTCGAGTCTGCTGTACCTCACCGCCGGATTGAATGAGCCCACGGAAGGCGAGATCTACGTCGGGGGCCAGCAAGTTCAAGGGCCGGGTGCGGATCGCGGCATGGTGTTCCAGAGCTACACGCTGTTCCCGTGGCTGACGGTGCGGCAGAACGTCGAGTTCGGCCTCAAACGTCGCGGTATGGCCGCCGCTCAGCGCAAGGAAATCGTCGACTACTACGTCAACGAAGTGGGCCTGACCGGGTTCGCTGACAACTACGCCAAGCAGCTGTCCGGCGGCATGATGCAGCGCGTCGCCATTGCTCGAGCGTTGGCCAACGACCCGCAAATCCTGTTGATGGACGAACCCTTCGGAGCGCTCGACAGCCAGACGCGCCTGCAAATGCAGCAGCTGTTGTTGCGGGTCTGGGGCAACAGCAAGAAGACCGTGTTGTTCGTGACTCACGATATCGACGAGGCGATTCTGCTGGGTGACCGGGTCTACGTGATGGGCGCACGGCCGGGTCGGATCAAGCAGATTCTGGACGTGCCGATCGAACGCCCACGGACCCTGGACATGGTCATGGAGCGCTCGTTCATCGACATGAAACGCAAGATCTTCGGGCTATTGCACGACGACTTGGAGGAGGTGCATTGATGCCAGCCTTGCACCAATCCCTGTAGGAGTGAGCCTGCTCGCGATTGCGGTGTTCCAGCTACATTGATGTCGACTGACACGACGCCATCGCGAGCAGGCTCACTCCTACAGTTGCTCGTTGTCAGTTGGCCGGCAGCAGGAAACGGGCGATCACCGGCAAGTGATCGGAGATCCGCAAGGTGTCGTCCTGTCTCACCGTCGCCTCGACCCGTTTGATCCGCGGGCTGTAGAACAGGTAGTCGACAGTCCGGTCCGGGCCGTTCAAGCCCGGATCATTCGGGTAATGGGTCAACCACCGCGCCCGGTCGATGCCGCTGGCTTCGTTGTTGGTCGGGATCATCGGGTATTTGTCCCACAGCACATGCAGCGCGCTGTCGGCGGAGTAGGGCGTGCGTTGCTCGTCGGGCAGGCGTCGATATTGCCCCAGCGGCAACAGGCTGAAGTCCCCGCCGATCAACCACGGCGTGCCGCGGCTTTCGAGCTTGTCGAGGACTTTGACCGTGGCCGTCACCTGGGATTGCAGCGTTTCGTCGGGCGGGATAACGCGGTCCAGATGGGTGTTGAGCACCGCTATCTGACTGCTGTCGCTCAACGGCAGGTACGTGACCATCAAGGCATTTTTCGGTTTGAACTGGCGAGTGATGAAGTTGGCCGGTTCGACCGGTAACTGCAGGCGTTCGGCGTGTTTGATCTGGTAGCGGCTGAGGGTGGCCAGCTGCCGGCCGACGCTGCCGAAGATGTGCGGCTCCGGCACGAAGTCGGCTTTCCAGTCGAAGGCGTGAGCGCTACACGGATACAGGTCTGCGACCCGCTCCTGAAGCAGTTTGAACTGGTTTTGGTAATCGCTGGCCTTGGCGCCTTCATCGAGTTCTTGCAACAGCACGACATCCGGTTGCTCGTCGCGGATCACCCGCGCCACTTCATCGAGGCTGAAGGCCATGTCTTCGGGCGTGGGTTTTTCGTCATTGCCGGCCGCCAGGTCATTCCAGAACACGTAGCGCTTTCCCGCCAGGTACTGGACGTTCCAGGTCATCACCTTCAGCGCCTGACCGGGCACCAGCGTCGGTGCCTGGGCGTTGCAACTGACCGGCAGGGCTTCCTTGGCTTCGGGGCGCCAGGTCAGGTTGTAGATCAGGGCAATCAGGCCGGTCAGGGTCAACAGGCCCAGCAGGGTGTAGCGCAGTAGACGGGTCATGGCTCGGCTTATAGCGTTACAAAAGTTGAGCCTGAGCATAACCGAGCGTCGGACTTAAGCCCAAGGGCGAAACGGCCTGCGCATCAATTAGCCGTAACACGCCCCCCTGTAGCAGCTGGCGAAGCCTGCGTTCGGCTGCGCAGCAGTCGTAAATCCGGCGAGCGCGGTCTACCTGATTCACCGAGAGCACTGATTTTACGACTGCTGCGCAGCCGAACGCAGGCTTCGCCAGCTGCTACAAGTTGCGCGTCGTCTAGTCAGAGCGGCCCGTCAATTTTCTCGGGCACCTCGTCGATCAGCATGAACAAGCGGAACAGCACCACGCTGACGAACAGTTGCAGGAAGCTGTGAGCGCTGTCGATCAGCAGGGAAATCACCGGGTTCTGCGGTTCGGGATAGACCGCAAGGGTCGCACCCTTGAGCACCCACAACGGGCCCATGACACAGAGAATGCACACCAGAATGCGCAGGAAATGGCCGCGGGTCAGGCGCAGGCTTTCCTTCATCGCCGCCAGCGGTGCGAAGCCGCGCAGCACCAGCAGGTACTCGCCAAACGCCAGCGTCACCATCAGCCAGATGCCCGGCAGGAAATACAGCGACAGGCCGATCAGGATCAGCAGGGTGTTGAGCGCGGTGAGCAGGGCGAAGCGTGGCCACAGTGTCGCGGACATCGCCAGCAGGTCGCGATTGCGCGGTGATTCGCCACGACTGCGGGCATCGAGAAACAGGATCAGCGCGGCGGTGTACAGCGGATAAACCAGCAAGCCGACCATCACGCTGATACCGGGAAAGCTGTCCGGCTCGGTGGAGTGGTCGACCACTTGTTGCAGGAGCGACTCGAAGATCACCAGCGGCAGGCACAGCCGCACGATCTGGCCCAGATTGCGCTTGAAGAAATACAGAGAGTCACGCAGCACATCGAACGAATTCATCAGTCGGTATCGCAGGTTGGAAGCAGTGGCCCACTTTAACCGATGATGCGCTTTGGGGCGCAAACGTAAACGTTCGGTAAAGGCTATTGAAACAACTTGTTTCAGCCTCCATTAAGGTCGTGCGCCTTATCCTCTTTGGAAAAGGACAACGATTTCTCCGGCAATCTACGAGGTCGCCATGAACAGCGAAGAACAAACCCTGATCGATGGACTGTTTTCCCGGCTGCAACAGGCCGAAACGGACTCAGCCCCGCGCGACGCCCAGGCCGAGGCGCGGATCAAGGAACACCTGACTCGCCAGCCTGCGGCGGGTTATTTCATGACCCAGGCGATTCTGGTGCAAGAGGCCGCCATCAAAAGCCTCGACGAACAGAACAAACAACTCGCCCGGCAAGTCCAGCAATTGCAGGCCGAACTGCAATCGGCCAAGGCTCAGCCGGCTGCTGCGGCACCGAGCAGCGGTGGCTTCCTGTCGAGCATCTTTGGTGGCGGTTCCCGTGATCCGCAGCCAGCGCCTACCCAAAGCCCACCTGCATCGAGCGGTGGCGGCTGGCGTGAGCCGGCGCGGCCGTCGTTCAACTCGCAGCCGCCACAACAAAACTTCGGTGCGGCGCCGCCTCAGCAGAATTACGCACAACCACAACAGCCGGTTGGCAGCGGTTTCCTCGGTGGTGCGCTGAAAACCGCCGCCGGTGTGGCCGGTGGCGTGATGCTGGCGCAAGGCATCAGCAGCCTGTTCCATCACAATCAGCAGCCGGAAGTGGTTGAAGTGATCAAGGAAGAACCGGCTCAGGTCAACGATCAGAGTGGTGACAACGGCTGGGGCGAGGATCAGCGCGTGGCGGACAACGCCAATGATCAGGGCGGCTTTACCGACGCCGACTACAGCGATGACAGCTCATCGTTCTTCGGCGGCGACGACGATTCCTTCGTCTGATAAGCCATTCGTCCGGAGCGCTACGGCGCTTCGGGCCGATTATTCGCGGAACAATCCTTCAGACTGGCATACTGGGCCACTTTTCGGGCCTGGTGCCTGATCCTGCCCGCGCTCCGGCGCGCCAACGAGGATGACCGGTGAAAAAAATCGCAGTGTTCGCCGATGTCCAGAACCTCTATTACACCGTGCGTCAGGCCTATGGTTGCCATTTCAACTATGCCGCGCTGTGGGCTGATATCAGCAAACAGGGCGATATCGTCGAGGCCTATGCCTACGCCATCGATCGCGGCGACAGCAAACAACAGCAATTCCAGCAGATCCTGCGCAACCTCGGCTTCGTCGTGAAGCTCAAGCCCTACATCCAGCGCAGCGACGGCTCGGCCAAGGGCGACTGGGACGTGGGCATCACCCTCGACATCATGGACGCCGCCGATCATGTCGACGAAGTGGTGCTGGCCTCTGGTGATGGTGATTTCGACATGTTGCTGGAGCGCATCATCACCAAGCACGGGGTGCAAGCCGTGGCCTACGGCGTGCCGGGCCTGACGGCCAATTCGCTGATCCGCGCCGCCAGCCGCTATGTGCCGATCGAAGGCGCGTTGCTGCTCAAGAATTGATTTTTACGGAGTTGAAACAGGTTTGGAACGCATAGCAGTCATCGACTTTGAAACCACCGGGATCTCCCCGAGCAGCAGCTGCCGGGCCACGGAAATTGCCGTGGTGATCCTTGAACAGGGGCGCATCGTCGAGCGTTACCAAAGCCTGATGAATGCCGGCGTGCGCGTTCCGGCCTTCATTGAGCAACTCACCGGCATCAGCAACGCCATGCTGCGCACCGCGCCATCGGCGGAGCAGGTGATGAACGAGGTCAATGAATTCGTCGGCATCACACCGCTGCTGGCCCACAACGCCGCGTTCGACCAGAAGTTCTGGGACTTTGAGCTTGGCCGCATCAAGCGTACCCGTTTGCAGAACTTTGCCTGCTCGCTGCTACTCGCCCGCCGTTTGATGCCCGCCGCGCCGAACCACAAACTCGGCACCCTCACCACGTTCGCCAACCTGCCCCACACCGGTAAAGCTCACCGGGCCATGGCCGATGCCGAGATGGCGGCCAACCTGACGGCGCATCTGGCGCAGGAGTTGCGACAGAAGCATGGGTTGCGGGAGTTGTCGCATGATCTGTTGGTGAGCTTGCAGAAAGTGCCGGCGGCGAAGATCAATGAGCATCTCAAGCGCCATCGCGGGTTCTGACAGAAACAGCTCCTACAGGGGATTATTTGCCATTCCCTTCCAACTGCCCCAACGGCACGCGCTTCTCTATCGCGCTCGACAACACAATCGACGTCTTGCTGAACCCGAACTTGGCGATCCGGTTGATCAACTCTTCCAGCTCCGGCATCGAACCCACGGCCGCTTGCATGATCACGCACGGATCACCCGTCACTCGATGGCATTCGGTCAGTTGCGGGATTTTGATCAAATCGTCGTAGGCCTTCTGGTTACCGTGCTGGTTCAAACGCAGTTCGATCACGCACTGGATCGGCAAGCCCAGCTTGGCCATGTCGACTTTCGCCTGGTAACCGGTGATCACCCCGCAGGCTTCGAGTTTGGCCACGCGCTCGGCTACGGCCGGAGCGGACAGGTTCACTTTGCGCGCCAGGTCGGCATAGGACGCACGACCGTTTTCCAACAGGGCGCTGAGGAGCATGCGGTCGTATTTGTCCATCGTCGGACTCCTGAAAAATGACTGACTTTCGAAAACACGGTTTATAGCGATGATCTCCGTGTTTTGAAAAGTGTACCGGCGCTATAAACAGGTTTTGTAACTTATTTTACGCCGCTGGCCTTTCTAGAATAGCTGTTCACTTGTCTTGCCTACGAGCTGCCCCATGCCTGGCTTACGTCGTTTTCCCTTACCGTTGATCGCTGCCTTCTTCGCGTTGTACGTGATTTGGGGCTCGACTTACCTGGTGATTCGCATCGGCGTGGAGTACTGGCCGCCGTTGCTGCTCGCCGGTATCCGCTTCGTGATCGCCGGGACGTTGATGTATGCGTTCCTGCGTTGGCGCGGGGCGCCGGCACCGACCTGGGCGCAGTGGAAAGCCGCCGGGATCATCGGGATTTTGCTGCTGGCGTGCGGTAACGGCGGGGTGAGCGTGGCCGAACACATGGGCGTCGCCTCGGGGGTGGCTGCGTTGGCGGTGGCGACGGTGCCGCTGTTTACCTTGCTCTGCGGATATTTCTGGGGTGCGCGTAATACCCGTCTCGAATGGGCGGGGATTGTGCTCGGGCTGATCGGCATTGCCATGCTCAACCTCGGTTCCAACCTGCAATCGAGCCCGCTGGGTGCCATGTTGCTGATATTCGCGGCAGCGTCCTGGGCCTTCGGTTCGGTGTGGAGCAAACACTTGCCGTTGCCCCAGGGCGCGATGGCCAGTGCCGTGGAAATGTTGGTGGGCGGCGTAGCGCTGCTGATCGGCAGTGCGCTGAGTGGTGAGCATCTGGAAGCCATGCCGCCGATCGAAGGCTGGGCGGCCCTGGCCTACTTGACCTTCTTCGGCTCGATCATCGCTTTCAACGCTTATATGTATCTGTTGAAAAACGTGCGGCCGGCGGCGGCCACCAGTTATGCCTACGTCAACCCGGCCGTGGCGGTGTTGCTGGGGATCGTGTTTGTCGGCGAGACCATCGGGATCGAAGAAGCGCTGGCCATGTTGGTGATCATCAGCGCCGTGGTGCTGATCGGATTGCCGCAGTGGCGTCGAGCTCCCGTTCAACCTGCCGTAGCGGTGCCGACAGAATCCCGTGTGAATTAGGGTAAACTGCGCGCCATTGCACACCCGCGCTGATTTTTCCTACGGTAATCCCATGACTTTCGCCACCCTTGGCCTGATCGAACCCTTGCTGCGCTCTCTCGAGACGCTCGGCTACCAGACCCCGACGCCGGTTCAGGCGCAAGCCATTCCGGCGGTGCTGGCCGGTCGCGACCTGATGGCGGCCGCCCAGACCGGGACTGGCAAGACCGCCGGCTTCGCGCTGCCGCTCCTGCAATTGCTGGCCATGGAAGGGCCGAAAGTGGCGTCTAACTCGGTACGCGCTCTGATCCTGGTACCGACCCGCGAATTGGCCGAACAGGTTCACGAAGCCGTGCGTCAGTACGCCGAGAACCTGCCGTTGAGCACTTACGCGGTGTACGGCGGCGTCAGCATCAACCCGCAAATGATGAAGCTGCGCAAGGGTGTTGACGTGCTGGTGGCGACGCCGGGTCGTTTGCTCGACCTGTATCGCCAGAAGGCCCTCAAGTTCAATCAGCTGCAAACCCTGATTCTGGACGAAGCCGATCGCATGCTTGATCTGGGTTTCTCCGAGGAACTGGGGAATATCTACCGCGTGTTGCCCAAGCAACGTCAGACGCTGTTGTTCTCCGCGACTTTCTCCGACGCGATTCGCTTGCTGGCTGGACAAATGCTCAACGATCCGTTGAGCATCGAAGTCAGCCCGCGCAACGTGGCTGCCAACACCGTCAAGCAATGGGTGGTGACGGTGGACAAGAAGCGCAAGTCGGAACTGTTCGTTCACTTGATGCGCAAGGGCAAGTGGAAGCAGGTGCTGGTGTTCGCCAAGACCCGCAACGGCGTGGACGCGCTGGTGGAAAAACTCCAGGGCCTGGGCATCAACGCCGACGGCATCCACGGCGACAAACCGCAGGCAACCCGCCAGCGCGCACTGGACCGTTTCAAGGCCAGTGAAGTGCAGATTCTTGTGGCCACCGACGTTGCAGCCCGTGGTCTGGATATCGAAGATTTGCCATTGGTGATCAACTTCGACCTGCCAATCGTCGCCGAGGACTACATCCACCGCATCGGTCGTACCGGTCGCGCGGGTGCAACCGGGCAGGCGATTTCGCTGGTCTGCGCCGATGAAGTGAATCTGCTGTCGGCCATCGAGACGTTGACCCGTCAGACATTGCCTCGCCAGATGGAGCATGACTTCGAGCCTGAGCACCGGGTACCGGATACCGATGCCAGCGGTCAGGTGGTCAAGAAGCCGAAAAAACCGAAGAAGCCAAAGACCTCCGGTGGCGGTAAACGCAATCTGGGCAAGTGGGTTGAGAGCGGTGATGCGTCGGCGCCGGAGCCTTCGATCAAACCTGTGCGGAAGGTGCCGGTGTTTAATACCGGGCCGCGTAAGAAGAAGCCTTGATGGTGTGATCGGCTTGAGATCCACCCCCTCACCCTAACCCTCTCCCCAGAGGGGCGAGGGGACTGATCGAGTTGTTCTTAAAGCTACATCGACCTGAAAGATCTGAGTCGAACTCCGGATTTGAAAGGCGTGGAGATCTGCTCCCTTTCCCCCCTCTACCCTTTGGGGAGAGGGCTGGGGTGAGGGGTGGATCTCGAAGGCTGTAGAAGTACGTGTGGCCAACACATCACGCCCCTCGCTTCAACCACTCCACCATCCCCAACCCCGCCGCTCGCCCACTGGCGAAACACGCGGTCAGCAGATAGCCGCCCGTCGGCGCTTCCCAATCCAGCATTTCCCCCGCGCAGAACACGCCTGGCAGTTGCTTGAGCATCAAACGCTCATCCATCGACTCGAACATCACGCCACCGGCGCTGCTGATGGTCTCGTCCAGTGGGCGGGTTTTCACCAACGTCAGTGGCAACGCCTTGATCGCTTGTGCCAGCAGCGCCGGATCAGCGAAGGATTCGGCCGGAGTGAGTTCGCGCAGCAACGCCGCTTTTACACCATCGATCCCGAGCTGGCTGTGCAGATGTTTTGACATGGAACGAGACCCACGCGGCTTGCTCAGCGCAGCCTGCACTTTATCCACAGGCCTGCCCGGCAGCAGGTCCAGGTGAATGGTTGCCGAGGCGTGCTGATTGATGGCTTCGCGGATCGGCGCCGACAGGGCGTAGATCAAACTGCCTTCAATCCCGGTTGCCGTGATCACACATTCCCCGAGCCGCGGCACGTCGTCATTGAGGCCGATGGCGATGTTTTTCAGCGGGGCGCCGGCGAATTTACTGACCATCAACTCGCTCCAGGCCTCCACCTCGAAGCCGCAATTACTCGGTTGCAGCGGCATGAGTCCTACGCCGCGTTGTTCCAGTGGCAGCATCCACGCGCCGTCCGAGCCGAGCCGCGACCAGCTGCCGCCGCCGAGGGCCAGCAAGGTTGCGTCAGGCTTGACGGTTTTTTCGCCTTCGGGGCTGTCGATGCGCAAACCACCGCTGTCATCCCAACCGAGCCAGCGGTGACGGGTGTGGATAACGACGCCGCTGTCTCGCAGACGTTTGAGCCAGGCACGCAACAGGGGGGCGGCTTTCATGTCGGTAGGAAAGACTCGGCCGGAGCTGCCGACAAAGGTTTCGATGCCCAGGTCATGAATCCATTGGCACAGCGCATCAGCGCCAAATGACCGCAACAGTGGCGCAATCTGCGGCGCGCGTTCGGCGTAGCGAGAGAGAAATGCCGGGTAGGCTTCGGAATGGGTGATGTTCATGCCACCCACACCGGCCAGCAGGAATTTTCGCCCCACTGAAGGCATGCCGTCGTACAGGTCGACCTTGATCCCGGCCCGACTCAACACTTCAGCCGCCATCAATCCGGCAGGGCCGCCGCCGATGATGACAACGTGAGAAGAGGAGGAGGGCGAGGGTTGGGTCATGGCGAGAGCTGCGGCGTGGCGGAATAAGCCGCGCATTCTATCAGCACGAATCATAGTGAGCGTTGCTGAAGAAGCTGATCAAAAAACAACCACCCCTTTGCAGGCTATATGCAGCATGGCCTGTAGGCGCTTTCACTCAGGTTATCCACAGGCAGTTCCACAGGCATTGTGGGTAAAGACTCACACCTCAATGACAACCTGATGACTGCCAGACCCGTTGCGCACTGTGATGCAGGATTCCATGACGGCGCGCCAGCGCCTTGCGGTCCTTGCTGTAGCCACCGCCGATCACGCCAACCACCGGGATATCCCGGCCCAGGCAATGACGCATCACACTTTCATCGCGAGCGGCAACACCTTCGTCGGTCAGCTTCAGGTAGCCGAGCGCGTCATCTTTATGCACATCGACACCGGCGTCGTACAACACCAGGTCAGGTTGGTAGAGCGGCAGCAAATAATTCAGCGCATCGTCCACCACCTTCAGGTAGTCGGCATCACCCATGCCCTTGGGCAGTGGAATGTCCCAGTCACTTTCGGCTTTGCGTGCAGGAAAGTTCTTCTCGCAGTGCAGGGAAACCGTCACTGCTTCCGGGGTGTTGTGCAGGATACGTGCAGTCCCGTCGCCCTGGTGCACATCGCAGTCGAAGATCAGCACCCGGTTCACACGGCCGCTTTCCAGCAGGAAATGGCTGATCACCGCCAGGTCATTGAAGATGCAGAACCCGGCGGGATGGTCGTAATGCGCGTGATGGGTGCCGCCGGCCAAGTGACAGGCCAAACCATGTTCCAGCGCCTGCTCGGCGGCCAGCAGCGAGCCGCCAACCGCACGCACGGTGCGCCGGGCCAGGGCTTCGCTCCATGGCAGGCCGAGGCGCCGCTGGTCTTCGCGGGACAACTCGCCGCCCATGTAGCGTTTGATATACGCAGGGTCATGTGCGAGCGCGAGAATCTCTGGCGGGCAGAGGTCGGGGCGCAGCAGGTCTGCGTCCCGGGTCAGTCCGCTGTCCACCAGGTGATCGCGCAGCAGGCGAAACTTGTCCATGGGGAAGCGGTGATCCGCCGGGAACTCGGGACTGTAGTCTTCGTGGTAGATCAGGGGCAGGGGCATGGCTGATTTATACAGGACGGTCGGTAGGAAAGAGTGAAGGATCCTACCAGCGATGTAGACTTGTGGCATGGGAACGGGGGGCACGATGGAACCGATACAGGAACTCGAGAGCGCGCGATTGCTGTTGCGGCAGTGGCGTGATGAGGATTTGCCGGAGTTTGCGGCGATGTGCGCCGATCCACAAGTGATGCGATATTTTCCGGCGCCCTTGAGTCGTCTGGAAAGTGCCTCGCTGATCGGGCGGATTCGTGGCCATTTTGCCGAAAATGGCTTCGGTCTCTGGGCGCTGGAGCGCAAGGACACCGGGGCATTTATTGGTTTTACCGGGCTCGCCGTGGTCGGTTTCGACGCGCGTTTTACCCCAGCCACCGAAATCGGCTGGCGCCTGGCCCGCGAGCACTGGGGCCTTGGTTATGCCAGTGAAGCGGCGTGGACCGCTCTGCGCTGCGGGTTTGACCGGTTGGCGCTGAAAGAAGTCGTGTCCTTCACCACCGAAACCAACACGCCGTCGCAGAAAGTCATGCAGGCCATCGGCATGCACCATGATTCAGCCGATGATTTCGATCACCCGATGCTCGCGGCCGATCATCCCCTGCGTCACCATGCGCTGTACCGCATCACCCGTGAACAATGGCTGCAAACCTTGCATGGATAAGCCGGCGCGGACGTTTACAATGGCTCCCACGGGCCCTGGCCAGAAATTGAATCGACCGTCGCAGCCAAGACTGCGCGGCATGCGTTGTGTGAGGAGAGTCTGAATGAGCCAAGTGTTGGATGATCTGGTTGACCTGCTGACCCTGGAGCCGATTGAAGAAAACCTGTTCCGTGGCCGCAGCCAGGACCTGGGTTTTCGTCAGCTGTTCGGTGGTCAGGTAATCGGTCAGTCCCTGTCGGCGGCCAGTCAGACGGTCGAAGAAGCGCGCCACGTGCATTCGATGCACGGTTATTTCCTGCGTCCGGGCGATTCCGCGCTGCCCGTGGTTTATCAGGTTGATCGGGTACGCGACGGTGGCAGTTTCAGCACGCGCCGGGTGACGGCGATCCAGAAGGGCAACCCGATTTTCACCTGCAGTGCGTCGTTCCAGTACGACGAAGAAGGCTTCCAGCATCAGTCGGAGATGCCAACCGTAGTCGGCCCGGAAAACCTGCCGTCAGAGCTGGAGCTCGCTCAGCAGCGTGCGGACCTGATTCCCGAGCACATGCGTGAAAAACTGCTGTGCCCGAAACCGATCGAGTTTCGCCCGATCACCGAGAAAGATCCCTACAACCCGCAACCGTCCGATCCGATCAAATACGTCTGGTTTCGCGCCGACGGTGCTTTGGCCGATTCGCCGGCGCTGCATAAATACCTGCTGGCCTACGCCTCGGATTTCGGTCTGTTGACCACATCGATGCAGCCCCATGGCAAATCGGTCTGGCAGAAAGACATGCAGGTCGCCAGCCTCGATCACGCGCTGTGGTTCCATCAGGATCTACGCGCCGATGATTGGTTGCTGTATGCGATGGACAGTCCTTGGGCGGGCAACTCGCGCGGTTTCTCCCGTGGCAGCGTGTTCAATCGTGCCGGGCAACTGGTGGCGTCGGTCACGCAGGAAGGCCTGATTCGCCACCGTAAGGATTGGGCATGAGCCTGGCCGAGGTGCGGCACTGGGTGTTCGACATGGACGGCACCCTGACGGTGGCCGTGCATGACTTCGCGGCGATCCGCGTGGCGTTGGCGATTCCTGCCGAAGACGACATCCTGACCCACCTCGCCGCGCTGCCGGCCGATGAAGCCGCCGCCAAACATGCGTGGTTGCTGGAACACGAACGAGACCTGGCGCTCGGTTCGAAAGCGGCTCCGGGTGCGGTAGAGCTGGTGCGTGAGCTGGCCGGGCGCGGTTATCGCCTGGGTATTCTCACGCGCAATGCGCGCGAACTGGCGCATGTCACGCTGGAGGCGATCGGCCTGGCCGACTGCTTCGCGGTGGAGGATGTGCTGGGCCGTGATGAAGCACCGCCAAAACCGCATCCCGGTGGTTTGCTGAAGTTGGCCCAGGCCTGGAATGTCCCGGCCAGTGAGATGGTGATGGTCGGTGACTACCGCTTTGATCTGGATTGCGGTCGGGCGGCAGGGGCGCGGACGGTGTTGGTGAACCTGCCGGATAATCCGTGGCCGGAATTGACGGATTGGCATGCCGCCGATTGCGTGGTGTTGCGGGAAATGTTGTCGGCTTGAGGGCCCCTTCGCGGGCAAGCCCGCTCCCACAAGGTTCTGTGTTGATCACAATATTTTGTACAACACAAAACCTGTGGGAGCGGGCTTGCCCGCGATAGCGTCAGATCAGGCAATACAGAATTCACTGACCGAACAACGCTTTCTGCCCCTGCGGCGAGTTAAACATCCCATCCCCGTCATGCCCGACCCCGGGCACTTCAATCAGTTGCTGACTCAAACCTTGAGGATGCAGCCGCTTCAGATAAGCAAAATAATTGCGCCCGCGTGCCAATCGATTGGCTCCCTGAGCCTGGGCCTCACAGCTTTTATCCAGCGCCGGCTGCTTCGGGTCGCTGTCCTGCTGCCCGAGTAGGTAAACGACATCGCGTTTGACGTAGTTTTCCTCCAGCTGCTTGGCGTTTTGCCCTTTGGCATAGGCGGGCAAATCCGTCAGCCCGTACTTCCAGCGATTGAAATTCGGGCAACCGGCGTGGCTGAACGCCACCGGCCGTCGTTCATCGAAGTACGCATAAGACGATGGGTTGGCGATGACGTAACGCACCTGTATGTCGGCCGCCTTGAGCGCTGGCTGATCGTGGCCCAGCAACGCGTATCGCTGCACCACCTGAGCGCCGCCGGAGTGACCGGCAATGACAATCTGCTTCACGTCCGGAAACTGTTTTCGATCGCCGATTCGGGCGATGATTTCGTCGAGCGCCGCGTAGGAGCTCATGGAAAGTGGAGCGGTGGATAAACCGCCCGCCATCCAGTCATTGCCCTGCCAGCGCAATACGCTGTCAGCCACGGTATGGGCCGTGACGTCGGTTTCATTGAGAAATTGCGGTGCGATCACCAAGGTACTCGCGCTTTGCCCGGCCTGTTCGGCCGCGCGCACGGCGCTCTGGCGATAGGTGTCGGCATTGCGCAATCGACCATGGATGATGATCAGCACGCGTTCGATTTTCTTCGGCGCCGGGCCGATGCCCACCGCGATTTCACCTGAAGTCAGCAACAGGCGTCCGGGGCTGACGTCCTTGACCGCATGCTCGGCAGCCTGGGCGCTTGCGCAGGTGATCAGTAGAGCTAACAGCCACTTATTCATTTATAGGTTTTTCGCTGCAAAGGTATCGCACTGGCCGACCTGGCCTTGTGCGAATCCGGTTTTGAACCAGCGCACCCTTTGCGCCGACGTACCATGAGTAAACGAGTCCGGCACCACACGACCCTGACCTTGCTGTTGCAAGCGGTCATCGCCGATGGCGTTGGCGGCGTTCAAGGCTTCTTCGATGTCACCGGGTTCCAGCCAGTTCAGCCGTTTCTGCGCGTTGTTGGCCCAGACTCCGGCCAGGCAATCGGCCTGCAGTTCCTGGCGTACCAGCAAACCGCCGTCGCCTTCCATCTGCCGACCCTGTTGGCGAGCGGTCTGAATTTTCGCGGAAACACCAAGCAAGGTCTGCACATGGTGTCCGATTTCGTGAGCGATCACGTAGGCCTGAGCGAAGTCGCCAGCGGCAGCAAAACGTTGGGACATTTCCTGGAAGAAACTCATGTCCAGGTAGACCTTCTGGTCCGCCGGGCAATAGAACGGGCCGGTCGCAGATGTCGCCAGGCCACAGGCCGAGTTGACGCGGTTGCTGAACAGCACCAGGGTCGGGTCCTTATATTGACGACCGGCCTGCTGGAAAATCTGCCCCCAGGTGTCTTCGGTATCGCCGAGGATCGAGCGCACGAACTCGGCGCCTTCATCAGTGGCCGGCGGCGCCTTGCGGGTTTGAGTCGGGGCCGGTGCCGATTGCTCGCTCATCTGCCCGGTCAGTTGCCCGAGGATTTGCATCGGGTCCTGGCCGGTGATCCAGCCGATCCCGACGATCAAGATAATCGCCGTCAGGCTCAGGCCCTTGCCGCCACCGAAGCGCATCCCGCCACCGCCACCGCCGACATCATCTCCACGGGCATCGACCACGTTGTCGCTGCGTCGGCCTTTTTTCCATAGCATGTGGGAATCCTCTGAGTGTCCGTGGGGATGAGTGTTGCTGCTGAGTGGGAGCGGCGCCAGTCCGGTCGTCCATCTTTTGTTGCGCACAGCAGCCTTCCCGGCAACCTGTGATGGGTTGCCGGAAGTCTTCCAGACTCGTATTGAACACGGACAACCCATCTAATTCCTTCAGGCGACGGGTTTTTATCGAGCAGGCGACCACCTGCGTCGGCGAAATTAACGGTCGAACGCATCCCACACTGGCGCAAAGTCTGGATTGACCTGGCGTTCGCGTTTGGACAAACCGGCGATCAACGTTCGGTCTTCGTCATCCAGATTCACCTCGAGCGCTGCCAGGTTGGCCAGTTGATTGGCCTGGCTGCGGGCTTTTGGAATGGCGGCCACGTTCGGTTGATCAAGCAGCCACTTGAGTGCCACTTGCGTTGGCAGGACTCCGTGTTTGGCGGCGATCTGCCGGATTTGTGGGATGTCCGAGACCTTGTTGCGGGCCAGTGGCGTGTAGGCCGTCAGCGCCAGATCATGTTGGCGGGCGTAGTTCAGCAGAGCGTTTTGTCCGAGCAGTACGTGGTACTCGACCTGAATGGCTGACAGCGGAATACCCAGTTCCTCGACGACTTTGCGCAACAACGGCAGTGGAAAATTCGCCACACCGATGTTGCGCGCCAGTCCTTGTTCCTTGAATGACACCAGGGTCTCGATCGTGCTCGGCAAGTCCCAGTCGGTGGTCGGCCAGTGGATCATGAACAGGTCAACGTAATCGCTGCGCAAGGCCTTGAGGCTGCGGTCCATGGAATGGCGCATGGCATCGGGTTGAAGCTGATCCCACCAGACTTTGGTGGTGACGTGGATGTGATCGCGAGGGGTAGGACTGTTCACCAGCGCCTGGCCGACGGCGTCTTCATTGTTGTAGGCCGCGGCGGTGTCGATGTGCCGATAACCCAATGCCAAGGCCTGTTCCACGGCGCGAGTGCATTCCTCGCCGAGCATCGGCCAGGTGCCGAGGCCGAGTTTGGGCATGTTCAAACCCTGTGCGTTAACGATGCGCTGCATAGTCGATCTCCTGTTCGTAAGCGGTAATACCTGCGATATGTCGCGCGGCGATGTAGCCGAAGGTCAGCGCCGGGCCCAGATTGATGCCGCCGGCGGGGTAGTGCCCGCCCATGATGCTGGCCATGTCTCCGCCTGCTGCGTACAGCCCGGCGATGGCCTCCCCCGATTCGCCGAGCACCTGGGCATGTTCATTGACCTTGAGGCCGGCGAAGGTGCCGAAGCAGCCGGGCTGGACTTTCACGGCATAGAAGGGGCCTTGTTCGATCGGTGCGACGCAAGGGTTGGGTTGTTGCAACGCATCACCCTGTTTGCGGTTGTAAGGCGTCGAACCGCGACCGAACAGCGGGTCTTCACCCTTGCGCGCGTGCCGGTTGTATTCGGACACGGTGCTGCGCAAACCTTTCGGGTCGATGCCGCAGGCCTGGGCCAGTTCCTCAAGGGTGTTGCCGGTTTTCAGATAGCCGCTGCGGATAAGGGATGACAGCGGCAGCGGAAACGGCCGAGAGATACCCAGGCCATAACGCCGCTGAAAGCCATGGGTGCAGACCAGCCAGGAGACGACTGCTTCGCCCTTCGGGGCGGCGGCGACCATGGCCGTCACATAGTCGAAGTAGCCGTTGGCTTCGTTGACAAAGCGCTGGCCGTTGCTCAACACGCCAATGATCCCCGGTTTGCCGCGCTCGATGATGTGCGGGAAGTGGCCGAGGCTGCCGTCCTTGTGTGGCACTTGCGAAACCGGTGCCCAGGCGACGGGCGACGCCAGATCGGTGTTCACCCGCGCGCCAGCGCTTTCGCCCAGTCGCAGGCCATCGCCGCAGACGCCGAGAGGTGGCAACGCCAGGTGTTCGTGCCCGGTTGGCGTACGGGGAAACAATGCCCTGCGCCGCTCGATGTCATTGGCAAAACCACCGGCCGCCAACACCACGGCCTTGCGCGCACGGATGCGAACCTTGCCTTTGGCGGTGCTGACCATCGCGCCTCGAACCTGATCGCCATCGCGCAGCAGCTCAGTAACGGGCGCCGACTCCCAGAGCAATGCGCCGAGGTCTTCGGCGGACTTTGCCAGCCGAGCCACCAGCGCGACACCGTTGACCAGTTGCATCGCCCGACCATGCACAGCGAGATCGAGCAGGTGCCGCGAAAAGCGCCGGGTCACGTGCCAGGCCGCCGACAGCGAGCGGGTCAGATTGAGAAATGCCGAGAGGTCCGCGCCTGCCATGATTGGCATGCCCATGAACGAAGTTTCCCGCATGGTCTTGCGAAGACGCTTAAGCAGCTTGCCGACTTTTCGCCCGTCGTAAGGCGCCGCGATGACCGAGCGTCCTCCCGTGCCGGCGCCCGGTGTATCGCCATGAATATCGGCAATGGCGTTGCCGTCGGCAAACTGCAGCGAGGTGTGCTGCTCAAAGAACGCCACCATCCGCGGACCGGCTTCGAGGAAAGCATCGATCATGGCCGGCTCGTAACGCTCGCCCAATTCGTGTTTCAGGTAAGTGCGCGGCTGCTCGACGTCTTCGACGATCCCGGCGCGCTGGGCCAGGGGATTGCACGGCACCCACGCCCAACCACCGGACCATGCTGTGGCGCCGCCGAACACTGGATCTTTTTCGACCACGATGATTTTTAGGCCGTGCCACGCCGCGGTGACTGCAGTGGACAGTCCCGCCGCACCGGAGCCGACGATGAGCACGTCGCAATCGATATCCGGGAGATTATTTGATTCGGCAGGCATCGTCTGAAGCTCCAGCGGTTTGTATTTTTTAGAATTTGATTCCAGAAAATATAGGAGCGTAATCGAACTCGGCAACCTTTCACCGGGTAAAGCGGGCGGTTATCGGACAGTGGGTTCCAGATTTCGCATTCGGTCGGTTGTCTTCTAGAATCGGACAAATTTTGTGTGGAACTTCCCATGGCCGGCAGTCAGATCGAACGTGTTTTCAGCGTGCTTGAAAGCCTCACCAGTGACCCACGGGGCCTGCCGATGCAGACGCTGGCGGAGCAACTGGATATTCCCAAAAGCGCGACCCACCGGTTGCTCGCCGAGCTGATTCGGCTGGGTTACGTGCGACAAAATCCAGAGAACCTGCGGTATCACCTGTCGACCAAACTGGTGGCCATGGGTTTCCGTTACCTGTCGGGTAGCGGTGCCGATATTGTGCAGCCGGTGCTTGACCGCCTCGCCCAGGAAACCGGCGAGCTGGTGCGGCTTGGGGTGATTGAAGGTGAGCGGCAGATCTGGATCGCCAAATCCCAGGGCGCCCGTTCCGGCCTGCGCTACGACCCGGACATGGGCCGCGATGCGCCTCTGTTTTATACGGCGTCGGGGCATGCATGGCTGGCGTGTATGAGTGATGCCGAGGCGCTGTCCCTGGTCGAACGGCAGGGTGGCGAGCGGCCGAAGGACATTGGGCCGAATGCACCACGTTCCAACATCGAACTGCTGGAGCGCCTGCGTATGGCGCGGGAGCAGGGGTATGCCTGGGTCGAGGAAAGTTCGGCGGTGGGCACCTCGGCGATTGCTGCGGTGGTGCGACATCCGAGTGATGGTCGAGTCATCGGCGTGCTGAGCATCGCGGGGCCCAGCGCGCGGATGCCGGGGGCGCGATTGCATGAATTGGCACCATTGTTGTTGAGGTTTACTGAGGAACTGTCGGCGGCCAGTCTGGCGTCTGAGTTGTTCAGCTGATTGATGTGTGCGTTGTTCGCACACTTTTTCGGTTTGCTTGTGTAAGAATCTGGAACCAGGTTCTAAATTGTTGGAAGTCGCCCTTCCAACAATGATCACAAGAGGACCGCACGATGAGTTCACCCTTGCGTATTGCCCTGATCGGGGCTGGCAATATGGGCCAGCAGCATTACCGGCATCTGCAATCCCTGACGGAAGCAACCTTGTGCGCAGTGGCCGATCCGGGTCCGCAGGCAGTGGGGCTGGCGGCGGAGTGGGGCGTGGCGTATTTCGCTGATCACCGTCAGATGTTGGAGCAGGTCAAGCCAGACGCGGTGATCGTCGCCAATCCGAATACGCTGCACGTCAGCACCGCACTTGATTGCCTCGCTGTCGGCGTGCCGGTCCTGCTGGAAAAACCGGTGGGCGTGCACTTGAATGAAGTCCGCGAACTGGTCGGCGCTTCGAAAGCCACCGGCGTTCCGGTGCTGGTCGGTCATCATCGTCGGCATAATCCGTTGATCGTCCGCGCCTATGAACTGGTGCACAGCGGCGCGCTGGGCAGCCTGACCGGTTCCGATGCGGTCGCGGCGCCCTGGAGCTGGGAGCTGGATTGCGGCGAGAACCCGGTGTACCCACGTCAGGCCGATCAACCGTGTTATCTGCTCGCCGGGACCGGCGGTGCGTTGAGCATTCCGCAACTTAAGCGCTGGCACTACGCTGATACCGATGGGGGATGGCATCAACCGTTGCTGACGGTGCAGGAAAACTTCAGCGCCGATGAAGCGCTGCGTTTGCAGTTGCAGCATTTCGTGCGTGTGGCGCGTCGGGAAGTCGAGCCGTTGGTGAGCGTCGCGGATGCCGCCCGCACCTTGGCGCTGATTGAAGCGATACGCGAGGCCGCCGAAACCGGTCGTGCCTGCGCACCGACCTTGATCGAGGAATGACCATGAACGATCGGATCTTTTCCCTGGCCAGCCTGACGGTGCTGGAATTGTCACCACCGGAGATGGTCGAAGTGGCAGCACAGGCTGGTTACAGTCATGTCGGATTACGGTTGGAGCCTGCGACGCCTGAAGAACACCACTTTGCGCTGGTCGCCGATATCGGGTTACGGCGCAAGACGTTGACGCGACTGCGCGAGACCGGCATTCGTGTGTTGGATGTCGAGATCCTGCGTCTTAAACCGGAAACCGTCGTCGCCGATTTCGAGAAGATTCTGGCGGTCGGTGCCGAATTCGGTGCCAGTGAATTGCTGGTGGCCGGTAACGATCCTGACGAACAGCGGCTCACCGACAACTTCGCTCGGCTGTGTGATCTGGCGGCACCTTACGGGCTTCATCCGCATTTGGAGTTCATGCCGTGGACCGATGCGCGCAATCTCGAACAGGCGGTGCGCATCGTCGAAAACGCGGGGCGTGAAAACGGCGCGGTGTTGGTGGATGCGTTTCACTTCGACCGTTCGGCTTCGCGGCTGGAAGCTCTGGCCAGAGTTGCCCCGTCACGGTTACGGTATGCCCAGCTGTGCGACGTTGCCGGGCCACGGCCGAATGACATGGCAGAGATTCTGCGCCAGGCCCGTAACGAGCGGCGTTTTCCGGGCGATGGCGATTGTGATCTGGCGGGGTTGTTGCAGTATTTACCGGCCGATATTCCGTTGAGCCTTGAGATCCCCACCGTGAAGTTGCTTGAGCAGGGCGTGAGCGGGTTGCAGCGGGCGCGGATGGCGTTGAGTAAAACCCATGAGTTGTTAGCGCGGCTGTAAGGGATGCTTTTAACTAGTTGATGCAAAACAAAAGGGATACCGAATGACCGTCAGCACTCCGCTCTCCGGTGTAAACCAACCCTTCAAAGGGATTCTGCTGATCGTCGTTGCGACCTTCCTGTTTTCCAGTCACGACGCCTTGTCGAAATACCTCTCGGGCTTCTACCCGATCGTCATGGTGGTGTGGGCCCGGTATGTGGTTCACACCTTACTCATGGCCGGGATTTTTCTACCGCAATCCGGGCTTGGTGTCCTACGAACCAAACGGCCGTTACTTCAGCTGTTGCGGGCGTTGTGCCTGTTGGGCACCAGTCTGTTTTTCACCACCGGCTTGCAGTACATCCCCTTGGCGGAAGCCACGGCGGTCAACTTTCTTGCGCCGGTTCTGGTGACTGCGCTGTCGGTGCCACTGCTGCGCGAGCACGTCACGCGTGGCCAGTGGATTGCGGTGATTTGCGGGTTCATCGGCGTGTTGATCATCGTCCATCCCGGCGGAGAACTCTTTACCCCTGCGGTGTTGCTGCCGCTCTGCTCGGCGCTGTTTTTCTGCTTCTATCAGTTGCTCACCCGCAAGCTCAGCAACATTGATAGCCCGACCACCAGCAACTTCTTCGCCGGGCTGTGCAACACCCTGGTGATGAGCGCGCTGGTGCCATTCTTCTGGCAAGTCCCCAGCCTGGGCCATGGATTGATGATGGTGGCGCTGGGCGCCTGCGGGATGACGGCTCACCTGTTTCTGACACAAGCCTTCCGTCACGCCGCCCCTGCATTGTTGGCGCCGTTCGGTTATTGCCAGATTGTCTTTGCCGGCTTGCTGGGCTGGTTGCTGTTTTCTCACACGCCGACCCTGACCACGGTGGTCGGGATCGCGGTAATTTGCTGCAGCGGGTTGGCGGCAGCCTGGCAGCAGAGTCGTCGGTGAGAGAAGCAGGGCAGGCCTGGAATCAGGCCTGCCAAGAGGAGAGGTTTTACGGGGTGACGGTAGGAATCTTGCGCGGTGCCATGAAGTACATCCAGATCAGCGCGATGAAGTACATCGCCGGAATCATGGTGAACAGCACGGTGTAGTTGTTGTTGGTGATCGTCAGAATGTGGCCGACCAACTGGGTCATGAACATCCCGCCGATGGCCGCGCACATGCCACCGAAGCCGAACACCGTACTCATCATGTGTTTAGGCGTGTAGTCCATCACCAGGCTCCAGATGTTCGCGGTCCAGGCCTGGTGCGCACCGATGGCCAGGGAGATGGCGAACACCGCGACCCACAGACTGCTCGAACCCGCCGCCATGATCACGCCGACGATGCAGCAGGCGAACAGGAACATGGACATCAGCCGCGCCTTGATCGGGTTGACGCCGCGGCCGATCAGGAACGAGGACAGGATCCCGCCGCCGACGCTGCCGAAATCGGCAGTGAGGTAGATGATGATCAGCGGGATACCCATCTGGGTCACGTTGATCCCCAGGTTGTATTGCTGATTGAGGAACGGTGGCAGCCAGTAGAGGTAGAACCAGAACACTGGCGCGGTGATCGCGTAAGCCAGGGCGAAGGCCCAGGTGCCACGCATCCGCAAGATTTTCGAGAACGGTACGCGGGATTGTTCCGGCTCTACTTCCTTCTGGATGTAGTCCAGTTCCGATTGTTTAACGCTCGGATGATCTTCCGGGTTGAAGTACTTCAAGCCCCAGAACAGCAACCAGATCCCGCCCAGTGCTGACATGCACAGGAACGCGGCTTGCCAGCCCCACACATGAAGGATCAGCGGCAGCAGCATTGGCGTGAACATCGCCCCGACGTTGGTGCCGGCGTTGAAGATGCCGGTGGCCACGGCGCGTTCGCCGGCCGGGAACCACAACCGGGTGGTCTTCACGCACGCCGGATAGTTGGCGGCTTCCGTCAGACCCAGAATGAATCGGCAGACCATGAAACCGACGGCCGAAGTGGCCAGGCCATGGGCACCGGTCGCCAGGCTCCAGAGCAGCACGGCGAAGAAGAACACGCGCTTGACGCCGACCCGATCGATCAACCGGCCTTGCAGCACGAAACCGATGGCGTAGCCGACCTGGAACCAGAAGTTGATGTTGGCGTAGTCCATCGCCGTCCAGCTCATTTCCTTGGCCAGGATAGGCTGCATCACGCCCAGTGCGGCGCGGTCAATGTAGTTCAGGGTGGTGGCGAAGAACACCAGCGCCAGCATGCCCCAACGGGTTTTGCCGACCGCCATCGCGCCACGGATCTTGTCGCCGATGCCACCAGTGGCAGAAGTCATGGAGGAACGCTCCACGGGAGAGCTTTGAGAAGGAGTCATGTAGGCCACCGATTGTTTTTATGTGGTGTTCTGGGTCTTTGGTCACCGAGACCGAGGTGTGTGACCGGGCTCAATGTGGAGTCGATGTTGCGCAGTGGACGAAAAATCGTCAATTCGCCAAGGGCCATTGTGTTCGATAATCGCACGCAAAACTAACTGGGTAGTACACTTTGAATTGCTCATTAAACAACCCGGCTCAATAATTCGCTCATTCTTTTAAAAGCGGCGCAAATTCCCTGTAGCCGAAGCCTCCACCGGGAGTCGATATATGCAGCGTTCCATTGCCACCGTGTCCTTGAGCGGTACCCTGCCGGAAAAACTTGAAGCCATCGCCGCCGCCGGTTTCGACGGGGTGGAGATTTTCGAGAACGACCTTCTCTACTACGACGGTAGTCCGCGGGAAATTAAACAGATGTGCGCCGACCTCGGGATCGCGATCACGCTGTTTCAACCCTTCCGGGATTTCGAGGGCTGCCGCCGCGACCGCCTGCCACGCAACCTGGAGCGGGCCGAGCGCAAGTTCGACCTGATGCAGGAACTGGGTACGGACCTGGTGCTGGTGTGCAGCAACGCTTCGGCCGACTCTATCGGTGACGAACAGATTTTAGTCGACGACTTGCGCCTGCTGGCCGAGCACGCGGGTGCCCGTGGTTTGCGGATCGGCTACGAAGCGCTGGCCTGGGGCCGCCACGTGAACACTTATCAACAGGTGTGGAACATCGTCCGTCAGGCTGATCACCCAAACCTCGGCGTGTTGCTCGACAGCTTTCACACGCTGTCGCTCAAGGGTGATCCGAGCGCGATTGCCGAGATTCCCGGCGACAAGATTTTCTTCGTGCAAATGGCCGACGCGCCGATCCTGGCCATGGACGTGCTGGAGTGGAGCCGGCATTTCCGCTGCTTCCCGGGCCAGGGTGAATTCGATCTGCCGGGTTTCCTCGCGCCGATCATCAAGAGCGGTTACACCGGGCCATTGTCGCTGGAGATCTTCAACGACGGCTTCCGCGCCGCGCCGCCACGGGCCAATGCCGCCGATGGTTTGCGCTCGTTGCTGTACCTGGAAGAGAAAACCCGCGAACGTCTGGCGCAGGAAGCCGAGCCCCCGGCGACTGTCGACATTCTGTTCGAGACACCTAAGGCCAGCGAGTACAACGGCATCGAGTTTCTTGAATTCGCCGTGGACGAAAGCCTTGGCGCCAAGCTGTCCCACTGGCTGGAGCGGCTGGGCTTCGTCAAGGCAGGACAACACCGTTCCAAGAGCGTCAGCCTGCTGCGTCAGGGTGATATCAACCTGATCCTCAACTCTGAGCCTTACTCGTTCGCCCACAGTTTTTTCGAGGCTCACGGCCCATCGCTGTGCGCCACCGCCGTGCGGGTCAAGGACAGCGCCAGCGCGCTGGCGCGGGCCGTGGCCTATAAAGGTCAGCCGTATCGCGGGCTGGTTGGCCCCAATGAACTGGAGCTCGCCGCAGTGCGCGCGCCGGATGGCAGCCTGATTTATCTGGTAGACCAGGACGCCGATGTCTACGGCACCGACTTCAATCTGCAACCCGCCGCCGTGGCCAGTGGCGGCCTCAAGCGTATCGACCATATGGCCATGGCGCTGCCGGCCGACAGCCTCGACAGTTGGGTGCTGTTCTATAAAAGCCTGCTGGATTTCGAAGCGGACGATGAGGTGGTGCTGCCTGATCCGTATGGCCTGGTGAAGAGTCGGGCGCTGCGCAGTCGGGACAGTTCGATCCGCCTGCCGCTGAACATTTCCGAGAATCGCAACACCGCAATCTCACACGCATTGTCGAGTTATCGCGGCTCCGGCGTGCATCACATCGCCTTCGATTGCGACGACATCTTTGCCGAAGTCAGCCGGGCCAAGGAGGCAGGCGTACCGCTGCTGGATATCCCGCTCAATTACTACGATGACCTCGCTGCGCGGTTCGACTTCGACGACGAGTTCCTCAGCGAACTGGCCTATTACAATGTGCTTTACGATCGCGACGCCCAGGGTGGCGAGCTGTTCCATGTGTATACCGAACCGTTCGAAGGGCGCTTCTTCTTCGAGATCATCCAGCGCAAGAACGGCTACGCAGGTTACGGCGCAGCCAACGTCGCGGTGCGACTGGCGGCCATGGCCAAGTCGCGAAGCGGTGCTGTACGTCAGGCAAAGTTGTAGGAAAATCGTAAACACGGAAACAAACCGCTGCCGCGCGGCTTCCTTCACTGTGCGGCGCGGCTCATAATCGCCAACCTGTGCAGTGATGGCCGTGAGCCCGCAATGACGATAACTTCAGAACTCTCCGCAGCGCCCGACGAACCGATTGTCGAGCCGCGCAAGAGTCGCAAGAACAACCCGGAAAAGACCCGCGAGAATATCCTTCAAGAGGCGATTGTCGAGTTCGTCCAGCAGGGGCTTTCCGGCGCTCGCGTCGATGCGATTGCCGAGCGCATCCATACCTCAAAACGCATGATCTATTACTACTTCGGCAGTAAGGAACAGCTTTACGTCGAGGTGCTGGAGAAACTCTACGGCGATATCCGCAGCACCGAAAACCGTCTGCACCTGACCGAACTGGCGCCGGTGGAAGCGATTCGGCGGCTGGTGGAATTCACTTTCGACCACCATGATCGCAACGTCGATTTTGTGCGGATTGTCAGCATCGAGAACATTCACAACGCTGAATACGTGAAGCGCTCCGATGCGATCAAGGCGATGAACAACACAATCCTCGATTCACTGGGCGAGATTTTGCGCCGCGGTGCTGAAGAAGGCGTGTTCCGTGCCGGGCTCGAGCCGTTGGATGTGCATCTGCTGATCAGCTCGTTCTGCTTCTATCGCGTGTCGAACCGCCATACTTTCGGTGAGATCTTTCAGGTCGACTTGCCGGACGAAAGTATCAAGCAACGTCATCGAGAGATGATTTGCGAGTCGGTTTTGCGCTATCTGCAGGCCTGACGTGGGGTGAGGGGATTGCCCCCTCACCGCATCCGTTCAGCCATTCATGCTCTGAAAGTGCTCGAGCATCCGCTGCGCATCCGGCGCCACACCGCTGAACAACTCAAACGCCTTCACTGCCTGAAACACGGCCATGTTGCCGCCATCCAGCGTTCGGCAACCCAGCGCGCGGGCGTTGCGCAGCAGTTCGGTTTCCAGCGGGAAGTAAACGATCTCCGCCACCCATAACCCACCGTGAAGCAATTCCACCGGCACTGGCATGCCCGGCAGTTTTTTCATGCCCATGGGGGTGGTGTTCACCAGGCCGTCAGCCTGGGCCAGGGTGCTCGGCAAGTCATGGCCCGCCACCGCCCGGCCGACGCCGAAATGTTGATTGAGATTGTCCGCCAGGCTCTGGGCACGGCTGAGGTCCACGTCAAAAATGTTCAGCAGCTGTACGCCTTCACTCAAAAGGGCGTGGGCCACTGCCGCGCCAGCGCCACCGGCACCCATTTGCACGACGCGCTCAAGGGCAACGCCCTTCAAGCCACGACGGAAACCCTCGGCGAAGCCCAGGCAATCGGTGTTGTGGCCGATGCGTTTGCCGTCCTTCAGCACGACCGTGTTCACCGCTCCAATGCCTCTAGCTTCTGGTGACAACTCGTCGAGCAGCGGGATGATCGTCTGCTTGCACGGAAAGGTGATGTTCAGACCCGTGAAGTTCATCCGCTCGGCAGCCATCAGCAGGTCGGGCAGGGCGCTGCTGTCGAGTTTCAACTGGTCCAGATCGATCAGACGATAGAGGTAACGCAAACCCTGGGCATCGCCTTCATGCTCGTGCAGCGCCGGGGTGCGAGAGGCCTGGATGCCGGCGCCGATCAGTCCGGCCAGTACAGCATTGGTCTGAGTCACGGCGTTCACCCCTTCAAACGTTGGCTGAAATGCTCCAGCGCCAGGCGATAGCCGTGGCTGCCGAAACCGGCCGTCACCGCCGTGGCGATGGCCGACACAAAAGAGTGGTGGCGGAAGGGCTCGCGAGCATGAACGTTGGACAGGTGGACTTCGATCACCGGCAATTCGCTGGCGACCAGGGCATCGCGGATCGCGACCGAGGTGTGGGTCCAGGCGGCCGGGTTGATGACGATCCCGGCGCAACGGCCGCGCGCGGCGTGAATCCAGTCGAGCAGTTCGCCTTCATGATTGGTCTGGCGAAACTCCACCGCCAGGCCGAACTCTTCGGCGGCACGACCGCACAACGCTGAGATGTCGGCCAGGGTTTCGTGGCCGTAAGTCGCCGGTTCACGGGTGCCGAGCAGGTTCAGATTCGGGCCGTTGAGCACCAGAACGATAGGGGGCATCGGGGTCTCTCCACTTATTGTTTTTGGCATTGGCCGAGGGTTTCAGCCTGTGGAGATAAAATGTACTAGATGGTTAATTTGGTCAATTGAAGAGGCGAGTCTCGGGGTTAATGTGTGCGGTGATCGGACGGTTTTGGTTTTTCAGCGGGGCAGATGCTCCACCAGGAAATCGATGAACGCCCTCAATCGCAACGGCATATGGCGAGTTTGCGGGTAGAGCAGGGTGAACGGTCGCGAGCGTCCGCCATATGGCTTGAGCACTTCCACCAGCGAGCCATCGGCCAATTCGTTTTCGACGATAAAGCGATAGGTCTGAAACAGTCCCGCGCCATGTTTGGCCAGGGTCACGCCGCCCAGTACGTCGTCGGAACAACTGAGATTGCCCTCGGCGAGAATCTCCCGGTGCACGCCGTTGTCGTTGAACAGCCAGGCAATCCGCCTACCGCTGCTGGGCAATTCGTACTGGATGCACTCGTGCTGTTTAAGATCATCCAGCGTTTGTGGAGTGCCCGCGTGCTTGAGGTAGTCAGGACTGGCAATCATTACCAGCGCGGCGTCTTCCAACTGTCGGGCAATCAGGCCGGAATCCGGAATCGCCCGCACGCGGATCGCCATGTCATAGCCTTCACCGACGAAATCGATGTTGCGATTGCTGATGTGCGACTCAACCTTCACCGCTGGAAAGCGTGCCCGAAAAGCCGGCAACAACGGCAGAATCCGGTGATGGGCATAGGTGGTGGGTATGCTGATACGCAAGGTGCCGGAAGGCTGTTGCTGCTGACCCATGACCTCACGCTGGGCCTCGACCAATTGCGCCAGCGCCTGGCGACATTCCTCGTAATACCGCCGACCACTGTCGCTCAGTTTGACGCTGCGGGTGGTGCGGGCGAACAACCGCACGCCCAGCCGTTCCTCCATGCGCGACACCGAGCGGCTCACGGCGGCGGGCGTCACGCCAGCCACCAGCGCGGCGGCGGTAAAACTGCCGGCTTCGGCCGCCAGACAAAACAGTTCGATGCTGCCCAGCTGAAGATCGTCGAATTGTCGCTGCATGATTGATTACACCAGGGATCAAATGAAGGACTGAATTCCGCCACTGTAGATGAATTAAGTCGACACCGATAATTGGGGTTACGCCGGAATGACCACGACCGAGTACCGAAAAAATCAGCCTCAGTGATTGTGTAGAAAACCAGGAAAGCCGTCCTCGTGACGGCTTTTTTTGGGATCGAGGAAAGGATTGCTTACCATTTTGCGCGGTTATCCACCGGTCCGAGGCGAGGCTTGGCGCTAGTCTCAGAGTCGTGATGACGGTTTAGCGAAGAGCCAATTGTCGGATTTTCCAGGGAATGTCGAGTCTTTGGACTCATTAACCTAACGGATGGGTTAGCATGAGATTGTTCAGCTACAAAGGGTTTTCAATGGTGATCATGTTGCGTGATGAACACTGTCCGCCGCACGCGCATGTGGACGCCGGGAGCTGGAGTGCGCGCTTCAAATTCAGCTTCTGGCATAACAGTGTCGAGTTGTGGGACGTGGTTCCTCATTCAAACCGGCCACCTGTTGCCGTGCTGGAAGGATTGCGTCATGCGCTGCGACAACCGGTCCACTTGCGGCGTGCTCGTACCATCTGGTGGGACAAGCTGAACACGGTCTGTCTCGATCATCAGATATGGGACTGGCAGTCCAGCGAAGTTGTGGTGGTAAAAAGGATTGCGAGTACGACCTGGATGATTGGCTCGGCTTGCTATGAACCCGAGACGAACAAGACCCTGCTGGCGCTGATCGGCGTTCCAGAGGGCGTGGAGATCCAGCTATGAAAACGATACAGGCAGGCATGCTGGTCGATCGGCCCGTGACCGATACGGTGCTGGATGAAGCCATCCAGCGTGGGCAAGTGCGCCACAAAAGCGGTTTGCGGGTGACTTCGGTGGCTTATGTAGAACCGTGTCTGGCGGTCAGTTTCATTGATGGCAGTGGCGTGCTGTTGCCCGTGCAGCACTATCCGGAATTTGATGATTTCGAGGTCGAGGATTTCGCAGACCTGAAAGTCGGCTTTTCCGGGACTGCGCTCTGCCACGAGGGCAAGAATCTGCACGTTTCCATCGCCGGGATGATTTCGGCTAGCAAGCCGCTGATGGACATGGCCGCCTCGGTCATCGCCTCGCGCAATGGTCGCCAAAGCAGCGCCGCCAAAGCCGAGGCTGCGCGGGTGAATGGCCGCAAGGGCGGGCGTCCGCGCAAGACAGATGCCACCGATTGAACACCCACAAAAAAGCCGTCGTGATGACGGCTGATTTGTATCGGGTACTGGCAATTACCGCCGGGTCAACAACACCCCGGATTCCATGTGATGGGTCCACGGGAACTGGTCGAACATTGCGCATCGGGTGATGCGATGGGTGTCGTGCAACTGGGCGATGTTGGCCGCCAGGGTTTCAGGGTTGCAGGAAATGTAGAGGATGTTGTCGAAGCGACGGGTCAGTTCGCAGGTGTCCGGATCCATGCCGGCGCGAGGCGGATCGACGAAGACGCTACCGAACTCGTAGCTCTTCAGATCGATACCGTGCAGACGACGGAAAGGACGAACCTCGTTCAGGGCTTCGGTCAGCTCCTCGGCAGACAAGCGCACCAGGATGACGTTTTCCACAGCGTTTTCGCTGAGATTGCTCAACGCGGCATTGACCGACGCCTTGCTGATTTCAGTGGCCAGCACTTTGCGTACGCGCGTCGCGAGCGGCAAGGTGAAGTTGCCGTTGCCGCAATACAGCTCCAGTAAATCGTCGGAGCGATCACCGAGTGAGTCGTAAGCCCAGTTGAGCATCTTCTGGTTCACGGTGCCGTTGGGCTGGGTGAACGCGCCTTCCGGCTGGCGATAGCTGAAGGTGCGACCGCCGACGTCCATCTGCTCGACCACGTAATCGTGACCGATCACTTCGCGTTTGCCCTTGGAGCGGCCGATGATGCTGACGTTCAAGTCGGCTGCCAGTTTCGACGCCGCCGCGTGCCAGTGCTCGTCCAGCGGGCGGTGATAGCACAGCGTGATCATCGCATCGCCTGCCAGGGTGGTCAGGAACTCCACCTGAAACAGCTTGTGGCTCAGGGCTGCACTGGCTTTCCATGCCGATTTCAGCTGCGGCATCAACTCGTTGATGCGCAGGCTGGCGATCGGGAACTCTTCGATCAGGATCGGCGTGCGTTTGTCTTCCTGGGAAAACATCGCGTAGTGACGCTCACCGGCTTCGCGCCACAGGCGGAATTCGGCGCGCAGGCGGAAGTTTTTCAGCGGCGAGTCGAACACCGCAGGTTCTGGCGCACCGAACGGGGCCAACAGGTCACGCAGGCGCGTGACCTTCTCTTCGAGCTGAACGGCGTAAGCCTTGGAATCAAAAGTCATGCGTTGAACCAACCCAACTTGATCACGAACAGAATCGACAGAATCACCAGTGCCGAGTTGAGCTCACGGCCGCGGCCGGACAGCAACTTGATCGCGGTCCAGGAGATGAAACCGAAGGCGATGCCGTTGGCGATGGAATAAGTGAACGGCATGGCCAGAGCAGTGACCACGACCGGTGCGGCGACGGTGATGTCGTCCCAGTCTATTTCGGCCAGGCCGGATGTCATCAATACCGCGACGAACAGCAGTGCAGGTGCGGTAGCAAAGGGTGGAACGCTGGCCGCCAATGGCGAGAAGAACAGCGCCAACAGGAACAGAATCGCCACGACAACAGCGGTCAGGCCGGTGCGGCCGCCGGCACTCACGCCGGCTGCGGATTCGATGTAGCTGGTGGTGGTCGAAGTGCCCAGCAGCGAACCGGCCATGGCCGCGGTACTGTCGGCGATCAGGGCGCGACCCATTTTCGGCATGTGGCCATCCTTGCCCATCAGGCCGGCGCGCTTGGCGACGCCGATCAGGGTGCCGGAGTTGTCGAACAGGTCGACGAACAGGAACGCGAAGATCACGCTGACCAGACCAATGTCCAGGGCGCCCTTGATGTCCAGCTGCAGGAAGGTCGGGGCCAGGGACGGTGGCATCGACATGACGCCGCCGAACGGGGTGAAGCCCATCACGATCGAAACGATGGTCACTGCCAGAATGCCGATCAGTACCGCGCCGCGCACTTTAAGCGCTTCGAGCGCCACGATCAGGGCAAAGCCGAGGGTCGCAAGGATCGGGGCCGGTTGTTTCAAATCGCCGAGGCCGACCATCGTGGCCGGGTTGCTGACCACGATGCCCGCGTTATGCAGAGCGATCAGCGCCAGGAACAGGCCGATACCGGCGGCAATCGCCGAACGTAGCGGCAGCGGGATGCTATTGATGATCCATTCGCGGATGCGGAAGATCGACAGCAGGAAGAAGCACACGGCGGAGATGAACACCGCACCCAGCGCCACTTGCCAGGTGTGGCCCATGTGCAGGACCACGGTGTAGGTAAAGAAGGCATTCAAGCCCATGCCCGGCGCGAGAGCGATCGGGTAGTTGGCTATCAGGCCCATCACCGTGGAGCCGAAGGCGGCTGCCAGACACGTGGCGACGAACACCGCGCCCTTGTCCATGCCGGTCTCGCCGAGGATGCTCGGGTTGACGAACAGAATGTAGGCCATGGCCAAAAAGGTCGTGAAGCCCGCCAGAATTTCGGTCCGCACGTTGGTGTTGTGTGCCTTGAGTTGAAACAGCCTTTCCAGCATGTCTGCTCCCCGTGGCGCGCCAGGCGCCGTGAATGTATCGACCTCAACAGCAAAGCACAGACCGCTGCTGGCGCCTGGTAATTTTCTGTGGGTCGGAAAAAGCCGCGCATCATACCAGCAGCGTGGGGCTATGGCTGCTTATGGCTGCGATCGTCGTCGATGTTTTGCGGTAAAGCCAAGTGCGCCATACTGCGCGCTGGTCTTGGGGGTACTTATGTATTGCATGAATAAACGTCTGATTGCCGTATTCGCAATGGCGATCGCCTTTTTCCTGGGGGCACACACCGCCTCGGCTGCATCGGCGGCCCCGCTGAGTCAGGTGAAGGTACTCAAGGTCGAGTCGCCGGGCTGCGGCTTTGAAGACATTGCCCAAGGGCAAGAGCAAACCCGCTGCAATCACAGTGGACCGAACATCAAGGTCTACGTGCTGGAAGTCGGTTACGGTCGTAGCGCGCATGTCGCGCTGGATGGTTTTGAAATGAACGGCACCCGGACCCCGGTCTGTGCTTTTGATAACGGCAATCTGACCGATTGCACTGTCGGGAAAAAAACCGTCGGCTATCTGTATGTCTTCGATCTGGCGGGTAAACAGGAAGGCACGTTCACCTTCAGCAACACGTCGATCAACTCGCCCGGCAATACGCTGTCGACGCAGCTTTACATCAAGTAACGGCCGGCTCGAACAAGGGGCAGGAAAGCTGACTACGCTTTAAAGATCATCCAGTGGACTGCGCCCATGACCTTTAGAGCTCTGATTACCCTCGCCGAGGGCATCGATGACCTGCAAGCAGTGACCCTGATCGATGTGCTGCGCCGTGCCAAGGTCGAAGTGGTGGTGGCCAGCATCGAGGGGCGGCGCATGCTCACCTGCGCGCGCGGCACCCGAGTGACGTCCGATGCGATGCTGGTGGATATGCTGGCCCAGCCGTTCGATCTGATCGTCCTGCCCGGCGGTGCCGTGGGGGCGCAACATCTGGCGGCGCATCAACCCCTGCAACAATTGATCAAGGATCAGGCGGCGGCCGGACGCCTGTTCGCCGGCATCGCCGAGGCCCCGGCGCTGGCGCTGCAAGCCTTTGGCGTACTGCGTCAGCGGCGCATGACCTGCCTGCCATCGGCCAGCCATCAACTGTCGGGCTGCACTTTCGTCGATCAACCGGTGGTGGTCGATGGCAACTGCATCACTGCCCAAGGTTCAGGGGCGGCATTGCAATTCGCCCTGACGCTGGTGGAACAACTCTGCGGCAAAGCCAGGCGAGCGGCGGTGGCGGGGGAGTTGGTGGTTTAGAGAGTGTCAGGCGTGGACGGCAATGGGTTCGATGACCGGTTGCTCACGATGCTCCGCTTGCCAAAGATCGTAGTCGGTCTGAATACCTAGCCACATTCTGGCCTTGCCAATTCCAGCCCGCTCCAGGCGTACCGCCAAATCAGGACTGATCGGCGCGTGGCCATGCAGCACTCGCGATAGATGCGGGCGCGCAAATCGCAGGTGCCGAGCCAGCTCTGTGACGGTGATGCCAAGTTCAGGCAATACATCCATCAAAAGGGTTTCGCCAGGGTGTGGCGGGTTGTGCATGGGCATGTCCTGCCTCCTGTCAGTGGTAGTCCAGATAGTCGACCAGTTCGATGTCTGAACCGATAAAACGAAAAATAACTCGCCAGTTCCCCGAAACGCTCAGTGACCAATATTCGGTCAACTCTCCCTTGAGTGGGTGCAATCGCCATCCCGGGAGGTCCAGATCGCCAGGTAGCATGGCGCGGTCCATGAACTGAAGCATTCGAGACAGACGCTTCGCATGGTCTGCGCGGATCCCACGAGTCGAACCTGTTTCATAGAAGCCACGAAGGCCTTTGTGCTGAAAGGATTTGATCATGGGACAAGTGTAAGGCGATACATTACACCAGCTGCCCTATCTATGTATTGCACCCGCTCGGCAAAAGTGTGATTGGCAACTGCTCTATACCTTCACTTCTTCCACCGACACATGCATGCGGTCGCGGTTAGCCAGGGTCGGGAACAGTTTGATCCACGCCCCGGTCACCACCAATGTGCCAATACCGCCCATGACCACCGCTGGCACAGTGCCGAACCAGTGGGCGGTCAAGCCGGATTCAAACTCGCCCAACTGGTTCGAGGCGCCGATGAACAAACCGTTCACGGCACTGACCCGGCCGCGCATTTCATCCGGGGTTTCCAGTTGCACGAAGGAGGCGCGGATCACCATGCTGATCATGTCCGCCGCGCCCAACACCACCAACACCGCCAGGGAAAACCAGAACGAGGTCGACAGGCCGAACGCAATGGTCGCGACGCCGAATACACCCACTGCGGTAAACATGACCCGTCCGACTTTGCGCTCCACGGCAAATCTCGCCAGGTACAGCGACATCAGCAGCGCACCGACTGCCGGCGCCGAGCGCAGCAGGCCAAGGCCCCAAGGGCCGGTCAGCAGGATGTCCTTGGCGAACACCGGCAGCAACGCCGTCGCACCACCGAGCAATACCGCAAACAAATCCAGAGAAATCGCCCCGAGAATGTCCGGACGACTACGAATGAAGCGGATGCCCGCCAACAGCGAATCCAGGGTTGCCTTGCCCTTGTTCAGCGGTGTCTGCCGTGCAGGCAGGTTGAGCATCAGCATGCAGGCGATGAGGTAGAGGATCACTGTCGGGCCATAGACCCAGACGCTGCCGAAGGCGTAAAGCAACCCACCGAGGGCCGGGGCAACGATAGTCGCCGATTGCTGTGCGGATTGGGCGGCGGCGACGGCGCGGGGGAACAGCGCGCTGGGCACGATGCTCGGCAACAGGGCCTGAGTGGTCGGCATTTCGAAGGAGCGGGCGGCACCGAGCAGGAACGCGAGGATGAAGATCATCTCCCGGGTGACATTGTCGGTCGCGCTACCGATGGCCAGCGACAGGGCGATCAACGCTTGCAGGGACTGACAGATTGCCGCCACCTTGCGCCGGTCATAACGGTCCGCGACATGCCCTGTGTGCAGCATGAACAGCACCCGCGGGGCGAACTCCACCAGACCGACCAGGCCCAGATCGAGCACATTGCCGGTCAGTTGGTAGAGGTTCCAGCCAATGGCCACCGTGAGCATCTGAAAGCCGCTGGCGGTAAACACCCGAGCCAGCCAGAACGCGATAAATGGGCGGTGATGACGTAACAGCAAGGGCGCTTGGCTGGGCATCTGAGGGCCGGTCTTGAGCGATGGGAGGGTCGAGATTATCACCAAGCTGTAACCAGAAGTTGCAGGGCTGGGAAATTTCGTTAGCTAGACACCGATATGCCTGGCCCCCATCGGTGAGGCAACCTGTCACGCGGCAAAAGACCACACCGTCCATCGTCAAAAATGGGACTACTCTTTTAACGTTGCTTGATCCAGATCAAGACCGCTCGTGGAATTGATCCGGCGGCCAGATGGCCAGACTCCCTACGTTGTGATGTTTGTAAAAAAAGAACGAATTCAAATTCGCCACACTCCATATCCGTGGGGGCAGTGGGTGTAGGCCAGAAGCCTTCAGCCGGTATTACCTGACAGAGGAAGACTTATGTTCGGTTTGGAGGCACTTGATCTCGCCCGGATGCAGTTCGCGTTCACCATTTCGTTTCACATTCTATTTCCCGCCATCACCATTGGCCTGGCGAGTTACCTGGCGGTGCTCGAAGGCCTGTGGCTGAAAACCCATAACGACACGTACCGCGATCTGTACCACTTCTGGTCGAAGATCTTTGCCGTCAACTTCGGCATGGGCGTGGTCTCCGGGCTCGTCATGGCCTATCAGTTCGGCACCAACTGGAGCCGCTTCTCGGACTTCGCCGGCTCCGTGACCGGGCCGCTGCTGACGTACGAAGTACTCACCGCCTTCTTCCTCGAAGCCGGTTTCCTCGGTGTCATGCTGTTCGGCTGGAACAAGGTCGGGCGCAATCTGCACTTCTTTGCCACGGTCATGGTCGCCATCGGCACCTTGATCTCGACCTTCTGGATTCTCGCTTCCAACAGCTGGATGCAGACGCCGCAAGGCTACGAAATCGTCAATGGCCAGGTGATTCCGGTGGACTGGCTGGCGGTAATCTTCAACCCGTCGTTCCCGTACCGCCTGATGCACATGGCGACGGCAGCGTTCGTCGCGACCGCCTTCTTCGTCGGTTCCTCGGCGGCCTGGCACTTGCTGCGCGGCAAGGACAACCCGGCGATCCGCACCATGCTCTCGATGGCCATGTGGATGGCCTTGATCGTGGCGCCGATTCAAGCGGTCATCGGTGACTTCCACGGCCTCAACACGCTCGAGCATCAGCCGGCGAAAATCGCCGCGATCGAAGGTCATTGGGAAAACCACGGCGATGAGCCGACCCCGCTGATCCTGTTCGGCTGGCCGGACATGAAAGAAGAGCGGACCAAATTCGCGGTAGAGATCCCGTATCTGGGCAGCCTGATCCTCACGCACTCGCTGGACAAACAGGTCCCGGCGCTCAAGGAGTTCCCGCCTGAAGACCGGCCGAATTCGACCATCGTGTTCTGGTCGTTCCGGATCATGGTGGGTCTGGGCATGCTGATGATCTTCACCGGTTTGTGGAGCCTGTGGCTGCGTAAACGCGACAAGCTCTATACCTCGCGGCCGTTCCTGTACCTGGCGTTGTGGATGGGACCGTCTGGCCTGATCGCGATCCTCGCCGGTTGGTTCACCACTGAAATCGGCCGTCAGCCTTGGGTGGTCTATGGCCTGATGCGCACGGCGGATGCGTCCTCCAATCACAGCTTCATGCAGATGAGCATCACGTTGATCATGTTCGTCGTGGTCTATTTCGCGCTGTTCGGTGCCGGCCTGGGCTACATGATGCGCCTGGTGCGCAAAGGGCCGAAGATCGACGAAGGCAAGGAAACCAACGATGGTGGTCCTGGCCAGAAACGCACGCCGGCCCGTCCGCTGTCCGCCGCCGATGACAACGGTGACAGCGACCACAGCCCCAGCCTGACCAAGGAGATTTGACTCATGGGTATTGATCTTCCGCTGATCTGGGCCGTGATCATCATCTTCGGCATCATGATGTACGTGGTCATGGACGGTTTCGATTTGGGGATCGGGATTCTCTTCCCGTTCATTCCGGGCAAGACCGATCGTGACGTGATGATGAACACCGTCGCGCCGGTCTGGGACGGTAACGAAACCTGGCTGGTGCTGGGCGGCGCAGCGTTGTTCGGGGCCTTTCCGCTGGCCTATTCGGTGGTGCTCTCGGCGTTGTACCTGCCGCTGATTTTCATGCTGATCGGGCTGATCTTCCGGGGCGTGGCGTTCGAGTTCCGCTTCAAGGCCAGGGACGACAAGCGCCATCTCTGGGACAAGGCGTTCATCGGTGGTTCGATTGCCGCGACGTTCTTCCAGGGCGTAGCGCTGGGGGCATTTATCGATGGGTTGCCGGTGGTCAATCGCCAATTTGCCGGGGGCTCACTGGACTGGTTGACGCCGTTCACCCTGTTCTGCGGCGTGGCGCTGGTGGTGGCTTATGCGCTGCTTGGTTGCACCTGGCTGATCATGAAGACCGAAGGCAAGTTGCAGGAGCAGATGCATGACCTGGCTCGGCCACTGGCTTTCGTGGTGTTGGCGGTGATCGGTATCGTCAGCATCTGGACCCCGCTGGCCCACGCCGAGATTGCCGCTCGCTGGTTCACCCTGCCGAACCTGTTCTGGTTCCTGCCGGTACCGATTCTGGTGCTGGTGACCATGTACGGTCTGATCCGCGCGGTGGCTCGCAATGCGCACTACACGCCATTCCTGCTGACGCTGGTGCTGATCTTCCTCGGCTACAGCGGTCTGGGCATCAGTCTGTGGCCGAACATCGTGCCGCCGTCGATCTCGATCTGGGACGCCGCCGCACCGCCGCAAAGCCAGGGCTTCATGCTGGTGGGCACGCTGTTCATCATCCCGTTCATCCTGGGTTACACCTTCTGGAGCTACTACGTGTTCCGCGGCAAGGTCACCCACGAAGATGGCTATCACTAGAGCACGCGACAGTGGCGCAGGGCTGATACCTGCGTCATTTCTTCAGAGGAGATTGCGATGAAGGCGGGTAAACATTCCTTGCAGGAAATCGAAGCAGCAGAGAAAAAGCCGCTCTGGCAGCGACTCGGCTGGCTGGCGATGATCTGGGCCGGCAGCGTTGTGGCGCTGTTCATCGTGGCCAGCCTGATGCGCATGTTCATGAATGCCGCGGGCCTGACGACCCACTGATTTTTTGCACCAGATCCCATCCCGTTGCCTTGCGGCACGGATTTACAACCCTCCTGTGCTGGAGGGTTTTTTTTGCCTGGGATTATTTTCGGGCTTTAAGGATCACGAACTTGGGCGTGGCCGCCACTTGCTCGACACCGCGGAACAACCGCGCGAGCTTGCTGTGATAACCCAGATGACGGTTGCCAACGATGTACAACGCGCCGCCTACCACCAGCGCCTCTCGGGCCTGTTGGAACATGCGCCAGGCCAGGAAGTCGCCGACGACTTGTTGTTGGTGAAACGGAGGGTTGCACAGTACGACGTCCAGAGACTGAGGTTCCTGACCCGCCAAACCATCGCCGGCACGTACGACCACTTCCCGGTCACCCAGCGCCGCGCGCCAGTTTTCAGCTGCCGATTGCACGGCCATGTACGACTCGTCCACGAGCGTGTAGTGGGCCTCGGGGTTTTGCAGGGCGCTGGCGATGGCCAACACCCCGTTGCCACAACCGAGGTCGGCAACCCGCGCTGAGCCGAGGTTCGTTGGCAGGTGCGGCAAAAACGCTCGCGTGCCGATATCCAGCCCTTCGCGGCAGAACACATTGGCGTGATTCAGCAGTTCGATCTCAGGGGCGTCGAGTCGATAACGGGTCGGGTAGGGAGACACGACAGGCGCTTTGACTTCAGCGGTCGCGAACAATAACCGAGCCTTCTTCACCGCCAACGAGGCTTGCACCGGCCCGATGTAGCGTTCCAGCAGGTCGCCCGCGGCGCGGGGTAAATGCTTGATCATCGCCGCAGCAATCACCTGAGCCCCCGGCGCCAGTTGACCCTGCAAACGAATCAGTTGTTCTTCCAGCAAGGCGAGGGTTTTCGGGACCCGGATCAGTACCCGGTCAAAGGGGCCTGAAAAGGCTTCGCTGGCCGGTACGCTTGGCACGGCATCAAACGCCTGGCCGTTACGGATCAGATTTTTTTCCAGACCCTGAAAGGCCAGGAACGAGTCGCCGCTGCTGGTCACTTGAACCTTGCCCGCCAGGCTGGCGGCCAATGCGCCAAAGCTGTCGTTGAGCACCAAAACCCGAGTGTCGGCCGAGGGCTGTTGGTCAGCCAGATGGGTGAGCAGGTATTCGTCTGCGGCGTCAAAGGCCTGCAGCGGTTCGTTCTGCTGTTCGGGCTGGCGGATCAGGTCGAGTCGGGCGAAGGGTGTTTCGAGCAAGGGCATGAGGCGGGGCTCTGGGTAATCAACGGGGTCATCAACAGGTGTCCCGCAGCCCAAGGGCGTTGTAGCGGGCGAGACCGTCCGAGTGTACTGCGTCGTGAAGGCTCACACGTCAACACTCAAGAAGGACCGCAAATGGTACGTTTTTTTCTTTTGGATTACTTGCAGGTTTTTTCGGTCAGCGTATCGCGCTGCTATTGAGAATACCGTCCCTGGTGGCGGCGATGACTGCGGAAATCTTGTTATTGACCCCCAGTTTCAGAATCGCGCTTTGCACATGAAAATTGACTGTGCGTGCGCTGAGATTGAGGATTCTGGCACTCTCATAGGCAGTCTTGCCATCCGCCGCCAGTTTCAATACATCGATCTCGCGGGGGGACAAATGCGGCACGGGTGGCTTGGTCGATTTCCTGGGCAGTGTCTGTGCGATCAACGTATGCAGGTGGCGCCCGATGAACACTGAAAAACCGAGGTTTTCATACAGCTCAAACGCAGTGATCGGGCAATGGCTTCTGGCCAGGCTCAGAATGCTGCAAACACCACTGTCCTCGTCATGGACCGATTGCGACCAGCCGTGCTGCAATCCTTGTTTCTCAAGCGCATCCCACAAGCATGGGGTTTTGGAAAAAAGTTCTTCGCTCCAAAGGACAGGCAATCTGGAGTGATTGCAGTGAGCCACTACCGGGTCTATTGCGCTGAATTTTTTTTGTTCATATTCAATGTTCCAGTCCGTAGGGTAGTTGTTGAGCTGGATTGTATTAAAGTGGTCAGTTTTTGTTTGATATGTCGTTGAAAAGGCAAAAAATTTAAAGCCTATATTTTTCGCGAAACCCAGTGAAATCCGGTAGGCAATATCAATCTCCGTTGCCCGTGATAATTGATTGAGTTGTGATTCCTTCCACCTCTCCATTGTGTATCTCCAGATGTGGCATTACATGGGGGTGCCTTTTTTGGATCCAATGATCTGGCACGAGCCGAGTGTAGGACGTTTCCTATATTTGTGTGAGACTTTTTGGCTTTGTTTGCGATTTTTAAGCAAGTATCTGGTTCTAACGTTAGGGAGTACTGGTATAGATAACGAAATGTCGGGTTTGCTTAATCAGCCTTGAATTTGTGCGTTAACCGGGTGGTTAATGTTAAGTCGTATTATGAAGTTAATATGAATGAGTCCCTGGCTAAAGCCACTACAAATCAGCGGTGTTTAAGCCCTCCGGTTTGCGGGACACTGTGGCTATCTGTTGAATGGAGCACCCCATGACCGCCAGCGCAGAAAAATTCACTCGCCAGACCTTGCTCGAGGTCCAGTCGCTGACCCCCAGTCTGTTCACACTGCGGACCACCCGGGATCCGGGTTTTCGTTTCCGTGCAGGGCAATTCGCCCGGCTGGGCGTTACCAAGGCTGATGGCAGCACCGTATGGCGCGCCTATTCCATGGTGTCGTCGCCCTATGACGAGTTCCTCGAATTCTTTTCCATTGTGGTGCCAGGCGGGGAGTTCACCAGTGAGCTGAGTCGGCTGGGAGTCGGCGATACGCTGCTGGTCGAGCGTCAGGCCTTTGGTTACCTGACGCTGGATCGCTTTGTCGACGGTCGTGATCTCTGGTTGTTATCCACAGGCACCGGCCTGGCGCCGTTTCTGTCGATCCTGCAGGACTTCGAGATCTGGGAGAAATTCGAACGAATCATCCTGGTCTACAGTGTGCGCGAAGCCCGGGAACTGGCTTATCAGGACCTCGTCAGCGGGTTGGCCCTGCGCGACTATTTAGCGGAGTTTGCGCACAAGCTGCAGTTCATCACCACCGTCACCCGCGAGCAGCATCCTGGCGCGCTGAGCGGCCGGATCACTGCGCTGATCGAAAATGGCGAGCTGGAGCGGGCGGCAGGCCTGGCGCTGACGGCCGAGCACTCAAGGGTCATGCTCTGCGGCAATCCGCAGATGATCGATGACACGCGCAAATTGCTCAAACAACGCCACATGCACTTGAGCCTCAGTCGACGGCCCGGGCAAGTGGCGGTGGAAAACTACTGGTAAAAGAAACGGCGCCTCAAGGGCGCCGTTTCTTGTTTGACTCCCGCATTCAGGGCCGATTGTTCTGAGCCTTGAGCAGGTCGCGGATCTCTTCCAGCAGCTCTTCTTCCTTGGTCGGAACCGGCGGCAGCGTTGGCGCAACGGCCTCTTCGCGTTTCAGGCGGTTGATGGCTTTGACGCCCATGAAGATCGCGAAGGCGACGATGATGAAGTCAATCAGGCTCTGGATGAATTTGCCGTACGCGAGCACTACCGCCGGGATATCGCCGTTGGCTGCCTTGAGCGTGACGGCCAGGTCACTGAAGTCCACCCCCCCGATCAGCAGGCCAATGGGCGGCATCACCACGTCGCCGACAAACGATGAAACGATCTTGCCGAAAGCGGCGCCGATGATGATACCGACGGCCATGTCGACCACGTTACCTTTGACCGCGAAGGCCTTGAACTCACTTATCACGCCCATAGGTTATTTCCTTGTTACAGATGAGGTTGGTGAATGCAGTGTAAATCAGCAGGATGCATCCTGCTCGAAACAACTGCTTACAGAGCTTGCCGGCTACCGACCTTCTCAGCGGTAATCAGTCTGAAATGGCCATCAGTCTGCTCGGGGGAGCCGCTTTGGACTATGGCCTCCGCCCGCACTGGGTTGATGCAAGGCAATGTGCGGTACATGAAGTTTTTATATGTTTGGTTTTCAGGATGTAAAGACTCGCACCTCAAACAAATTACCTGTGCTAAGTTTCAAAGGGCCATTATATTGCCATTGGGTTGGCTTAATAGTTGGGTTGTACGTTCGGGTTTTAAATGGCTAAGACTTGTACAGGTTTCGATTTTTGTTTCATTAGGTATAACTAGTATTTGGTTGGATACGTCGGGGTGGGAAGTTGTACAAGTTTTTATGATTGGTAATGCGGTGAATATATTCCAGGGGCCGAACAAGTTGCTACCGAAGATCCGCTCGGTAACTTCGCCGCGCTGATCCGCACCAGCTGAGCTATCATCGCGGTTTTTGCCGGGAGTTCAGATGGCCAAGGCCAAGCGCATGTACGGCTGCACCGAGTGCGGCTCAACCTTCCCCAAGTGGGCTGGCCAGTGCGGTGAGTGCGGGGCCTGGAACACCCTGACCGAAACCATGGTGGAGAGCGGTGGTGCCGCAGCCCCCAGCGGTCGCACCGGCTGGACCGGTCAACAGACACAGATCAAGACCCTGGCCGAAGTCAGCGTCGAAGAGATTCCGCGCTTTTCCACAGCGTCCAGCGAGCTGGATCGGGTGTTGGGTGGCGGCCTGGTGGATGGCTCGGTGGTGCTGATCGGCGGTGATCCGGGCATCGGCAAATCGACCATTTTGCTGCAAACCTTGTGCAACCTCGCGAAAGTCATGCCGGCGCTGTACGTCACTGGCGAAGAATCCCAGCAGCAAGTGGCCATGCGCGCGCGCCGTCTCGGTTTGCCTCAGGATCAACTGCGGGTGATGACCGAAACCTGCATCGAAACCATCATCGCCACCGCCCGGCAGGAAAAACCCAAGGTGATGGTGATCGACTCGATCCAGACAATCTTCACCGAGCAACTGCAATCGGCACCGGGCGGCGTGTCCCAGGTCAGGGAAAGCGCGGCGTTGCTGGTGCGCTATGCCAAGCAGAGCGGCACGGCTATTTTCCTGGTCGGTCACGTGACGAAAGAAGGTGCATTGGCCGGACCGCGAGTGCTGGAGCACATGGTCGACACGGTGCTGTATTTCGAAGGCGAATCCGATGGGCGCTTGCGTTTGCTGCGGGCGGTGAAAAACCGTTTCGGTGCCGTCAACGAACTGGGCGTGTTCGGTATGACAGACAAGGGGCTGAAAGAAGTCTCCAACCCTTCGGCGATTTTTCTCACCCGTGCGCAGGAAGAAGTGCCGGGCAGTGTGGTCATGGCGACGTGGGAAGGGACGCGGCCGATGCTGGTCGAAGTCCAGGCGCTGGTGGACGACAGTCACCTGGCCAATCCACGTCGGGTAACGCTGGGGCTGGATCAGAATCGACTGGCGATGTTGCTGGCGGTGCTGCACCGTCACGGCGGCATTCCGACCCACGATCAGGATGTGTTTCTCAACGTGGTTGGCGGGGTGAAGGTGCTGGAAACGGCCTCCGATCTGGCGCTGATGGCGGCGGTCATGTCCAGTTTGCGCAACCGGCCACTGCCTCATGACCTGTTGGTGTTCGGCGAGGTCGGTCTGTCCGGCGAAGTACGTCCGGTGCCAAGCGGCCAGGAACGCTTGAAAGAAGCCGCCAAGCACGGCTTCAAGCGTGCCATCGTGCCCAAGGGCAATGCGCCTAAAGAAGCGCCGCCGGGGTTGCAGATTATTGCGGTGACCCGATTGGAGCAGGCGCTCGACGCATTGTTCGAATAATCTGCCCGATAGTACACAAACCCTGTGGGAGCGAGCTTGCTCGCGATAGCGGACGATCAGTCAACATCATCGTTGAATGTAAAACCGCTATCGCGAGCAAGCTCGCTCCCACAGGGATTTGCAGCGTGTCATCAAATTTCGATCAGGGCGCCCAATTCGCGCTCCAGTTCCTCGGGATCCCCCAGGTTGAGTTCAACCAACCGTCGCAGGCGTTCGATGGATTCCAGGCTGATGTGTTTGCAGACGAAGCCGAGCTGACGATGATCATCGTGGGTCAGTTGCACATCCATCTTGATGGCGACGTCCTCGTTGAGATGAATATCGACCAGGAAATGCCACTCCCGATTCCCCAGCCACGGTTCGGGCTTTTCGATCAACAGGCCCTTCAGTGACAGGTCGATCAACTTCACCGGCCAGACGAATTCACCTTGGCTCAGCTCGGTTCGTGCATCGAACGCAATACGTTTGAAGCGGCGGCGATCAGTCGTGTGCTCGCTCATGGCGCAATCCTCGTAAATGTTCGCTGACTATAGACCCGCATTGTCAAAGGCTGCCAGCAAAGTGATGGCTCAACCTATGTCGGGGGATGGCCTTTGCGGCTGTTAGCGCTAAACTCGAGATGGCTGTCTTTCTTGTCCACTCTGGCTGGAATCATAAAATGAAAAATAATAATGGCCTGCTACGCCACCTACCCTGGCTGCTGCTGGCAATCGTAGGGGCGTGCGCCCTCGGTGTAGTGGCATTGCGCCGAGGCGAGGCGATCAACGCCTTGTGGATTGTGGTCGCCGCCGTGGCCATCTATCTGGTTGCGTATCGTTACTACAGTCTGTTCATCGCTAACAACGTGATGCAACTCGACCCGCGACGGGCCACCCCCGCCGTGCTCAACAATGACGGTCTGGACTACGTGCCGACCAACAAACACATCCTCTTCGGTCACCACTTCGCGGCCATCGCTGGCGCAGGGCCGCTGGTCGGTCCGGTCCTGGCGGCGCAGATGGGTTACCTCCCCGGTACGCTGTGGCTGATTGCCGGCGTGGTGCTGGCCGGTGCCGTTCAGGACTTCATGGTCCTGTTCATGTCCACCCGCCGCAACGGCCGCTCCCTGGGCGACATGGTCCGTGAAGAAATGGGCCGCATCCCCGGCACCATCGCGCTGTTTGGCTGCTTCCTGATCATGATCATCATCCTCGCGGTGCTGGCGCTGATCGTCGTGAAAGCCCTGGCCGAAAGCCCATGGGGTATTTTCACGGTGATGGCGACCATCCCGATCGCGATGTTCATGGGCATCTACATGCGCTACATCCGTCCGGGCCGCATCGGTGAAATCTCCGTGGTCGGCGTGCTGTTGCTGCTCGGTTCGATCTGGCTCGGTGGGCAGATTGCCGCTGATCCGTTCTGGGCCAAGGCGTTCAGCTTCACTGGCGTGCAGATTACGTGGATGCTGGTCGGCTATGGATTCGTGGCCGCCTCGTTACCGGTCTGGCTGATTCTGGCGCCGCGTGACTACCTGTCGACCTTCCTGAAGATCGGCACCATCGTGGCGCTGGCGATCGGCATCCTGATCACCATGCCCGAGCTGAAAATGCCGGCATTGACCCAATTCATCGACGGCACCGGGCCGGTGTGGAAGGGCGGGTTGTTCCCGTTCCTGTTCATCACCATTGCCTGTGGCGCCGTTTCGGGTTTCCATGCGCTGATCTCCTCCGGCACCACGCCGAAACTGCTGGATAACGAGGTCAACGCTCGTTACATCGGTTACGGCGGCATGTTGATGGAATCCTTCGTCGCCATCATGGCCATGGTCGCCGCTTCGGTAATTGAACCAGGCGTGTACTTCGCCATGAACAGCCCGGCGGCAGTCGTCGGCGGTGACGTGGTAGCCGTGGCACAAACCGTCAGCAGCTGGGGCTTTGCAATCACCCCGGAAGCGCTGCAAGCGGTGGCCAAGGACATCGGTGAAACCACCATCCTGGCCCGAGCCGGCGGTGCGCCGACCCTGGCGGTCGGTATCGCGCAGATCCTGCACAGTGTCCTGCCGGGTGAAAACACCATGGCATTCTGGTACCACTTCGCGATCCTGTTCGAAGCGCTGTTCATCCTGACGGCTGTGGACGCCGGTACCCGTGCCGGCCGTTTCATGCTGCAGGACTTGCTCGGGTCCTTCGTGCCTGCGCTGAAACGCACCGAATCCTGGACCGCCAACCTGATCGCCACCGCTGGTTGCGTGGCGATGTGGGGTTGGTTGCTGTATCAGGGCGTGATCGATCCGCTGGGTGGCATCAACACCTTGTGGCCGTTGTTCGGTATCTCCAACCAGATGCTGGCCGGTATCGCGCTGATGCTCGGCACCGTTGTGCTGATCAAAATGAAGCGCCAGCGTTATGTCTGGGTCACCATGCTGCCTGCCGTGTGGCTGCTGATCTGCACCACCACCGCCGGCTTCATCAAGCTGTTCGACGCCAACCCGGCGATCGGCTTCCTGTCGCTGGCCAAGAAGTACAGCGATGCGCTGGCCAACGGTCAGATTCTCGCGCCGGCCAAGGACATTACGCAGATGCAGCACGTGATCTTCAACGCCTACACCAACGCAACGCTGACCGCGCTGTTCCTGTTCGTGGTATTCAGTATCCTGTTCTATGCGCTCAAGGTCGGTATTTCCGCCTGGGGCAGCAAGGAACGTACGGATAAAGAAGCGCCATTCCAGGCTCTGCCGGATGCGTAATCGAGGATTGCAGCATGTTCAATGACCTGAGTCGCCTCGGTAAATACCTCGGTCAGGCCGCGCGCCTGATGGTCGGCATGCCCGACTACGACAATTACGTCGAGCATATGCAAACCAAACACCCGGACAAACCGGTGATGACCTACGAGATGTTCTTCCGGGAACGCCAAGAGGCTCGTTACGGTGGCAAGGGTGGGCCGAAGTGCTGTTGATCCGCTGACGGATCACAGCGTTTGAACAAAACGCGTCACGCCAGTCGTGGCGCGTTTTCATTTTTGCGATCAGCTACGTTCGGGAGCCTTATGACCGAGTTGCAACCTATTCCCGTCACGATCCTCAGTGGCTTTCTCGGCGCGGGAAAAACCACGCTGTTGCGCTACCTGCTCAAAGCCGAACACGGCCTGAAAATCGCCGTGATCGAGAACGAATTCAGCGACGCCGGTATCGACACCCAACTGTTGGGCGACGAACCGGTGCAAGTGATGACGCTGTCCAACGGCTGCGTCTGCTGCACCATCCACACCGACCTGACCAAGGCGTTGTACCTGCTGCTCGAACGCCTGGACAGCGGCGAAATCGCCTTCGACCGTCTGGTGATCGAATGCACCGGCCTGGCCGACCCGGCACCTGTGGCCCAAACCTTTTTCATCGATGAAGAGCTGCGCGAGCGCTACATCCTCGATGGCATCATTACCCTGGTCGATGCGGCGCACGCTGACACTCACCTGACTCAAACCATCGCCCAGGCGCAGATCGGTTTCGCCGACCGCTTGCTGGTGAGCAAACGCGATCTGGTGGACGAGGCGACCTTTAGCGCGCTGAGCGAGCGCCTGACCCGCATCAACCGTCGCGCACCGATCCGCGTGGTCGAGCACGGCAAGATCGATCTAGCCGAATTGCTCGACGTGCGCGGTTTCAATCTCAATGCCGACCTGGGCGGCGGCGTCAGCCTGCGCCCGGTGAGCAAAGCGCCGTCCATCGACCGCATTTCCAGCCTGGTGCTGCGCACCGACAAGCCGCTGGATATCGACAAACTCAGCGAGTTCATGAACGAACTATTGGAAGACCATGGCAAGCAATTGCTGCGCTACAAAGGCGTGTTGAACATCCTTGGCGAGCCGCGGCGCATGGTGTTTCAGGGCGTGTTGAAGTTATACGGATTCGATTGGGACACGGAGTGGGCAGACGATGAAACGCGCGAAAGCGTGATTGTGTTCATTGCCGATGATTTGCCGGAAGAGAAGATTCGCGAGGGGTTTGCGCGGGTAGCGGCGGAGTAAGCCCCGACATTCTCAGCGGACCTGATGCCGTCATCGCGAGCAGGTCGAATCGTCGCACCGTCGCTCCCACAGGGGAATGCATTTCAAATGTAGGAGCGAGCCTGCTCGCGATGGCGATCTAACCGGCAGCACGATTCGGGCTGGGAACCGATCCAGCGTTCAGCAATGTCATCTCAAGATAATCCAGATGCCGGCTCAATAGTGTCTCAGCCTTTCGAGCATCCCCGCGCTCAACCGCATCCAGAATCCCCTCATGCGCCTGCCACACGCAATAACCCTCGGCCTGCGCATCAAACTGCGCAATCGCCAGTGAGGTCAGTGGCACCAGGCTGCCAAGAAAATGCGCCAAAGGTGCATTCCCCGCCATTTCGGCCAACTGCAAATGAAACTCCCCCGACAACCGAATCGCCGGGCCACGCTGATCACGCTCCAGACACCGACGCTCACTGTCGATCAAGTCGCGCAGACGATTGAGGTCTTGCGGGCGGGGCTGCTGACAGGCCAGCCGTACCAGCGTGAGCTCGGTCAGTCGCCGGGCGTGAAGTGTCTGCCGAGTCTGCTCGACATCTGTCGCGGCGACGCGGGGACGATGATGGGTGCGAAGGATGATGATCTGCTGATGCGACAGGCGCGTCAGTACTTGGCGGATGCTGCTGCGGCTCACCCCGAACATGTCGCCCAGGCTTTCTTCGGTGAAGCGACTGCCGGGGACGATGCGCTGTTCGAGAATGGCATCGAATACCCGTGAGTAGAGATCATCCGCCGACGGCTTCCCGGTGTTCGTTCGCGGGAAGGGCAGGGCTGTGAGTGTTTGCGGTGAGGCGAAGCTGTTCATGGCCTGTCTCCAGTTCGAAGCGGACTCAACTGCCGAGGTTGTCGTCCGGGATATTCAATTCGATGCCCATCCGCTGACCTTCCCGAAGGATGTGCCGACGCATTTCGGCGCTGGCCTGGGCGCTGTTTTTGCTGCGAATAGCGCGCACCACGGCTTCGTTCTCCTCAAGGCGCTCCGCCAAATGCTCCGGGGAGTTGCGCAGCACGTCGGCGCTTTGCTTGAGGGCGTTGCTGGTCTGTTGCACCACACTCTGGAAAATCGGGTTCGAGGTCAGCGTGAACAGCTCTTCGTGGAACGCGATGTAGGCGTTCACCCCGGCTTCGCTGTCGTTGGCTTCCAGTGCTTCGCGCATGTCCATCAGGGTCAGGCGCAGTTGCCCGACTTCCTTGCTGCTGATCGACTGCGCCACCAGGCCGACAATGAACGGTTCAAGCGTGTAGCGCAGTTGCAGCACATCTTCCAGGCTCGCACCGGCGACTGCGCTGTCGTGGCTTTGGCTGTCGCTGAGATTGGCCTCCAGCACCACCACGCCTTTACCCGGCATGGAGCGCACCAGCCCGAGGGTTTCCAGCACGATGACGGCTTCACGCAGGCTCGGGCGGCTGATGCCCAGTTGTTCGGCCAACTCACGCTGCCCCGGCAGCATCTCGCCCGAGCGCCACTGACCTCGGGCCAAAGCGGCCCGGAGTTTTTCTACTACTGAATTCACAACGGTCGACGAGGTGATCACTGTTCGCTCCATGAGCATCCAAAACGATTGATGGCCGTGGGGGGGCGGGGGGCGGGCCGGCGGGTTTTAATAATTAAGGGGGGTGTGGGGGGCCGGCCGGGGTTGTGGGGGGGGGGGTTTAAAACCCCGGGGGCGGGGGGGGGGGCCACCCCGGGGTGGTGGGTGTGTTTGTTTTATTTGGTTGGC
>NZ_JBNDJH010000025.1:0-121332 GCF_050434865.1 Pseudomonas silensiensis
CGCTCCGCGCCGTCCGAGTTGTTGTGTCAATACATAACCCAACCAAACTCAACAGTGCCGCGCCGGGGGCCCCCCCCCCCCCCCCCCCCACCCCCCCCCCCCCCCCCCCCCCCCTGGCTCCTACAGAAAGCGTTTCGCATCGTCATTAAGGCAGGCAGCTACGGTCTGTCCCAGTAGGGCACTGTGCCGAAGCATTCCACGAAGAAATCGATCACCGTCCGCACCTTAACCGACAACCGTCGGCTCCCAGGCCACAGCACCGCAATCTGCTGCGGCTCCAGGCTGTTGGACACCTGATACGCCCCGAGCACCGGCACCAGCGTGCCGTTGCGCACCGCTTCACCAATCAGCCACGACGGAAACATCACCAGTCCCAAGCCTTGTTCGGCGGCTTGCGTCAGGGTGTCGGCGTGGTTGCCGGTGATCGGTCCCTTCACCGACCAGGGCGTCCAGTCCTGCTGATCCTTGCGGAAAAACCAGCGTTGCTGGCCGGTCACGCCCTTGTAGGCCAGGCACTGATGCGCGGCCAGTTCTTCGGGGTGTTGCGGCGTGCCGTGACGTTCCAGATAGGCCGGGCTTGCGGCGACCTGAAAACGATGGGGCGCCAGAATCCGCGCCTGCATGCTCGAATCGTGCAGCGGGCCTATGCGAAACAGCAGGTCGGCGCCTTCCTGCAGCGGGTCGACATAGCTGTCGGTCTGCTGGATATCCAGTTGCAGTTTCGGGTAGCGCTCGCAGAGCTGTCCCAGCCACGGCGTCAGGTGCCGCTGACCGAACACCACGGGCGCATTGATCCGCACCAGTCCGCTCGGTTCGCTTTGCTGTTCCTGCAAGGCCTGTTCGGCCTCTTCGAGTTGCACCAGCACCAGTCGCGCGTGATGACCGAGCATGCGCCCGGCTTCGGTGGGCGAGACGGCGCGGGTGTGGCGATACAGCAATTGCTGGCTCAGGGCTTGCTCCATCAATTGGATCTGCCGGGAAATCGAAGACGGTGCCAGGCCCTCGCGGCGGGCGACTTCGGAAAAACTGCCGTGATCCAGCACCGCTACAAACAGCCGAAGTGCCTTGAATCCCAGATCGTTGAGGCCATGCATGACGAATCCTGCTGTGCGAGTTGCGCAAAAGTGTTGTCAGGATGCTCCCATTTATCGCAAAGGACCGCCAGCCGATAATGCGCGCCATTGTTCACTTCAGGCAGGTTGTTTCTATGCACACTTCTTCAATCGACGACGTTGGCGTTGTCGCCGCGCCGACCACTAAACCGGGGCTGCGGCTGTTGCTGCTGCCACTGGTGATTCTGGCCGGCATGGGCCTGTCCGTGGAGGCCGGTTTGCTCGGACCGCTCGGGGTTCAGGTCGGGCACTTGTGGGCGACCTTGAGCATCTTCGGTGTCGGCTCCGCGATTCTGTTTTTGCTGTTGCTGTTCAGCGGTCCGCAACAGGGACCGGCCTTGAATGAGCTGCCGCGCTGGCAGTTGATCGGCGGGTTTTTGGGGCCGATGTACGTGATCGTGCTGACCTTGGCCACGCCGCACATCGGCATTGCCATGACCATGATCGCGATCCTCTCCGGGCAGGTCGGCAAAAGCGTGTTGATCGACCACTTCGGTTGGTTTGGCGCCACCCGTAAAAAGGTCAACGGTGAACGCTGGCTGGCCTTGCTGCTGATTGTCGTGGCACTTGTTCTGATTGCTCGGGGTTGATGATGAATCTGATTATTTTGTTGGCAGTGGTCGTGGCGGCCGGTGCGGTGTTGAGCGTCCAGGCGGCGATCAATGGGCGGCTGGGCGAAACGGTGGGCGTGTTGCGCAGCAGTTTGTTGACCTTCGTGGTCGGTGCCGTGACCACCGGGCTGCTGATCCTGTTTTTCGAACCGGCCCATGCCGTGAGTTTGCTGGACGTGCCGAAATGGCAGCTCAGCGGCGCACTGTTCGGGGTGGTGTACATGATGGTGATGGTGGGTGCGGTGCCGCGGGTCGGTACGGCAGTGGCGACGGTGGCGGTGATCGTCGGGCAACTGGGGATGGGGATGTTGATCGATAACTTCGGCTGGCTGGGCAACCCGGCGATCGAGTTGTCGAGTAGCCGGATGTTGGCGATGGTGTGTCTGGCGTTGGCGTTGCTGTTCATGTATCGCAGCAGTACCCGGCAGGGCTGACGCAAGCTCCTACACTGGTGATACGGGTCGCATTTGCCAGGCCCGGACGACCACAACCAATGGAGTCAGACTCATGATCGACAGTGAAAGTATCTGCGACTGCCCCAAATGCTCCTGCAAACTGGGCGAACATCCGATCGCGCGCCACGGCAAGCACTATTGCTGTGAAGCCTGCGCCAAGCACCACGAACATGGCGAAGAATGTGCCAGCAAGGGCTGCAAGTGCGCCCAACGCTGACCACTTATCCAAAAAAAGGTGGAGCCTGATCGGGCTCCACTTTCATTTCAATTCGCCGGCCGCCATTTGACGTTTTCCACGCCGAACTTCTCTGCCATCGGCTTACTGGTTTTTTGCACCTTCTCTCGGCCAAAGCGAGGGATTCGTCCGACCCCCGCGTCGCAACTCGCCCAATGCCAAGCCTCTGCGTTATCCATCTTGTCCAGGCGGATGATGAAAGACTTGGGCGCGCCATGAAGGGTGTATTCAATGACGAAAAGTTTTGCGTTGTTCATATAGCCCATATTCCTCCCTGTGGTAATACAAGGATCGTCGGGGTTACGGAAAATTCAGTCGGATTGGCGGACGGGGTTTCGCCAGTGGCGACAACGCGGGTGGCTGGTTACCATGCAATCTCTGAAAACCCCCAATGATTGCTGACCATGGCCCTTGCCGCCCCTCCAGACCTTAGTGATACCGATGTGCCCGTGCAACCGCTGGCGCGCACCTATCCGCGCGGCTTGTACATCGAGCCGCATGAGCATGTCTGGGGGCAGCTGCTGTATGCGATGAGCGGAGTGATGTGGGTCGAGACGCCCCATGAAGCGCTGGTGGTGCCGCCGCAACGAGCCGTGTGGCTGCCGCCGGGTGTGCCTCATGGGATTCGCGTGGTCTCGGATTTACAGATGCGCAACATTTACTTGCGGCCCTCATTGGCGGCGACGCTGGATGACACGGTTCAGGTGATCGAAGTCGGCGGACTGCTGCGCGAGTTGATCGTCGGGCTGGTGGAGCAGGGCGACGATGGCGCGCCCGAGTATTACGAAGCGCTGGTCGGCCTGGCGCTGCTGGAGCTTAGGCGAGCCCGGCGCTCGCTGCTGAAGATTCCGTTGCCGGATGATTCCGACCGGCGCCTGATGAACCTGTGCCAGGCGGTCATGGCCGCGCCATCGCTGGACATTGCCTTCGAACAACACGCCGAAAACGCTGGTGCCAGTGTGCGCACCCTGGCGCGGTTGTTCAAAGACGGTTTGGGCATGGGCTTCGCCGAGTGGCGGCGCCAGGTGCAACTGGCGACCGCGGTGGCGGAGTTGATCCAGGGCGTGCCGGTCAGTGCGATTGCCCGGGAGCTGGGCTATTCGCCGAGCAGCTTCAGCGACATGTTCCGACGGGAACTGGGTGTCGCGCCTTCGCAATTTTCGGCGAGCCAGCGTCAGGATTGAACACGGTTTGGCCGATATTCCGAAGCACTTGGCCGATGCTCTTCGCTACCGATCTTTAGACTTCGGGCATACCTTAATCAGCCACGGAGTCCGCCATGAGTTACCTCATCTCATTGGTCATCGGTCTGGGTGTCGGTCTGCTCTACGGCGCTCTGGATTTTCGTTCCCCCGCACCACCGGCCATCGCGCTGGTAGGGCTGCTCGGCATGTTGGTCGGTGAGAAGGTGTGGCCAATGGGCCGGCAGCTGGTCACTGGCTGGATCTCCTGAACCGTTTATTCATTCGAGGGAAACGCTCATGAAAGCACTGCAATTCGACAAGACCGGTGACCTCTCGGCCCTGCGCTATGTTGAGGTTCCAACCCCCGTCCCCGGCGCCGATGAAGTGCTGGTCCAGATCAAGGCCGCGGGCCTCAACCCCAGCGATGTGAAAAACGTGCTGGGTCGTTTTCCCTACACCACACTGCCGCGGATTCCCGGTCGTGATTTTGCCGGTGTTGTCGTTGAAGGCCCGCAGGCGCTGATCGGTCAGGAAGTCTGGGGCACCGGCCGTGAATTGGGATTTTTCGCCGATGGCTCCCATGCACAATTCGTCAAACTGCCGGCCAATGGCGTGGCGCAAAAGCCGACCCATCTGAGTTTTGCCCAGGCGGCAAGCCTCGGCGTGCCGTACACCACGGCGTGGGATGCGTTGGAGCGCAGTGGGGTGACGGCCGAAACCCGGTTGCTGGTGATCGGTGGCGGGGCGGTTGGCACCGCAGCACTGGCGCTGGCCAAGGTGCGTGGCGCTCAAGTGCTGGCAGCAGCGCGCCGGCCGGAACAGGTCAAGGATTTGCAGGCCCAGGGGTATCAGACGCTGCAACTGGATAAACCCGAGGACCTCGGCGCACAGGTGAATGCGGTGTATGCCGGCGGCGCCGATGTGATTTTCGACACCACCGGTTTCTGGCTGCCGGCCTCGGTCCCGGCGCTGGCCGCGTTCGGTCGCATCGCGATCATCGCCGCGCCGGTGGACGGCCTGGTGCAATTGCCGGCCCTGGCGCTGTATCGCAAGGGCGGTTCGGTGGTGGGGATCAACTCGTTGTTGTACGGCGTCCAGGCGTGTGCGGCGATGCTTGAGCAATTCGGCACGTTCTTCGATCAGGGCCTGTTGCCGTTGCCCGAGGGGTTGTTTGAATCGCCGTTGGCAGAAGGTCTGGAGCGGTATGCCGAGGTGAGTCAAGGCAGTGGTGACAAGGTGATTTTGTTGCCATAACACAATCAATGTGGGAGCGAGCTCCCACAAGATTTGGCGGCTCCTGATTCAAACCAGACTCAAAACTGATAACCGACACCAGCGTAGTAACCCCAGCCGTCGGAACGGGCGCGGAAGCTACCGTCGCCAAAATTCAATTCGCTGCCATCGTCCCAGTTGCCGCCGTTGTGGAAATAGCGGCCGACCAGGGTGAAACGCAAGTGGGTGAACGAGTACAGCAATACGTTGGTGGCCACCGTGGCGTTGGCGGTACGGGCCGGGTTGTCCTTGTGCAAATCCGAGCCGAAGTCGAAGTTGGTGAACCCGATGTAGGTCAGTGACGCGCCGTTGTTGAAGCTGCTGATCGGCACGATGTATTTGAGCTGGGCGCGATAGCCGTCCCATGAATACTCGTTGCTGGCACCGTAGTTTTCCCACTGATAGCGCCCATAGACGTTGGCCGACAGGTTGACCCGCGAATGGGTGTCGATGTCGGTGCCCAAACCGCTGTAGAGCGTATTGGCGCGGTTGGCGCTGTTACTGCCGTGGTCGTAGATCCAGTCGAAGGCCACGTACCATTCCTTGAACGGCCCGATGGCCAGGCTGCGGCCGGCGAGGTAATCGATGGAGATCCGCGGTTCATGCTCCATGAACACCGGCGAGCCGTGGTCCCACACGCCTTTGTCATGGCTGTTGCCGATGTCGAAGATCTTCGGAATGTCGATGTAGCCGTACAACTCGAACGGCCCCTTGCGCCCGAAGTACTCGTATTCCAGGTAGATATCGTCGGCCGGTTGCGGGCCGAAACTGATGTCTTTGCTGCCGATGACGGTCAGGTCCTGATTGAACCAGTCCGAGAGGTACACGCCTTTTTTCGGTGGGCTCGCTTCGGGGCTGAGGGTTTCACCCTGGGCGGATTCTTCGGCGAGAGCGGGTTGCGCCAAAACGGTGTTGCTGAGTAGTCCTGTAACGCTGGCCAGCAGCAAGGAAACAGCAAAGGTGCGCGAGCAAGTCACGCGGCTGGACGTGCGGTGCATTAAAAGTCCCTTTTCGTGCGGATTGAAGGCCCGGTTCTGCGGGCTTGCGCTGTTTTGTAGCGAAAACGCTTGTATCAGCGACTAGCAAACGTTTGCACAAGGCATACCAGTTTTGCTCAAGGTACGGAAAAGGTGAGGGAATGAGTGGTTTAGCTGTCCTTTCGGTCAACGATTCGTGGGGCCTCGGGGGAGACGACGTTGATGTAGACTCCTTGGCACTGACTTCACAAGGTGTGCCCCCCCATGAGCGAACCGATTCGCCTGACCCAGTACAGCCACGGTGCAGGATGTGGCTGCAAGATTTCTCCCCAGGTGCTGGAGGTGATTCTGGCCGGCAGCGGGGCGCAGAACCTTGACCCGAAACTCTGGGTCGGCAATGCCTCGCGCGATGACGCGGCGGTGTACGCCATCGATGAAGAACGCGGCGTGGTGTCGACCACCGACTTCTTTATGCCGATCGTCGACGACCCGTTCGACTTCGGCCGCATCGCCGCCACCAATGCCATCAGCGACATCTACGCCATGGGCGGCGATCCGTTGATGGCGATTGCGATCCTTGGCTGGCCGGTCAATGTACTGGCCCCGGAAATTGCCCGGGAAGTGATTCGCGGCGGGCGTTCGGTCTGTGATGAGGCGGGGATACCGTTGGCCGGTGGGCATTCCATCGACGCGCCGGAGCCGATTTTCGGCCTCGCCGTGACCGGTCTGGTGGAAAAGCGCCACATGAAGCGCAACGACACCGCCACCGCCGGTTGCCTGCTCTACCTCACCAAACCGCTGGGCATCGGCATCCTCACCACCGCCGAGAAGAAGGGCAAGTTGCGCCACGCCGACATCGGCCTGGCCCGCGACTGGATGTGCACCCTGAACAAACCCGGCAGCCGTTTCGGCAAACTCGAGTGCGTCACCGCGATGACCGACGTCACCGGTTTCGGCCTGCTGGGGCATTTGGTGGAAATGGCCGACGGCAGCAACGTGACCGCTCGCATCGAGTACGACCGTGTGCCGCGTCTGCCGGGTGTCGAGTATTACCTCGACCAAGGCTGCGTGCCGGGCGGGACGCTGCGCAACTTCGACAGCTACGCCAGCAAGCTTGGGCGTCTTCAGGAAATGCACAAACGCGTGCTCTGCGACCCGCAGACCAGCGGTGGCCTGTTGGTTGCGGTCACCCCCGAAGGCAACGAACACTTCCTCAAAGTAGCCGCCGAGCTGGGCCTGACCCTCGAGCCGATCGGTGAACTGATCGAGCGACAGACGAACGCGGTCGAGGTGTTTTGATGTCCATCGAATTCACCGATTACCGCGACATTTTCCTCAACGACCGACCGATGATGGATGCCCGTGCGCCAGTCGAGTTTCTCAAAGGATCATTCCCCGGCGTGATCAACCTGCCGCTGATGAATGACCATGAGCGGCAACGGGTCGGCACTTGTTACAAGCAACACGGCCAGCAAGCGGCTATTACGCTGGGGCACCAGTTGGTGTCCGGCGAGATAAAAGCCGAGCGTATCCAGGCCTGGGCCGATTTTGCCCGGGCTCATCCCGATGGGTATTTGTATTGTTTTCGCGGCGGTTTGCGCTCGCAGATCGTCCAGCAATGGCTCAAGGACGAGGCGGGCATCGACTATCCGCGAGTGGGTGGCGGTTACAAGGCGATGCGCACCTTCTTGCTGGACACGCTCGATCAGGCCGTTGCCCAGTGTGATTTCGTTTTGCTGGGCGGCATGACCGGCACCGGTAAAACCGAGGTGCTCACGCAGTTGCGCAACGGGCTGGACCTTGAAGGCCACGCCCATCATCGCGGCTCCAGTTTCGGTAAACGCGCGACCGGCCAACCCTCCAACATCGATTTTGAAAACCGCCTGGCGGTGGACGTGCTGAAGAAGCGCGCCCACGGCATCGAGCAGTTTGTGCTGGAAGACGAGAGCCGTGCGATCGGCAGTTGCGCGCTGCCGTTGCCGCTGTATCAGGGCATGCAACAGTTTCCGATGGTCTGGCTGGAAGACAGCCTGGAAGGGCGGGTCGAACGGATCCTGCGCGATTACGTGGTGGACTTGTGTGCCGAGTTCATCGGCGTGCATGGCGAGGAAGGCTTCGCGCTGTTTTCCGAGCGTTTGCTGGAGAGCCTGAACAATGTGCAGAAACGCCTGGGCGGTGAACGCCATCGGCGGATATTGATTTTGATGGAAGACGCGCTGGCGGAGCAGGCGAGCAGCGGGGCAGTGGACCTGCACCGGGGCTGGATCGAAGGGTTGCTTCGCGAGTATTACGACCCGATGTATGCGTATCAGAGGGAGAAGAAAGGGGCTCGCATTGAATTCGCGGGGGAGAGGGTTGCAGTTCTGGAGTATCTACGAGCGCGGCGCATCAATCGTAAGTAATGTGTTGGTTTTGCCGGCCCCTTCGCGAGCCTGCTCGCGAAGGGGCCCTTGCAGCCGCTATAAAACTTAAGGCACCGCCGACACTTACGTCGGACAGGTCTCCCGCCCATTATCCAGGCCTTGCTTGTAGACGTGGCTCTGCAGACTGGCCTTGCCGTTGTGCCAGGTCAGGGTGAGCACGTACAGCGAGTCGTAGTCGCTGGATTCCCAGTCGTCGGCGATGTTCTGTTTCTTGCCGACGGCTTCTCCAGCGACCTTGTTGATCAGCTCCGGCAGATAGCCGTGGGACCAGGCGGTGTAGATGACCGAGTTGTGATACTTGTCGTGGAGCAATTCATCGGCTAGGTCACTGGTGTCGTTGGCCGAGAAGTTGATGTTCACCGGCAAACCAAGCTTGATCGCGCTGGGGCTGATGGTCATCAGGGGGCGGATGTAACTGTAGGAATTGTCCAGTTCGCCTTCCTCGACATTGCGCGTCGGGTTGGCGGCAAACACGTAGTTGGCCTTGCCGAATTTTTCCGGCAGCAAGGTGGCCAGGTCGATGGCTCGGTTCAGGCCCTGGCAGTTGAGCTGGCCGAGGCCGGCTTCGGGTTTTTCCGCGTGGCGCAGAAATACCAGCGTCTGGGTGCCGTCCGCCGGTTGGGCGCGGCTTTCGCCGGGCTCAAGGAACAGGAACAGCGCGCCGACCGCCAACAGGCAGGGCAGGACGACATACGCGCGATGCTTGAAGCGTTTGGCGAATTTAAAAAGGCTCATCATTTGAATAGGTGATCTTCAGCGCATTCGGTTAAGGCTGACAAACCTTTACACCGCGAGCTCCCTGCGCCGGGTGTTTTCCATGTCGTTGGGCCGGTCCGTTTCCGAAAGGGCAATGCTCAGAGTCCTCTGAAGCCCCTTTGGTTCGATCCGGGCGAGTGCGCAGCACTGTAGCGGCAACCTGAGATGGGGTAGAGCAAAGGTTATCGACAGGATGTTGCGGAATTATGGACACAGTACACGTAGTAGTGCTTACGAAGGCTGCAATCTCTTGATCTTTAACATCAGTGAGATTGATTCCGGCAAAAGATCCTCCTGCATTAAGATCGGCACTCTCAATTTTCTCGTGGATTCTTCCCATGACCGATCTGTCCGCGTTCCCGATTACCCAAAAATGGCCGGCTCAGTACCCCGAGTGGATCCAGCTTTACTCCTTGCCGACCCCCAACGGCGTCAAGGTGTCGATCATGCTCGAAGAGATCGGACTGCCCTACGAACCGCATCGTGTGGGCTTCGACACCCATGATCAGATGTCCCCCGAATTTCTTTCGCTGAACCCCAACAACAAGATCCCGGCAATCCTCGACCCCCACGGTCCGGGGGACCAACCCCTGGCGTTGTTCGAGTCCGGGGCGATTCTGATCTACCTGGCCGACAAGAGCGGGCAACTGCTGGCCCAGGAATCGGCGGCGCGATACGAGACCATTCAGTGGCTGATGTTTCAGATGGGCGGCATCGGGCCGATGTTCGGCCAGCTCGGTTTTTTCAACAAATTCGCCGGCAAGGACTACGAGGACAAACGTCCCCGCGACCGCTACGTCGATGAAAGTAAACGCCTGCTTAATGTGCTCAATAATCGCCTGGAAGGGCGCGACTGGATCATGGGCGAGCGCTACACCATCGCGGACATCGCGACTTTCCCTTGGGTGCGCAACCTGATCGGCTTCTATGAGGCCGGCGAGCTGGTGGGCATCGACGACTTCAAGAACGTTACGCGGGTGCTGGAGCGCTTTCTGGCGCGGCCGGCGGTGAAGCGCGGGCTGGAAATTCCCAAGCCAAACGCTTCGATTTGATCAAGACCAAGGACGGCCATGCACTCATTCGATTTCAAGCAAGTAGATGTCTTCAGCCGTGTTGCGCTCAAGGGCAATCCGTTGGCGGTGGTGTTCGACGCCGATGAGCTCAGCGATGAGCACATGGCGTCGTTCGCCAGCTGGACCAACCTCAGCGAAACCACATTCATACTCGAACCGCGCGATCCTCGCGCCGATTATCGCGTGCGGATCTTCACCACCCTGAACGAATTACCGTTTGCCGGTCATCCGACACTGGGCACCTGCCATGCGTGGCTGGAGGCCGGTGGCGTGCCCAAGGGCGAAGAAATCATTCAGGAGTGCGGCGTGGGGCTGGTGCGGGTTCGTCGACAAGGGACAGCGCTGGCCTTTCTCGCACCGCCATTGCTCAAAACCGGGCCAGTGGAGGCGGATGTGGTGGAACGGGTGCGGCGGGGGCTCGGGCTGGAAACGGGGGCGATTGTGCGCACTCAGTGGGTCGACAACGGTGCCGGGTGGCTGGCCGTGATGGTTGAGGATCGCCAGCAGGTGCTGGACCTGCAACCGGATCATTCGCAAATGCTCGGCCTGGCCGTCGGTGTCATCGCGCCATGGCATCCCGAGCGCGATGGCGATGACGCACAATTCGAGGTGCGGGCGTTTATCTCCGGCGACGGCATGCCGGAAGACCCCGCCACCGGCAGCCTGAACGCCGGAATTGCCCAATGGTTGCTCAGAGATGGACTGGCGCCGGCGTCCTATGTGGTCAGCCAGGGCCTGTCCATGGGGCGCGCCGGACGCATTCAGGTCGAGCAAGTGGGCGACGAGATCTGGATCGGCGGCGCGGTGGTGACCTGCATCAGCGGAACCTTGAATCTGTAGCGCCGAGCGTCGCGGCCTAACGGTTACTCGCCGCCAGTTTGATCCCGAACCCGACCAGCGCCATGCCGGCGACGCGGGACGCGATTTTTCGCGCTATGGGGATGGCTTTCAAACGACGGGCCGCGGCATTGCCCAGCAGAACCAGCAGACCCTGATACAGCGCGCTGATGAACGAAACATGCAGCATCATCGCGACCAGGGTCAGGCTGGAGGCATCGGGGCGAATGAACAGCGGAAAAAACGCCACAAAAAACAGGATGACCTTGGGGTTGGTCAGGCTCACCGCCAGGGCCGTGCGAAAGTAGTCCCGGGCCGACCGTTTCGGCTCCAGCCCCGCCGAGTCCCGAGTCGCTGGCGCGCGCAGCAATTGCACGCCGATCCAGCACAAGTACGCGGCGCCGAACCACTGCAGCATCTGGAACAGCAGGGGATTGGCCTGCATCACGGCCGCCAGGCCGATGGCCGCCGCAATCATGTACGTCGCATCCCCCAGCAGCGTGCCACCCACGGCGCCGAACCCGGCGCCCAGGCCATTGCGGGCGGTGGCGTTGAGAATGGCGAAGGTGCCTGGCCCTGGCACTAACTGGAAGATCAGAATCGCGGCAAGGAAGCTGCCGTAGTTTTGGATATCAAACATGCTGCGTCACTCCTTGTGTTGGTTTTGCTCAATCCTGAACGTTGTCTTTAGCTGGCGCAATGAGGTCGGATTATTGCCGGGCCCGTAACAAAGTCTTCCACAATCGATGTTTGTGCCCCTGACCGTTGAGGGAATAAGCTTTGGCCCCCTACGACTTTCGTCTCGTCCTCCGTTTTTCAGGAACCCCTCATGTCCAGTCAGTTCCCCGAAGCACGTCCACGCCGTCTGCGCCGCAATGCGAGCCTGCGCAGCCTGTTCCAGGAAACCGAGTTCAGCTTGAACGATCTGGTGCTGCCGATTTTCGTCGAGGAAGAGATCGACGACTTCGTACCGATCAAAAGCATGCCCGGCGTGATGCGTATTCCGGAGTCGAAACTGGCGGGTGAGATCGAGCGTTATGCCCGGGCCGGGATCAAGTCGGTGATGACGTTCGGCGTGTCGCACCATTTGGACGGCAACGGCAGCGATACCTGGAGCGACAACGGTCTGGTGTCGCGCATGTCGCGCATTGCCAAGGACGCCGTGCCGGACATGATTGTGATGTCCGACACCTGCTTCTGTGAGTACACCGACCACGGCCATTGCGGCGTGCTGCACAACCATGAAGTCGACAACGACCAGACCCTGATCAACCTCGGCAGGCAAGCGGTGGCCGCGGCCCGTGCCGGCGCCGATGTGATCGCCCCGTCGGCCGCAATGGACGGGCAGGTTCAGGCCATTCGCCGGGCGCTCGATGAAGCAGGTTTCAACCAGACCGCGATCATGGCCTATTCGACCAAGTTTGCCTCGGCGCTCTACGGTCCGTTCCGTGAAGCCGGCGGCAGCGCGCTCAAGGGCGACCGCAAAAGTTATCAGATGAACCCGATGAACCGCCGCGAAGCCGTGCGCGAATCACTGATGGACGAGCAGGAAGGCGCCGACGCGCTGATGGTCAAACCGGCCGGCGCGTACCTGGACATCATCCGCGACATCCGTGAAGCCTCGCGTTTGCCGCTGTCGGCGTATCAGGTGAGCGGCGAGTACGCGATGATCAAATTCGCCGCCCAGGCCGGGGCGATCGATGAGGATCGCGTGGTGCGTGAGAGCCTTGGGGCGATCAAGCGGGCAGGGGCGGATCTGATCTTCACTTACTTCGCAATGGACCTGGCGCTGGCCGGGATCTAAGTATCACTGCAGATTAAATGTGGGAGCGAGCAAGCCCGCTCCCACATTTCTACGGTGTTGAGTCAGTGGGCGCCGAAAAACGGTTTGATTCCGTGATCCCGGAAGTACCGCTCGATCACCTTGGGATCGGCAGAGTTGTCGGCAATCGCCACATACGTATCCGGCCGCAACAGGTAAAACCCGTTGCGTCCCAGGCCAGCCGCTTCAAACGCCGGCCGCCAGTCAAACACATGCAACGGCAAATGATGTTCGTGGCACCAGGCGATCATTTCGTCGCTGGTGTCGCCATACACATGCACCTGCCAGGTCGTACATTTCAGCGATTCAAAATTGTCGCCCTCACCGTCGTGAGCCCAAGGCAGGCGGTCGCCACCGTGAACATGACCGGCAACACCCGTGCTCAACGGCATCCCGCGATAATTCAGGGTGATCTGCGACACCGTGCGAAACAGGAATTCGCGGGACGCCTCAAACGATGCCATTTTCGGAATCACGAACGGCGCCAGGCGCGTGCGCAGCAAATCGGCCATGCGCCCTTCGGCCGTGACAAAAGTGAACACCCGATCAGTGGTGGCGACCAGTCTGCGGGCAAACGCGATGCGTTCGGTTTCGTAAGTGTCGAGGAGTTTGGCTTCAGCGCCGCCGCTCAACACCGCCGCGAATTTCCAGGCGAGGTTGATGGCATCGCCAATGCCGGTGTTCATGCCCTGGCCACCGGCGGGGCTGTGGACGTGGGCGGCGTCACCCAATAGAAACGCGCGCCCGGTACGAAAATGATCTGCCACCCGATGATGCACGCGGTAGGTCGAGAACCAGTTCAGTTGCTCGATCTTTACTTTCATATGCTCGATGGCCCGGCTGCTGACGTCTTCAAATTGCAGGGTGTCGGCTTGCTCGGCCCGCTCGTCGCGTACGGTCCCGATCAGACGGGCGCGGTCTGTACCGGCCAAGGGAAATACCGCGAGAAAATCCGCTTCATCGAGATCCACATGCAGTTCGCCGTTGAACGTCGGCCCGCTGGCCTGCACGTCGGCGACGTAGAAAATCTGTTGGTAGGTGCCGCCGGGAAATCCGGTGTCCAGAGTCTTGCGCACGATCGACCGGGCACCGTCACAACCTGCCAGATAGCAAGCCTGGCAGGTTTCCTCCTGACCATCGGGCAAGCGCAGATAGGCGGTGATGCCGTCACCGTTTTCCAAGAAACTCTCCAGCACCGTGTTGCGCTCCACCTTGATGCCAAAGGCTTCGAGGCGGTCTATCAGCAGCCGTTCGTGTTCGTCCTGAGGATAGATTTCGAGGAACGCATAGGGCGTCAGGCCTTCGCCGATGCGGCTCAGCGGCAAGCGCGCCACAGGTTCGCCCTTGACCCAGAAGTTCGCCGCGGCCACTCGATGACCGTTCTGCACCACCGCATTGCTGAGGTCGAGCTGGCGATACAGCTCCAGCGTCCGCGCCTGGACGGCCAGCGCCCGCGACGTGGTTCCGGGTGTCGACGTCTTGTCGATGATGCGCACTTGCACGCCAAGTTTGCTCAGCCACAGCGCCAACACCAGCCCGGTCGGGCCGGCGCCGATGATCAGAACGTCGCTACGGTTCATCAGACTGTCCTCCTCGGTGTGTGGCACAAGTATGGTTCAGCCGGGACGGACGGGCAGGTTGTCTGCCAAACGGAAAAAGGTCCCGCGCTGCGATGGGGAACAGCAGGGGGCGGCGAGAGTCATAGCCTGCGCCATGCCATTGATCGTATGGTTAACCCGGCTCAACGGATTTGATGGAGCAACATGCAAGCCAATCGATTGATGATGAGCGTCGCCGCGCTGCTGGTGTTGGCCGGTTGCGGTACTCAGCGCACGCAAGAGCTCCCTGCGCGCAAGCCTGCCGAGGTCAAGGCCGAGATCGTGCGTCTGCTGCCGGCCAAAACCACCGATCGCCAGGGCTGGGCTACCGATATTTACGCAGCATTTGCTGCCCAGAACATTTATCCATCTACCCAAAACCTGTGCTCGGTACTGGCGGTCACCGAGCAGGAGTCGACCTTTCAGGTAGACCCGCCGGTACCGGGCCTGGGCAAAATCGCCCGCGAGGAGATCGACCGCCGTGCCGACAAAGCCCACATTCCGGGCCTGCTGGTGAGCGGTGCGCTGCAGGTGAGTTCATCCAACGGCAAAAGCTACAGCGACCGCCTCAATGCGGCGCGCAGCGAAAAAGAGCTCAGCGCGATCTTCGATGACTTCATCGGCATGGTGCCCATGGGCAAGACGCTGTTCGGTGGGTTCAACCCGGTGCATACCGGTGGGCCGATGCAGGTCAGCATCGATTTCGCCGAGGAACAGGCGAAGGCGTATCCGTACCCGGTGAGCGGTTCGATCCGTCATGAAGTGTTCAGTCGTCGCGGCGGCTTGTACTTCGGTATCGCCCACTTGCTCGGTTATCCGGTGAGCTACAAACAACCGCTGTACCGCTTTGCCGATTTCAATGCCGGTTGGTACGCCAGTCGCAATGCCGCTTTTCAGAACGCGGTGAGTCGCGCGTCGGGCATACCGCTTGAGCTGGATGGTGACCTGGTTCGTTACGATTCGATCATGCCAGGCACCACGGAATTGGCGGTGCGTACCCTCGGCAAGCAACTGGGCATGCGCAATCCGACTATTCGGGATCAATTGGAGGAGGGCAAAAACTTTGAATTCGAGGACACCCAGCTCTATGCACGGGTTTTCGCCCTGGCCGAAAAGGCGGAAGATCGGCCATTCCCGCGTGCGGTGTTGCCGGGGATTGCGCTGCAAAGCCCGAAAATCACCCGCAAACTCACCACGGCATGGTTTGCCAAGCGGGTCGATGAGCGTTATCAGCGTTGCATGGCACGGGCCGGCAAGTGACCGAGCGCAAAAAACAGGCGTAAAAAAACCCGGCTGATAAGGCCAGGTTTTTCATTGAGTACCGCGGTAAAACCATTCATTTATACAGCGCGGCTTTCGATCAGACGATCCGAACCACCTTCGGCAACGCGGTTTTCGATCAGACGATCCGAACCACCTTCGGCAACGCGGTTTTCGATCAGACGATCCGAACCACCTTCGGCAACGCGGTTTTCGATCAGACGATCCGAACCACCTTCGGCAACGCGGCTTTCGATCAGACGATCCGAACCACCTTCGGCAACGCGGTTTTCGATCAGACGATCCGAACCACCTTCAGCCACACGACTTTCAATCAGACGGTCCGAGCCGCCTTCGGCGACAACCGGGTGAACAGAGGTAGCGGCGAAAGCGTTAACTGCAAAAACCGAGAAAGCGATGCTGAGGATAGTTTGGCGTTTCATGATGGTGTGCTCCGGGGTGTAGTTGTTGGGTATGGAGCTGATGTTACGCCGCGGATTTTTTATGAGAACTTCATTGCCGTGATGGTGAACATCGACGGCAATGATAGGAAGGACAACGCACCCCTCGTGTGCGTGATGTTTCAGTTCAACGACTCACGTGCGCCGGCGAACAAACTTGCGCCACAACCAGACCCACAGCATGAACAGCGGGAAGGCCAGAATCAGGAAGGGCAGGGCATAGCTGACTTTCTCCAGCGCATCGGCTGCGCCATCGGCCAGGTTGTCCAGCAAATTGCTGAACGCTTGACTCAGGTGCGACGAGCGACTGCTGGCGCCGGTCGGCAGGAACGACAGCGTGACCCGATTGGTGTCCAGACGGCGCTGGTGTCCGGCGGCGATCTGGGCCAGGGCTTGCAGGTCGTTTTCGATCCCGGCCTGCTCTTTGCTCAAGGTAATCAGATCCGTGACGCTGATGTCTTTGCGGGTCGCCAACTCATCCAGACGTTGCTGCTGAGCCTTGAGCCGTTCTTGACGCCGACGCGTGTCGTCCACAACATCGGCCAGGTCTTCGGCACTGGTGATCCGTTGACCCAGTTCCCCACCCTCAGCCGCCATCGTGACCAGCGGTTCGACGCCAGCGGGGGCAATGCGCAACGTGATCTCGGCGCGGCCGGCGCCTTGCTCGATACGCAGAACGTTACAGGCCCCGAAGCGGGCGCTTTCGCAGGCCTCACGTGTGGCCTGCAAGCGCGGCCCGATTTGCGCCTGGGGCAGCAACAGTTGCAGTTCGTGCTCATAGGCGAGCATGGCGCCACCGCGCCCTTGTTCACCGGCTAGACTGGCCGATGACGAGTGTTCGTTCGGCGAGCAGCCACTCAAGGCCAGGCCTGCCAGAAGAAACCCATAGAGGCGAAGAATTTGGGCGAGACCGCCATCCTGTTGGCGCATGTTCTTTCCTTGAAGTGTGCAGTAGGGCGTGAACCGCGACGGGTACTCATGAGCGCGGCCCGGGAGGCGTATCTTACCTGTATCGCCCGGCCCAATGGCAGGGAACGTGCCTCGTGCCTACTCGTCTGCTGACTCTATTTTCGTTTCGCCAGGAGCGCGCGATATGTACCAGCTATACGGACACCAGAACTCCGGCGCTGCCGCGATAGAAGCGGCACTGGAGCTTTGCGAAATCCCTTACCGCTTCATCGACGTTGAAGCCTCTCCCGAGGCGACCCACGCGCTGGAAAAACTCAATCCGCTCAAGCAGATTCCAACGCTGCAATTGCCCGATGGCAGCGTTCTCACCGAGAGCGCGGCGATTCTGATTCACCTGGGGCTCACGTTCCCCAAATCAAACCTGTTGCCGAAAAACACCGTCGCGCGGGATCAGGCCATTCGAGGCCTGGTGTACATCGTCAGCAATTGCTATTCGGCCATTGGCGTCATCGACTACCCCGAGCGCTGGTTGGCCGAGGCGGATGAATCGTCCAGGCAAAACCTTATGATCGGTGCCCGCGCGCGACTGCACAGGAATTGGGAGGTGTTTGCCGATCAGTTTTCGGGCGATTTGTACTTGGGCGACGAGACGCCGGGGGCGCTGGATGTGCTGGCGGCGGTGGTGTCCAGATGGGCGGGCAGTCGGGAACATTTACGCAGTGCAAGGCCCGGGTTTTTCGCGTGGCTTACGCGCATCGACCGGCACCCGACATTGGCACCGGTCTTCGCGCGGCATTGGCCGGATTGATCTATTCGCCGCGGATGTACTGCTCCAACTGGCGAATCAACTCGGCCTGTTCGGCGATGGCCTCCTTGACCAGGTCGCCGATCGACAGCAAGCCGATCAATGTGCCGTTTTCCACCACCGGCAAGTGGCGCAGGCGTTTGTCGGACATGATGCCCATGCAGGTTTCGACGGTTTGATGAGTGTCCACGGTGATCACCGGCGACACCATGATGTCTTCGACCGGCGTACCGACGGAGGAGCGGCCCTTGAGCACGAGTTTGCGCGCATAGTCACGCTCGCTGATGATGCCGACGACCTCGCCATTCTTTACGACCGGCAAGGCACCGACGTTTTTCGCGGCCATGACCATCAGCGCTTCCAGCACCATTTGATGCGGTGCAATGGTGTGGACCTCATGATTCTGTTCGGCCTTTAACTTCAGCAGTTGGGCGACGGTTTTCATGGCAGTTTCTCAGGTGTTGTCGTTGTCCTTGAAGAATCGTAGACACGGGCGCTGAGGGCAAGGGAGAAAGCGGCAGATAACACGCAAAAAACGCCATTCAGCGGTTTTTCTTTCGAATATCTCCGTACCAGGTCGATAAACACCTGCAATCTGGCAGCGACTTCAAGAACCACCCCTCTCCCCACGGGGGAGGGGGGGAAAGGGAGCCGATCTTCATGGTTTTCGAACTTGAGTTCGACTCAATTTTCTCGGTCGCAATATCTCTTGAAAACACCTCGGTCAGTCCCCTCTACCCCGTGGGGAGAGGGTTAGGGTGAGGGGTGGTTCTAAAGGCTGCCAAATCCATAAGCCTCCACGCTTTCCACCCGCAATGGCGCGTAGAATTGCGACCTGAATCAAATGTGAGGTTGCAGTGGTGGATTTACAGCGGGGCTTCGTCCTGACCCGGCATTGGCGCGATACCCCGGCCGGTACGGAAGTCGAGTTCTGGCTGGCGACCGACACCGGTCCCCAGCGGATCCGCCTGCCTCATCAACCGTCGGTGGCGTTCATCCCCGCCGCCCAGCGCGAGCAGGCCGAAGCGCTGCTGCGCGGCGAAAAGAACGTCGAGCTGCGGCCGTTGGCATTGCTGGATTTCGAGCACCGCCCGGTACTCGGTCTGTATTGCCAGCAGCACGGCCAGTTGATACGCCTGGAAACCGCGCTGCGCAAGGCCGGCGTCGACATGTTCGAAGCCGATGTGCGCCCGCCGGAGCGCTACATGATGGAGCGTTTCATCACCGCGCCGGTCCGGTTCAGTGGCACGCCGAACGCCGAAGGCCTGCTGCTCGATGCGCAAATGAAACCCGACCCCGACTATCGCCCGAGCCTCAGGCTGGTCTCCCTGGACATCGAAACCACCGCTCAGGGCGAGTTGTATTCCATCGCGCTGGAAGGCTGCGGCGAGCGCCAGGTCTACATGCTGGGCCCGCCCAATGGCGACGACAGCGAAGTGGATTTCCAGCTCGAATATTGCGATTCCCGAACCCTGCTGCTGAAAAGACTCAACGAGTGGTTCGCTCGCCATGACCCCGACGCGATCATCGGCTGGAACGTCGTGCAATTCGACCTGCGCGTGCTCCACGAACACGCCCGGCGCCTGGCGGTGCCGCTGAAACTGGGGCGTGGCGGCGAGGAAATGCAGTGGCGCGAACACGGTAGCCGCAACCATTACTTCGCTTCGGCTGCTGGCCGGCTGATCATCGACGGCATCGAATCCCTGCGCTCGGCGACCTGGAGTTTCCCCTCGTTCAGCCTGGAAAACGTCGCGCAAACCCTGCTCGGCGAGGGCAAGTCGATCGACAATCCGTACCAGCGCATGGACGAAATCAACCGCATGTTCGCCGAGGACAAACCGGCCCTGGCCAAGTACAACCTCAAGGACTGCGAGCTGGTGACGCGGATTTTCGCCAAGACCGAGCTGCTGACCTTCCTGCTGGAACGGGCCAGCGTCACCGGATTGCCGGCGGATCGTAGTGGCGGCTCTGTGGCGGCGTTCACGCACCTTTACATGCCGCTGATGCACCGCCAGGGTTTCGTCGCGCCGAACCTTGGGAACAAGCCTGCGCAGGCCAGCCCCGGCGGTTTTGTCATGGACTCGCAACCGGGCCTGTACGAGTCGGTGTTGGTGCTCGACTATAAAAGCCTCTATCCATCGATCATCCGTACCTTCCTCATCGACCCGGTGGGCTTGATCGAGGGGCTTAAACATCCCGATGACAGCGAGTCGGTGCCAGGCTTTCGCGGTGCGCGTTTTTCCAGAACCCGGCATTGCCTGCCTTCGATTGTCGCCCGAGTCGCCGAAGGTCGCGAAACCGCCAAGCGCGAACACAACGCGCCGTTGTCCCAAGCCCTGAAGATCATCATGAACGCCTTTTACGGCGTGCTCGGCTCCAGCGGCTGCCGCTTCTTCGATACACGCCTGGCGTCGTCCATCACGCTGCGCGGCCACGAAATCATGCTGCGTACGCGACAGTTGATCGAAGCCCAGGGCCACACGGTGATTTACGGCGACACCGACTCGACCTTCGTCTGGCTGCGCCGTGCCCATGGTCAACAAGAAGCCGCGCAGATCGGTCGCGCGCTGGTGGATCACGTCAACCAGTGGTGGCGCGAGCACGTGCAGCAGGAATACGGTCTGGAAAGTGCGTTGGAGTTGCAGTTCGAAACCCACTACAAGCGCTTTCTGATGCCGACCATTCGCGGCGCCGAGGAGGGCAGCAAGAAGCGCTATGCAGGGCTTGTGACCCGCGCCGATGGGACCGACGAAATGGTCTACAAAGGCCTGGAAACCGTGCGCACCGACTGGTCGCCGTTGGCCCGGCAGTTCCAGCAGGAGCTGTACCTGCGCATTTTCAATCGCAAACCCTATCAGGATTATGTGCGCGACTACGTGCGCAAGACGTTGGCGGGGGAGTTCGACGATCGCCTGATCTACCGCAAGCGCCTGCGCCGCACCCTCGATGACTATCAGCGCAACGTGCCGCCCCACGTGCGGGCCGCGCGGATTGCCGATGAGTACAACGACCAGCAGGGCCGTCCGCGGCAATACCAGAACGGTGGCTGGATCAGTTACGTGATCACCGTCGCCGGGCCCGAGCCGCTGGAAATCCGCAGCGCGCCCATCGACTACGACCACTACGTCTCCCGCCAGCTGCAACCGGTGGCGGACGCCATTCTGCCCTTCGTGGACGACGACTTTTCAACCTTGGTGGGTGGGCAGTTGGGCCTGTTTTGAATCCAGCAGCAACAACGTCCAGTCATCCAGGATGCCGTGGAAATACTGGTCAAGTGCTCGATGAAAGTCGCTGTTGGCGCCGGCAACCTGGGCGAACAGCGTCATGGAAGAGTGAAACTTGAGATTGTCCGGGTGACCGAAGATGGCCGCAATCGAGCTGTTTTCGATGTTCAGCACCAATTGCGTGCAGGTGCGCAACCGTGAACCCAGCAGCGGATGATTGAGGTACGCCGCGGCTTCCTCTTTGGAACGAATGGCAAAGTGGCGGGACATCTCGCTGCCGCCCAATCCTGAGAATTGCGGAAAGATGAACCACATCCAGTGACTGCGCTTGTGACCGGCGTTCAGCTCGGCCTGGACCCGTTTGAACACCGGGTCCTGCGCCTGGATAAAGCGTTGCAGATTAAAGGAATCGTCCTGATCAGTGCTTCTCATGCCGAAGCCCTCTGACAGACAGCGATGGCTCAGACCATGGCCAACCGCTGTTTGCGTTGTGGCGCGCGAAACGCCTGGTCCAGCGCCTCCAGATCCCCAGTCTCCAATTGCAATTGCGCCGCTTGCGCGTTGAGTTGTACGTGCTCGGGTCGGACCGCCTTGGGGATGGCGATCACGCCTTCCTTACGCAGCATCCATGCCAGTGCTACCTGGGCCGGCGTCACACGGTGACGGGCGGCTATTTGTTTGAGGGTTGTATGGTTCAGCATAGGCCCACCCTGACCGATCGGACAGTAGGCCATGACCGGCATGTGATGCTGGCGGCTCCAGGGCAACAGATCAAACTCGATGCCGCGTTCTTCCAGGTTGTAGAGCACCTGATTGGTGGCACAGGCCGGTGAGGCCAGTTCCTCCAGGTCGTCGACATCAAAATTGGAGACGCCCCAGCGACCGATCTTGCCTTCTTCGCGCAAGCGTTCGAAGGCTTCGACCGTTTCTTCAAGGGGGTACTGGCCGCGCCAGTGCAGCAGGTAGAGATCGATGTAATCGGTATCCAGCCGCCGCAGACTGCGTTCGCACGCCTGGGGGATGCCTTTGCGGCCGGCGTTGTGTGGGTACACCTTGCTGACGAGAAAGACGTCGTCACGCCTGCCGGCGATGGCTTCACCGACCACTTCCTCAGCGCCGCCCTCGCCGTACATTTCAGCGGTGTCGATGAGGGTCATGCCGAGTTCGATGCCCTGACGCAATGCAGCCACTTCCTGGGTGTGCCGGGAACGATCTTCGCCCATGCGCCAGGTGCCTTGGCCGATGACCGGTACGTTGACGCCGGCCAGTTCGAGGGTCCGCATTCAAACCTCCTTTCTGAATTTCGATCGATACATCAGTGGGCAGCAGAATAGCCCGGTGGTTCCATCGAGCACCAGAAAGGAAGTGTCCTGGGTTATTGGGCAGAAAACTTCATCACAGTGCTCTGGGCATAGGTCTTGCCCGGGTCCAGGCGCGTGGACGGAAAGGTCGGCTGATTCGGCGAGTCCGGATAGTGCTGAGTCTCCAGCGTGAACGCGCCCCAGTGCGGATAGACCTTGCCAGCCTTGCCCTTGACCGAACCGTCGAGGAAGTTGCTGGTGTAGAACTGCACACCGGGTTCGGTGGTGTAGAGCTGCAAGCGACGACCGGATTGCGGATCGCTGACCTCGGCGGCGAGTTGGCCCACATCACCCATGGCGTTCAGCACCCAGTTGAAATCGAAGCCGCCCTGTTTCGGTTCGGCAAATTTCAACTGTGGGTGATCGGCCTTGATGTTCTTGCCAATGGCGGTCGGTTGGGTGAAGTCCATCGGTGTGCCGGCCACCGGGGCCAGTTCGCCGGTCGGGATTAATTTTCCGGTGACCGGCGTGTAATGGCTGGCGTGCAGGGTGGCGAGCTGTTTCAGCACATCACCGTTACCGGCGCCGGCCAGGTTGAAATAGCTGTGATTGGTCAGGTTCAACACTGTGGCTTTATCGGTGGAAGCCTTGTAGTCGATGCGCAACTCGTTTTGCTCAGTGAGGCTGTAGGTGACCTCGGTTTTCAGGTTGCCGGGAAAGCCCATTTCACCGTCCGCCGACAGGTATGTCAGGGTCACGCCGACCGAATCCTTGCCGTTGCTCGGTTGGGCTTTCCAGACGTCTTTGTCAAAACCCCGAGGGCCGCCGTGCAGCGAATTGGAACCGTCGTTGAGCGGTACCTGATAGCGCTTGCCGTCCAGTTCGAAAGCACCGTTGGCCAGGCGATTGCCGAAGCGTCCGATGGTCGCACCGAAGTACGCCGTGCCGCTCTGATAGCCCTGCACGTTATCGAAACCGAGCACTACATCGTCGAGCTTGCCGTTTTTGTCCGGCACTTTCAGCGACTGCAAAATGCCGCCGTAGGTAATGACCGTGGCGGTCAGGCCATGGCTGTTGCGCAAGATGTATTGCTCGACGGGCGTGCCGTCATTGGTTTTGCCGAAGGCCTTGTGTTCGCTGGACAGGCCGGCGGCCTGGGCGCAGAGGGTGGCGATCATCAGGGACAGTCCAAGGCCGCAGAGTGGGTATCGGGATTGAAGCATGGTTGACCTTCCTTTTTGTTGTTTTTAACGAAGTAGTCATACTAATAATCGCGTTTCAATGCGATCAAGGAAGGATTTATAGCTGATGTAGGAGCTGTTGCAATTATAAAGTATGACTAATTTGGTGATCCTCTTAACAGTTGTCAGGGCTTACGGACCGCCGGCACCGCACTTTTCAAGGATTCACGGCTCTATCCTTGGCCAGCCTGCGGCGAATCCCCACCGCCGGCCCATGCCCAAGTTCAAGAACCCATGGCTCGAGTTTTACCCCGCACCACCCCGTCAATCCGCCGCTATTGCCTGCTGTTGGCCTGCTTGTCGATGCTCGCAGCCTCTGGGTGCAGTCAGCAGCAGGGCAGCGACATCGTCACCCAGTTCCGTGAAGGCAAACCCCAGGAATTCCTCCAGACCAGCGTCGACCGCATGGCGACCCTGACGATGCGTGACAACCTCGACAGCCTCTACCTGCTGATGAGCAAGCTCTACCTGCGTAACCCGGAGGAGCTGAAAAAATCCGGTTTCCTCGACGCCCGCACCGCTGGCAAGCAAGTGCGCATGGCCATCGAACAGCAACAGCCGCTGCCGACCCTGGGTGGCAAAAAAGACCTGGCAGCGCTGAGTTATGCCATGAGCCCGGAGTTTCTCGGCGACCGCGTCGGTGCCTTCATCTATGCCATTGGCAGCATGCTCGTGACTGCCCACGGCAATCGGATCGAGTTCTACATGACCGATGCGATCAACCCGACGTTCGTCAGCAACGCTGCCCGCAACATCGAGAAAGCCACCTGGATACTCAGCCAGCGACAAAGCAAGAACGGCGAGCCTTTGCTGTTCTCCAACGAAATTTCGGAGGAGGGCAGCAACCTGAGTTTCGCCGTGGAGTTCGGCAAGATCGTCGCGCGGCTGGATTTGCTGACGCAGATGCTTGACGAGCGCTACCGACGGATCGGCTTGAATTACGCGCAGAGTTTGCTGTTTTTGAATTTCTTGCCCGTGCAGTAAACGAAAAAGTGCATAAATATAGATCGCATCGATATAACTGGTTATAAGAAAAATCGCTATGCTGCGGACCAGATTTTTCATGCGTTTTTTGTGGGCGTGTTAATGGAATTCGGTAATTTCGGTTTAGTCGTGGCAGGTCTGGTGGTCGGCTTTATTGTCGGGATGACCGGGGTGGGTGGCGGTTCTTTGATGACTCCCATTCTGTTGTGGTTCGGCGTCAATCCGGCCACCGCAGTGGGGACGGATTTGCTGTACGCGGCAATTACCAAGTCCAGTGGCGTGCTGGTTCATCGCAAGAACAAGAACATCGACTGGGCCATTACCGGTTGGCTGACCCTCGGCAGTGTGCCGGCGGTGGCGCTGACGTTGTGGTTCCTGAGCACCTTGCAAACGTCGCCCGAGGCGATGAACGCGGTCATCAAACAGGCGTTGGGCTTTGTGCTGTTTGCCACGGCGCTGGCGATTTTCTTCAAGAAACGCCTGCTCGATTTCGCTCACAAACGCGCGGGCGGTCATTACAACCCCAGCGGCAAGCGCTTGAATGCACTGACCGTGATCACCGGTCTGGTCCTCGGCACCATGGTTGCCCTGACCTCCATCGGCGCTGGCGCCTTGGGCACCGTCGCGTTGTTCATTCTCTATCCGCTGTTGCCGACCCGCCGCCTGGTGGGCACGGAAATCGCGCACGCCGTACCGCTGACCCTGGTGGCCGGCCTCGGCCATGCGAGCATGGGCAACATGGATTGGCACGTGCTGGGTTATTTGCTGATCGGTTCGCTGCCGGGGATTTACCTGGGCAGCCACCTGACTGGCCGCATCTCCGATGAAGTGCTGCGACCTTGCCTGGCCACGATGCTGGTGCTGATCGGGTACAAACTGGCGTTCTGATTTCGCCCGTTCCAGAAACAAACCACCTCCTGCACCGCATAGGTGCTACGGTGGAAAGCCAGCCTGCATTCACCTTGAATGACCTGTCGGCATTTTCCCGTGATCGACTAGAGGTGGCACGTGTCCACGCCAATCGCCGAGTATCAAAGCCACGAAGCCGGGTATTGCTTCGACACACTGTCGTGACCGCCCCGTCCAAAAGCCTGCCGCTGATCCTCAGTGAGCTGCGCACCGCCACGACCCGGCAGCATCTGGTGCTGGAAAAGCGCATTCCGTTTTTCACTGCCGATTTATTGCTCTACACCCGCCTGATCGAGGCCTACTACGGTTTTTATCGGCCGCTGGAAAACCTGCTGTTCCCGGTGGCGACGAACATTCCCGGTCTGGACTGGCTGATGCGTAGCAAAACCCCGTCGCTTGAGGCCGATCTGTATGCCTTGGGTCTGGACGCTGCCGCCATCGATGCCATCCCCCTCTGCCCGTTTTCCCTTCAGCCCCGCTCCATTGCCGATGTGCTGGGCGTGTTGTACGTCCTGGAAGGTGCGACGCTGGGTGGGCAATCGCTGCGCAACGGCCTGTACTCGCGCCTCGGCATCGATGAACACACGGGCGGCCGGTTTTTTTCGGTGTACGGCCCGTCGACCTTGCTGATGTGGCGCGGTTTCCTGGCGTGCCTGTATGAGGTGTGTGATCCCGTTGAACGAGCGAAGTCGGTGGTTGCGGCCCAAGCGACTTTCGAGGCCTTCGAAGGTTGGCTCGAGCGCTGCGAGGTATTGGTATGAACCGCCTCACCGATGAGCAACTCGACGCCGCGCTCGCCGAATGCGCCAGTGAAGCGATCCGGATTCCGGGGTCGATCCAGCCCCATGGCGTTCTGCTGACCCTGAGTGAGCCTGAGTTGATCATCCAGCAGATCAGCCGCAATTGTGCTGCGTTGCTCGGTCAGACGGCGGCGGCTTTATTGCAGCAACCGTTGGCGCTGCTGTCGGGCGCTACGGCGACAGAGCAGGTTCGTCAGGCGCTGTTGTTGAATGACCTGGAGGACGCCAATCCGTTGTCGCTGGAGATAGGGGGGCAGCGGTTCAACGGATCGCTCAACCGACGTGACGGTGTGATTATTCTTGAGCTGGAGCCGTTGCACGACGCCACACCGGACAACACCGCCATCCTGCTTCGGGCTCTGCGACGGATGCAGGCAGCCAGCACGCTGGAGGACTTGTACACCGTCAGTGTCGATGAAATCCGCCGCCTGACCGGCTTCGACCGGGTGATGATTTATCGTTTCCAGCCGGCGGGGCACGGGCAGGTCATCAGCGAGGCGCTGGGCGGTGTTCTGTCCGGTTACCTGGGTCAATGCTTCCCCGCCTCGGACATTCCGGCGCAGGCGCGTGAGCTGTATCGCCTGAACTGGATTCGGGTGATCCCGGATGCGCGTTATGTGCCGGTGCCGATTCTTCCAGTGTTGCGCCCTGATACCGGGCAGCCTCTGGATCTGGGGTTTTCGGTCCTGCGCAGCGTGTCGCCAGTGCACTGCCAGTACCTGGAAAACATGGGCGTGCGGGCCTCCATGAGCCTGTCGCTGCTGGAGAGCGATCAGCTTTGGGGGCTGATCACGTGTGCCCATCCTGAACCGTTGCTGGTCAGTCACTCGGTGCGCACGATGTGCGCCGCGATCGCCCAATTGCTCAGCGTGCAGATCACGGCCCTGCAAACCCGGGACGAACAGCGTCAGCGTGAACAGAAATCCCGGCTGATCACTGAACTGACCACAGCGATGCGCCTGGCTGATAGGGGTGTGCTGGAGGGGCTGCTCAACCACCCGGCGCAATTGCTGGACCTGACCGAGGCCAGTGGCGTTGCCGTATTGATCGAAGATCGCTTGCAGTTGTTCGGTGAGTGCCCGACGGTCGAGCAGGTGCGCGCCCTTTACCTGTGGGTGCGCGAGCAATGCCTGGCAAGCGGCGAGCCGCTGTTGACTGACCACCTGCAAGGCTTGCACGGTGCCAGCGCGCGCTACAGCGATGTGGCCAGCGGTCTGCTGGCTTTCGTACTGCCCAAGCCTGTGGACAACGGCGTCCTGTGGTTCCGCCCGCAACTGCGCTCCAGCATGAAGTGGAGCGGCAATCCTGACGAGCATTTCAGTGCCGGGACCGACAACCGTCTGCAGCCGCGTACCTCCTTTGCGCTGTGGGAACAGCAAGTCGAGGGCAGGGCGCGCGAATGGAGCACGGCGGATGCTTATGCGGTCAGAGAACTGCGCCGCAATGCCATCGAAAACGACCTCGCCCGTCAGGTGCTCCGCGAGCATCAAGCGGTCCGCGAGCGTGATGAGTTGGTGGCGGTGGTGTCCCATGACCTGCGCAATCCCATGACCATCATCATCATGCAATGCGGAATGATGCAGCGCCTGGTCGCCAAGGACGAAGGCAAGCATACCGTGCGGATGAGCGCGGCCCTCGGCACCATGGAAGAAGCCACCGCAAGGATGAACACCCTGATTGTCGATTTGCTGGACAAGTCGAAACTCGATGCAGGCAAATACCCACTCGCGTGCAGGCCGCTGGATGTGGTCGATTTGCTTCAGGAAGCCTGTTCGTTGCTGGTGACCCTCACGTCCCACAAAAACATCGAGCTCAACTGCAGCAGTTCTGAAGGGTTGAGCATCGACGCTGATCCCCAGCGGTTGTTCCAGGTGCTGTCGAACCTGTTGGGCAACGCGATTAAATTTACCCCCTCAGGCGGACGTATCGACCTTAGCGCCCGCCAGGTAGACGGCAAGGTGCTGATCTCGGTACGCGACAATGGCGGCGGTATCCACGCCGTGCATTTGCCGCACATCTTCGAGCGCTACTGGTCGGTTCGTGACGGAAATCCCAACGGCAGTGGCCTGGGTTTGTACATCTGCCGCAGCATCGTGCAGGCCCATGGCGGAGAGCTTTGGGCCGAGAGCGAACCGGGGGTTGGCAGCGTCTTCACCTTTTCCATTCCGGCGTTGGTGACGGGCGCGGCTTAGGCCCGGGTCAGAATTTCCAGCAGATGCCCGTCCGGGTCATCGAAGTAAACTCGCCGGCCACCGCCGTAATCGTTGATCTCGTTCGGTCGTTGTTTGCCGGGGTCGGCCCACCAGGGTTGCTTTCGGGCTTGCAGGCGGGCGAAGGCCGCATCGAAATCGTCGTCACCGATCAAAAACGCGTAGTGCTGGGAGGCAATCGGCGGCTCATTGTCGTAGAAGTCCAGCGACACACCGTTGTCGAACTTGACGATCAGCATCGGGCCGAAGGGTTCGGGGCGGGGCAGACCGAGGATGTCTGCCAGATAGTTGGCTGATGTCTGCTTGTCGCGACACCAGACGATGGTGTGGTTCAACTGAGCGCTCATGCACGGGTCCTCACGGCGGTTCAGGGCGTCGTTATTGAGCTATGAGATTAGCTCAGCCTGTTGCGCAATGACCGCCCTGACCTAAGCTTGGGGCAAGGCGAGACATAATTGCGTGCGTCACCCGGAACGAACGCCGCGATGCGCAATCATTAGAGCGTGGATATCAAAAGGAGATGCGCATGCTCATCAGGTCATTGATCCTGACTACTCTGCTGGCTTTCGCCGGCCCCTTGTTTGCCGCCGATGATGGCTCACCTCTGGATATTGACAAGGGCAGGGCCCGGCCACTGATTGTGATTGCTCCCAGCACGGTTGACCCGGTCTGGGTGGGCCTGAAAAAGTCGCTGGACGATCCAGCCAACAAGGAGGGTGTCGCCCAACGCAATATCAGGGTGTACACCGTGCTGAACATGTTCGGTCAACTCGACGGCAAGGATCTCGGCCAACAGGACACCATGGCACTGATTCGCTCGCTGAAACTCGGCGCGGGGGCGTTACCCAAAGTCATCCTGGTGGGCAAGGACGGCGAGAAGAAGTTCGAGAGTTCGGGGGATGAATCAAAATCGGTCAATTTGAAGAAAATCTTCGATACCATCGACGCCTTGCCAGCGACTGAAAAAGAAGCCGCAGCGCCGGCGGTCGCGATGCCCGTTGTAGCGGAACCGGCCACCAAGGGTGCCAAAGGTGCAAAACCGGGCAAACCGGCGAAGCCTGCCAAACCCCCTGAAATGCCGGATGATTAAACGCAGACTTTTGGAGCAGCCGAACGCAGGCTGCGCCAACTGCTACAACAATGAAAAATGGGCGACCTCAAGAGGTCGCCCATTTTGTTTGCTCGGCAGTTGCTAAAAAAACCGGGTGTTCCGGGGTGAGATGTATTGGCTTCTATTGGTCTCGGAAGTTTCCTGCAAGTTCTGTCGGTCTTGATGAACTGGTTTCTGTCAGAGAGCACCGCTAGCCTTCGTCAGCCACCGCAAAATCGCGGTCGGACGTGGGAATCCGCGACACTGAGGGATCCAGGGACGAAAACACCAATGGCACAACAAGGAGCCTCGTCTGTGAAAAAGTTCAGCAAGCATCAACCGCAAACCCCAACTGACGCCGATCATTCCGGCCCCGCGAAGCCGTGTGAAACCGCAAAAGGCGCAGTCACCCGAAGCCCCGGGCGTCCCGCCACGACCCAGCAGGTTTTCACTGTTGCCCCCGGTGTCGACACACTGACCCTGCTGAATCAGGCCTGCGAAAACCTTGCCTCCCTGAATGTTCTGATTGCGAGTTTTGCCGGGATACTGGAAGGCTCGAACCGCAAGGTGCTGCTGTCGATTCAGCATTTGGCGGCGGTCACTGAGTTGTTGGTGAATCAGGCACGGGAAAATCTTGATCCGAGAAGCGATGCACCTGACGCTCAGCCGCCGACTCGGCATTGAGCTGACGCAGTAACGACAATGGGCGACCTCAAAGGGGTCGCCCATTTTGTTTGCCTATTAGAGATCTAGTTGCTCTTGGTTACTTCGCCAGTGCACTCAATATCGTATGAGCAATCTTGATCCGCTCAGGGTTCGGGTAGTTTTTGTTGGCCAGGATCACAATGCCGATGTCTTTCGACGGCACATACGCCACGTAGGCACCGAAGCCGCTTGTTGAGCCGGTTTTGTTGATCAGCACGCTTTCCGGTTGAGGTTGCGGCGGGGTCAACCACTGGACTTCGTGAGCCTCCATCGCCATCTGCGTCGAGTTACCCGCCAGCAATGTATCGAGGGTGACCGGGTAGTGGTAGAACTCCCATCCGAGGCCTTGAGTCATGTCGCCGACCTTGTAGTAACCGGTGTGCGTCGTGGCGATTGCTCGTTGCATCGGGTCTTCGAGGCTGGCCGGTTTCATGTTCGCCTCAACATAGCGAATCATGTCCGCCGCGCTGGTTTTGACCCCATAAGCCTCCGAATCCAGCGCTCCCGGCCCGACTCGCACCGGTTTGTCTTCCTTGTTGTAACCCTGAGCGTAAAGCCCCATCTGAGCTTGCGGCACTGTGAGGTAGGTGTGTTTCAGCCCGAGTTTCGGCAGCAGGGTTTTTTCCATCACGTCATCAAACGGCGCGCCCATGCTTTGGGCTGCCAGATAACCGAACAACCCCAGGCTCGGGTTCGAATATTGCCGATGCGTGCCGGCGGCATAGGTCGGTTTCCACTGCTGGAAATAGCCGAGCATCTTGTCCGGTGCATCGGCCTCGTCGGGGAATTGCAGCGGCAGGCCACCGGCGCTGTAGGTGCCCAGTTGCAGCACGCTGATGTTATCGAACGCGCTGCCACGCAGTTCCGGCAGCACGCTGCTGGCCTTGTCCGACAGGGACAGTTTGCCGGAGGCCTGAGCGTAGGCGGCGAGGGTGGCGGTGAAGGTTTTGCTTACCGAACCGATCTCGAACAGGGTGTTTTCAGTGACGGGTTGTGCGCTCTCTTTCGAAGCCACGCCGTAGTTGAAGTAATACGGCTTTCCGTTGACGGTCACGGCCACGGCGATTCCGGGAACGGCCTGGGCTTGCATGACCGGTCGTACGGCGGCATTCACCACCGTTTCGATTTGATCCTGTGCGACACATTGGCCAGTGGCGAGCAGCGCCACGCAAACGGCGAGAGTTTTCAGCCTATCCATGTTGGTTTGGTCCGTCAGTGATTCAATTGCGCGCTATTTTAGGGTGTTAAACGCAACCTTCCGAACGGTTTTTAAACCCGACCGCCTTTAGGCGAGCCGGGCTGATTGTTAACAGGCCAGGCGCGACCGCTGAATCAGCGCACCAGACACGGCCGCTTGTTATCGAATTTCCATCCGGGAATCAGAAACTGCATGGCCACGCTGTCATCCCGCGCACCCAATCCCATGCCTTTGTACAACTCATGAGCCTTGGCCAGTTGATCCATGTCCAGTTCGACGCCCAGCCCTGGTTTCTTCGGCACCTGTACGCAGCCGCCGACGATTTGCAGCGGCGCTTTGGTCAGGCGCTGGCCGTCCTGCCAGATCCAATGCGTATCGATGGCGGTGATTTCACCCGGCGCGGCGGCCGCGACGTGGGTGAACATGGCCAGGGAAATATCGAAGTGGTTGTTGGAATGCGAACCCCAGGTCAGGCCCCATTCATTGCACATCTGCGCCACGCGGACCGAGCCCTGCATGGTCCAGAAGTGCGGGTCGGCCAGCGGAATGTCCACTGATTGCAACTGGATCGCGTGGCCCATTTCCCGCCAGTCGGTGGCGATCATGTTGGTCGCGGTTTTCAGGCCTGTGGCACGACGGAATTCAGCCATGACTTCCCGGCCTGAATAACCGTTTTCCGCGCCGCATGGGTCTTCGGCGTAAGCCAGTACGTGATGCTGATCCCGGCACAGGCGAATGGCTTCCTTGAGTGACCACGCGCCATTCGGATCGAGGGTAATGCGCGCATCGGGGAAGCGTTCGGCCAGGGCGGTGACGGCTTCGATTTCTTGATCGCCACTGAGCACGCCGCCCTTGAGTTTGAAGTCCTTGAAACCGTAGCGAGCGTGGGCGGCTTCGGCCAGACGCACCACGGCGTCGGCGGTCATGGCTTTTTCGTGACGCACGCGGAACCAGTCGTTGTCGGCGTCCGGCTCGCTGCGGTAGGCCAGGTCGGTTTCGTCGCGATCACCGACATAAAACAGATAACCGAGCATCTTCACTTCATCACGCTGCTGACCTTCGCCGAGCAGGGCGGCAACCGGTACGTCCAGGTGCTGACCGAGCAGATCGAGCAGGGCGGCTTCCAGGCCGGTGACGGCGTGGATGGTGATGCGCAAATCGAACGTCTGTAACCCGCGACCGCCGGCATCGCGATCGGCGAAGGTCTGGCGCACTTGATTGAGGATCTTCTGGTAAGTGCCGATCGGGCTGCCGACCACCAAGGAGCGAGCATCTTCGAGGGTCTGGCGAATGCGCTCACCGCCCGGTACTTCACCGACGCCGGTGTGACCGGCGTTGTCCTTGAGGATCACGATGTTACGGGTGAAAAATGGCCCGTGAGCACCGCTCAGATTGAGCAACATGCCGTCGTGGCCGGCCACCGGAACAACCTGCATGCTGGTGATGATCGGGGCTTTGGCGGTTTCTTGTGTGTTCATTGTCATGTCCTTCAAAACAGTGCTCTTACATGAGTGTTCAGGCGTGATTGGGCGCTGGTTTGGCCAGTGCAGCGGCAGGTGCGGATTTCGGTTTGTTGCGTGCGGCGAAGACGATGATTGCGGCAATGATCGAGGTCGCGGCCAGGCCGTACAGCCCGCCCTGAATCGAACCGGTGCGTTCTTCCAGCAGGCCGAACGTGGTCGGCGCGACGAAGCCGCCGAGGTTGCCCACCGAGTTGATCAGCGCGATCACGCCGGCAGCGATCCGCGCATCCAGATAGGCCTGTGGAATCGGCCAGAACAGCGACGACGCCGATTTGAAACCCAGCGCAGCAAAGCAGATTGCAACGAAGGCGAAGATCGGTCCGCCGGTGGTGGACATGAACATCCCGGCTGCTGCAATCAGCAGGGCCGCGGCGACCCACGCTTGTTGATGCTTCCATTTGGCCGACAGCGAAGCGAAGGCGTACATGCCGACGATCGACAGCAACCATGGAATCGAGTTGAACAACCCGACCTGAATATCGCTCAGGTCACCCATCTTCTTGATGATGCTCGGCAGCCAGAAGGTCGCGGCGTAGATGGTCAATTGGATGAAGAAATAGATCAGGCAGAACAGGATGATCTGGCGATCCTTGAGCAGTGTGCCCAACGACGGCTTGATCGGCGTCGCGGCTTCGCGGGCCAGTTGTTCGTCGTCGATGGCTTTGACCAGCGCGTCTTGTTCGGCGCGGCTCAGCCATTTGGCGTCGTGGGGTTTGGAGTCCAGCCAGAACCAGACGAACACGCACAGCCCGACCGAGAACATCCCTTCAATGAAGTACATCCACTGCCAGCCGTGCATCCCGAAACCGCTGATTTGCAGCAGTAACCCGGACAGCGGGCCGGAGATCAGCGAAGCAATCGCCGAACCGCTGAGGAAGATGGCAATCGCCTTGCCGCGTTCAACGCCAGGCAACCAACGGGTGAAGTAATAAATCACTCCGGGGAAGAAACCGGCTTCGGCCACGCCGAGCAGGAATCGCAGGATGTAGAAGTGGGTTTCGTTCTGGATGAACGCCATGCAAGCGGCGACCAGGCCCCAGGTCAGCATGATGCGGGTCAGCCAGATTCGAGCGCCGACTTTTTGCAGGAGAATGTTGGAGGGGACTTCAAACAGCGCGTAACCGATGAAGAACAGACCGGCGCCGAGGCCGTAGGCGGCAGCGCCGATGCCCAGGTCATGTTCCATGTGGGCGCGGACGAAGCCGATGTTCACACGGTCGATGTAGTTGACGATGAACATGATCACGAACAGCGGCAGAACATGGCGTTTCACTTTCGAGATGGCGGATTTCAGGACCGAATCGGCGCCATCGTTCATCCCGGATATGGATGTATTCACTGCGTTATCTCCCACTGATTATTTTTATGCGGGGTGTGACTGGGTGTTGCGTTGTTGATAGACATCATACAACTACGTTTTTTCATCACGCAAGAGTGATCGCCCAACAAAATGGCGCTTTATAGAGCGTTTGTTATTCTTTTTCCGTGATGTACGACCTTTCTTGTGGGCTCGAATAGCCGATTTGTTGAGTGTTGTCATACAAGTTGGTGGGTGTTTTCTTGAGATTCCCATCGAGCGCAGTGCTACGATTCCGGTAGCCCTGCTTCCGGATGATCGCCATGCAAGAAGACCTCGACGCGCCTGCCCGCAAGCGCACCCACAACCTGGCTCATGACCTGGTCGCCAAACTGACCCAGAGCATCTTGCTCGGCCAGATGCTGCCCGGGGACAAGCTGCCGTCCGAGAACACGATTGTTCAGGAGCACGGGGTCAGTCGCACGGTGGTGCGCGAGGCAATCTCGAAGTTGCAGGCGTCCGGTCTCGTGGAAACCCGCCACGGCATCGGCACCTTTGTGATTGAACGAGCACCGGAGCAGGGGCTGCGGTTGAACGTCGATACCGCGCTGGGGGTGCGCAGCATTCTGGAGTTGCGCATGGGTCTGGAAACCCAGGCCGCCGCACTGGCGGCAACCCGTCGCACCGAGCATCAACTGACGCAGATGCGCGAAGCGCTGGACGACTATCAAAGCCTGCTGGCCAACAACGACAGCTGCGTCGAAGCCGACAAGCGCTTTCACCTGCTGATCGCCGAAGCCACCGGCAACGTGTGCTTCACCGAAATCATGCAGCACCTGGGCAGCGCCATGATCCCGCGCACCCGCGTCAATGCCGCCGAGCGCGGCGCGGTGGACTTGAGCAAGCTCGGGCAGCTGGCCAACCTTGAGCACGAGGCGATTCTCAATGCGATCAAACGCCAGGATCCAGACGCGGCGCGGGCGGCCATGTGGCTGCACCTGACCAACAGTCGCGACCGGTTTTCGGCCGATCGCTGACCCTGCATTTTGTGGGCACCAGTCTGGATCAGGCGCTGGTGAGGCCAATTGCTCGACGACACACTCAATCACCGGCTCGATGGCTAACGCCATATCGTCGACTCAGTTGGCTCTTGCTGTAACTGCCGCTAAGCCAGTCATGGATTAATTTCACTCGCTGATCCATCGGGGACTCTCGATTCCAGGGCATGGTCAGTACCTCCTGACCATGATTGATACCTGTAAACCATGTCCCCGGTCTCAAACGTAAAGGATGTACCCGGTTTTTACCCCGCCCATCCCTCTCCCCAGAGGGGAGAGGGGGAAAGGGAGCCGATCTTCAAGCCTTTCAAACCTGAGTTCGACTCGGAATTTCAGGTCGATGTCGCCCTAAGAACACATCGGTCAGTCCCCTCTACCTCTGGGAGGGGGTTAGGGTGAGGGTGAGGATCTAAACTGTGCCCACATCCCGCATCAACAACCCAAACCGCAAATCCACCGCATCCGGAATCGGCAGGTACACCGTGTGCCCGTCCCCCGGCGCCACGTCGATGGGCTGGCCTTTGACGTTCTGCAGCTGATGCAGATCAAAGTGGAAATTGCCCTTGGGCGTCATCAGTTCCATGTGGTCGCCCAGACCAAATCGATTCTTCACCTTGACCTCCGCCATCCGGTCACGCCGCTCGCCGGTCAGCTCGCCGACAAATTGCTGCCGCTCCGACACCGAACTGCCGTGCTGGTAGTTCTGGTATTCGTCATGCACATGCCGCCGCAGAAAACCTTCGGTGTAGCCGCGCTGGGCGAGGGATTCCAGGTCCGTCATCAGACTGCGGTCGAACTCGCGACCGGCCACCGCGTCGTCGATTGCCCGGCGGTAAACCTGAGTGGTTCGTGCGCAGTAAAAGTGGGATTTGGTCCGGCCCTCGATTTTCAATGAATGCACGCCCATCTGTGTCAGGCGCTCGACGTGCTGCACGGCTCGCAGGTCCTTGGCGTTCATGATGTAAGTGCCGTGTTCGTCTTCGAAGGCCGGCATCAATTCATCGGGCCGATTGGCTTCCTGCAACAGGAACACCTGATCGGTCGGGGCGCCGATGCCCAGGGTCGGTTCGGGCTGGAAGGTCTGTACGATCTCGCCGAGCTGATTTTCCGTGGCCTCTTGCGCCGAATATTTCCAGCGACAGGCATTGGTGCAACTGCCCTGATTGGCGTCGCGCTTGTTCATGTAGCCCGACAGCAGGCAGCGACCGGAATAGGCCATGCACAAGGCCCCGTGGACGAACACCTCCAGCTCCATCGCCGGGACTTGCTGGCGGATTTCGGCGATTTCTTCCAGGGACAGTTCCCGCGACAGGATGATCCGGCTCAAGCCTTGTTGCTGCCAGAACTCGACACTGGCCCAGTTCACCGTATTGGCCTGTACCGAAAGGTGAATCGGCATCTGCGGATAATGCCGGCGGACCAGCATGATCAGGCCTGGATCGGACATGATCAGCGCATCCGGCGCCATGGCAATCACCGGTTCCAGATCCTTGAGGAAGGTTTTCAGTTTGGCGTTGTGCGGGGCGATGTTCACCACCACATAGAAGCGCTTGCCTTGAGCCTGGGCCTCGTGGATGCCGAGGGCCAGATTGGGGTGATCGAATTCGTTGTTGCGCACCCGCAGGCTGTAGCGCGGCTGACCGGCGTACACCGCATCGGCGCCGTAGGCGAAGGCATATCGCATGTTTTTCAGGGTGCCGGCGGGGGCGAGCAGTTCTGGAGGCAGGAGAGTCATGGCAGAGTCGGTCACAAAAGCCGCCGAGAGTAAGCGGCTTGCCCGCGGGGTTCATTGATCTGGATCTATGCTTGATGAACAAACGGATGGCACTCGCGCGAACCGTGGAGGACTAAGTATCAAGGCGCGACATTGTGTCCTTGCGGACTGACATGGATCGGACATGAACGAAGAGACAGTACAAAACAAATCACTGGTGATCTTGCTGGGGCTGGTCACCGTCGCCTTCATCTGGATATTGCTGCCGTTTTACGGCGCGGTGTTCTGGGCGGTGATCCTCGGCATCCTCTTCGCGCCCCTGCAGCGACGACTGCAACTGAAATACGGCTGGGAGCGCAACCTGACGTCGCTGCTCACCCTGAGCATCTGTCTGGTGATCGCGATTCTGCCGGTGATTGTCCTCAGTATCTTGCTGGTCCAGGAAGGGACCTCGGTGTACAAGAGCATCGAAAGCGGCGAACTGGACATCGCCGGGTACGTGACGCATTTCAAACACAGCCTGCCGCCGTACTTCCAGCACTTGCTCGATCGGGCCGGGGTAGGTGAGCTGGACGGGCTGCGGGAGAAAATCATCAAGAGTGCGGTGACAGGCAATGAGTTTATCGCCACGCAGGCGTTCAGTTTCGGCCAAGGCACGTTCGATTTTGTGGTGAGCTTTTTCATCATGCTCTACCTGCTGTTCTTCTTTCTGCGGGACGGCGCCGAACTGGCCCGCAAAGTACGCGCTGCCGTGCCGCTGCAAGAGCACCAGAAACGCCGTTTGCAACTCAAGTTCAATCGTGTAGTGCGGGCGACAGTGAAGGGCAACCTGCTGGTGGCGATCACGCAGGGCGCCTTGGGCGGTTTGATTTTCTGGTTTCTGGATATTCCGAGCGCGTTGCTCTGGGCGGTGCTGATGGCGTTTCTGTCGCTGTTGCCAGCGGTGGGGGCGGGGATCGTCTGGGCGCCGGTGGCGGCGTTTTTCCTGTTCGCCGGAGCGATCTGGCAGGGCGTGGTGCTGGGGCTGTTCGGGGTTTTTGTGATCGGCCTGGTGGATAACGTGCTGCGACCGATCCTGGTGGGCAAGGATACCAAGATGCCGGACTATCTGATCCTGATCTCGACCCTTGGCGGTCTGGCGATCTTCGGCCTCAATGGCTTTGTGATCGGGCCGCTGATCGCTGCGCTGTTCATGTCGAGCTGGGCGATCTTTATTGAAACCAAGCCGCGGGTACAGCTGCCTTAAGCGCTGATATGGCCTTGGCCGATGCGTTGCGACAGTGCCTGGGCGGCCGGCAGTGAGGTGAGCGGGCCGCTGATCGGTTCGCCGTCCTGCACCAGGTACCAACAGGCGAGCAATCCGAGCTCTCTAAGTGATGCGGGAACGGCGCTGCCGATAACGGACATGATCTGAACCTGGGACATAAGTACCTCCATCAATCTATGGAGCTACCTTACGGGCCGGACGCTTGAACGGACAATCAACGCTTTCGATAGTCGTCATTGATGCCAATGAGGCTTCGCTTCAGTCGACCACCAGATCCAGCATATGAACCACTTCCTGCTCGTTGAGCAGGCCTTTTCGCACCAGGTTTTCTGCCAGCAGCGAAAGAAACTTGGCGCTGCGATGGCCTTCCAGGTGCTTGAGTTCGGTCAGTGCGTTGTACACCTTGCTGGAAGTGCACAAGCCGACAATGCGGTGCGGGTTTTGCGTGGGCATGAGGTCGTCCTTGTTTTTATCAACCTGTTGTTAACGGACAGATCCAAGAGTGCGGACCCGACATGACATAAATATGACCGTTTTCCCCAAAGCGGGGGAAGGGCGGCGAGTCAATCTTGCCAATTTGAACCGCAAAGACTGTCCCGACAGCGACCTTGGCGAGATTTATCCAGACTTCTGCCGACGGACGGTCACAAAAAAGGCCCCGCTGTTGAGGCGGGGCCTGATGATTCCGTTACCAACGGCCATAGCCGTGGGGAGGGCCGTAGTAACCGCGCGGTGGACCGTAATAACCACGTGGCGGTCCGTAGTAAACCGGCGGCGGGCCGTAATAGACCGGTTGTTGCACATAGACCGGTGCCGGCTGGTAATAAACCGGTGGCGGGGCGTAGTAAACCGGTTGTGGTTGAGCGTAAACCGGTTGCTGTACATAGACCGGCCGATTGCTGTTGATGATGGCCGAACCGACGATGGCCGAGCCAACGATCGCGCCAAATACCGCCGGCCCTTCCCAACCGTGACCGCCGTGACCGCCGCCAGCTTCTGCCTGCCCTGCGATAGCAAGAGCACCGATCAGCAAGGCTACTGTGGGGATTTTACGGATCATGATAGTTCCTCGGTTCTTCGCCCCTGCGCTTGTGTCTGCAATAGACCCAAGGATTGTCGCGGGGATACTTCTAAGACAGCGTTTTTTTCAAAATCAGCACAGCCGTTGGGTAAATTTTGTGTAAGGTCTGTACTCGCTTCTTTACGGTTCTGTGAGGCCGTGTACAGACACACCGTTATGATCGATCAGACCCGATGGATTGGCTAATCCCGTCCATCTGAAAGTGCTATTCAAGGAGATTTTTCATGCAGATGAACCCCAACAGAGACACCCAGCTGTGCATGTCGCTTTCCGCACGTCCCGGGAACTTCGGCCTGCGGTTTCACAATCATCTGTATGAGCAACTGGACCTGAATTTTTACTACAAGGCCTTCAGCAGTCAGGATCTGCCAGGCGCCGTTGGCGGCATTCGCGCTCTGGGGATTCGTGGTTGCGGCGTGTCGATGCCGTTCAAGGAGGCTTGCATTGCGCTGGTCGATGAACTGGATCCTTCCGCTGCGGCCATTCAATCGATCAACACCATCGTCAACACTGACGGCCATCTCAAGGCTTACAACACCGACTACATCGCGATCGCCCAGTTACTTGACACCCACCAGGTGCCGAAGGCATTGACCTTTGCCCTGCGCGGCAGCGGCGGCATGGCCAAGGCGGTGGCCAGCGCCTTGCGCGATGGTGGCTACAAAAATGGCCTGATCGTTGCCCGCAACGAGCGTTCCGGACGGGCGTTGGCCGACTCGCTGGGCTATCGATGGCAAGCGGAGCTGGGTTCGGAGCGGCCGCAGATGCTGATCAACGTCACACCGATTGGTATGTCCGGCCCTGAGGCCGATCAACTGGCGTTCGATGTTGAAACCATCGCCGCTGCCGAGATTGTCTTCGATGTAGTGGCAGTTCCCTCGGAAACACCGTTGATTGTGCGCGCTCGTGCTGAAGGCAAGCGAGTGATCACCGGGCTGGAAGTGATCGCGATCCAGGCGCTGGAGCAGTTCGTGCTGTACACCGGGGTGCGACCGACCGATGAGCAGTTTCACAACGCCGTGGAATTTGCCCGAAGTGGCCTTGGCTATCCTGCTGCCCCGCCAGCGAAACCGTGACTGAGGTGACTCATGCATCCTGCCATTCTTAATCTGGATCAGGCCGAACTAGAGCCGCTGCCCGAAGCGTTTGCCCCGACGGGAGACACCGCCGACCGCTATCAGCAACGGCAGGCGCGCATCGGCCAGCAACTGGGCGCGCAGAAGCTGGGTTATCGCCTGTATGCGCTGGAACCGGGGATGCGTGGCAGCCCGTTTCACAGTCATCGGGTCAACGAGGAGATGTTTTACATCGTGGCCGGGGAGGGGGAGATTCGCTTGGGCGCTGAGCGCTTTCCCGTCCGCGCCGGTGATGTCATTGCCTGCCCGCCGGGCGGCCCTGAAGCCGCGCACCAGATCATCAACACCAGCAACGCTGAGCTGCGCTACCTGGCGGTCAGCACCCAGCAGTCACCCGAGATTTGCGAGTACCCGGATTCCGGCAAGTACGCGGTGATGGACGACTTCAAGGTCGACGCCGAGGGCAATACCTCAGGCTTCGTCGCCGTCGCCAGGCCGGCGGACGGCGTGGATTATTGGGACGGCGAGTAGCGCAGGGTTATTCGAGGCGGGCCAGACGCTCTTCCAGCGCCGCAATTCGCGCCTCAAGCTCTTCGATCCGCTCAACCGATACGCCGCCATTCGCGCCACGCTCGGTCGGGTTCTGCCGTGCCGCCAGGATCACTTCGATGTCCGCCGGGTCGCCCAAGGCGTGCATGTAGCGGTCTTCACGCTGACCGGCCTGGCGCGGGATCAACAGTGCCAGACCGCGAGCGATCAAGCGTTCCAGTTGATGCACCACCTGCTCGGCATCTTCAAAGTCATGCATGCGGCCGCTGCGGGTCAGCAGTTCATTGACCGTTTGCGGACCGCGCAGGAACAGCAGCCCCGCAAGAATGACCTGAGCCGGCACCAGTTCCAGTGCCTTGTCGACTTTGTGTTCCCAGCGATCCGCACGACTGCCCATCACCAGTTTGGTAAAGCCGCGTCCTTCGAGGGCGCGCAGGCTTTGGCCGACCTGACCCTGGGTCAGGTTCATCACCGGCTCGCGGCTGGTTTTCTGATTGCAGGCAATCACCAGCGCATTGAGGGTCAGCGGATAGGTTTCCGGGCTGGTGGCCTGTTTTTCGATCAACGACCCCAGAATGCGGATTTCCGTGCTGTTGAGTCGCGGCTCGTCGAAGGTCGTTTCTTGCTCGGTGCTCATGATTCTGCATTCCTTCCCGGGTTCATGATTTTCTCCTGCTGGCATGCACTTTAGATTGACGTGTGCCAATGGCAACTGAATTCGTCGCCGTACGATTGGCAATGGTCACAAAAGCTAAATCAATCTGTTACGTAATCTTAACAATCAGACGTGCACCGTATGCAGGGCTGCAGCGGACTGCGGCTCATCACGGGTACGGCGAAAATTCCTATCGACGACGTCACCGGCCTTATTAATTGTGCAGTGGAGCAAGGCATGAAGTTGACGTGGGCATCGACCCGCAATAATGCGCTGATCGGCGCGCGCCCGCTATGACCGTACTGGTCACCGGCGCCGCCGGTTTCATCGGGTATCACACGGTCAAGCGCCTGTGTCAGGAAGGTCTTGAGGTGGTCGGTATCGATAATCTCAACGACTACTACAGCGTGGAACTCAAACACGCACGGCTCAAGGAGCTGAAGCCCTTGGCGGGCTTTCGTTTCCAGGCGCTGGATATCGTCGACAAACCGGCCTTGATGGCATTGTTCAAGGATCACGGCTTCACCGAGGTTATCCATCTGGCTGCCCAGGCGGGCGTTCGCTATTCGCTGGACAACCCGGACGTGTATGCGCAATCGAACCTGACGGGTTTTCTGAATGTGCTGGAAGCCTGCCGGCACCATCGCCCCGAGCATCTGATTTATGCATCGAGCAGTTCGGTGTACGGCACCAACAGCAAAATGCCGTTCAGCGTCGAAGACCCCGTCGATCATCCGATTTCGTTGTATGCCGCCAGTAAGCGTGCCAACGAACTGATGGCCCACAGCTATTGCCATCTGTATGGACTGAAGGCCAGCGGCCTGCGTTTTTTTACCGTTTACGGACCTTGGGGGCGCCCCGACATGGCGCTGTTCAAATTTACCGAAGCGATCCTTAACGACAGACCAATTGACCTCTACAACCAAGGCCAGATGTCGCGCGACTTCACCTACATCGACGACATCGTCGAAAGCATTGCGCGGCTGCGCCCAAGACCGCCGTTATCGGACGGACCTGGCGATGGCGCCAACCGGATCTTCAACATCGGGCGCGGCACACCGGTGGCGTTGCTGGATTTCGTCGAATGTCTGGAGTCGGCATTGGACAGGGAGGCCCGGCGCAACTTCCTGCCGCTGCAGGCTGGCGACGTGGTCAAGACCTGGGCGGATGTGTCGGCATTGGCGCAGTGGGTCGATTTCCGTCCACAAGTGACGGTTGAGGCTGGCGTCGCGGAATTTGTGAAGTGGTATCGCCACTTTTACCAGAGATAAAACGTTGGCCCTTGATAATAAAAAATCCAGGGTAATAGGGGCCTCTATGAGCCAAGACATATTTGTATCCGTGCTGATTCCGGCAAAGAACGAGGCGAGCAATCTCAAATCGCTGCTCGAAGAAATCCGTATCGCACTGGCCGATGAGGCGTATGAAATCATCGTTGTGGACGATGGCAGTACTGACGCGTCCTTGCAGGAACTGCGGCAGACCCGGCACAGCGGCCTGGACACGTTGCGTATCCTGCGCCATGAGCGTTCGCTGGGGCAGAGCACTTCGCTCTATCATGCGGCGCTCGCCGCCCGGGGCCAATGGCTGGCCACGCTCGATGGCGATGGTCAGAATGACCCGGCGGACATCCCCGGCATGCTGGCATTAGTGCGCAGTGAGCAGGGCCGCGTCGACCTTCAGTTGGTGGCCGGGCACCGGGTCAATCGTCGCGATACCGCGAGCAAGCGCTGGGCCTCGCGTTTTGCCAACGGACTGCGCAGCCGCATGCTCAAGGACCAGACGCCGGACACCGGCTGCGGGCTGAAACTGATACAGCGCGCGGCGTTTCTGCGCTTGCCGTACTTCGACCACATGCACCGGTTCATTCCTGCGCTGATCCAGCGTCATAACGGCCGCATGATCACCCATCCGGTCAACCATCGCCCTCGCACGGCCGGGGTCTCCAAATACGGAAACATCGACCGCGCCCTGGTGGGCATTCTCGATCTGATCGGCGTCTGGTGGCTGATCAGGCGCACGCGCCTGCATGCCCATGCGCAGGAGATCGAAGGATGAACCTGTCCCGCGAAACCCTGTGGTTGGTGGTCGGTTTCACTGGCCAGATCGCCTTCACCGGTCGCTTTGTCCTGCAGTGGCTGTACAGCGAATACAAGAAACGCAGCGTGATTCCGGTGAGCTTCTGGCACCTGAGCATCGTCGGCAGTACGCTGCTGTTCGCCTATGCCATTTACCGACAGGACCCGGTTTTCATCGCCGGTCAGGCGTTCGGCTCCATCGTGTATTTGCGCAACCTGCAATTGATTGCCCGCAGCACAACCGTGAAGGATTGAACCGTGCGCCGAACCCTGTCACCCAGCGTCGAATGCCTGGGGCTGATGTTGCTTGCTCTTTTATTGGTCGGCGCCGGATTCGGGCTGCGTCAGCCGCAGAATGTCGACGAGGAGCGTTTTCTCGGCGTTGCGCTGGAGATGCTGCACAACGGTTCTTGGCTGATTCCGCACCGAGCCGCCGAGATCTACGGCGATAAACCACCGATTTTCATGTGGACGGTGGCGTTTTTCACCTGGATCACCGGGATGCCCGCGCTTGCCCTTTATATTCCGGGGCTTTTGTCTGCCACTTCGGTCACGGCCATGCTTTACGACCTGGGTCGCCGGTTGTGGAATCAGCAGGCCGGACGAACAGCCGCGCTGTTGTACTTGGCCACGTATCAGACCTACAGCATTCTGCGGACCGGTCAGATCGACAGTTTTCTGATTCTGTTCACTTCTCTGGGTATGTACGGCCTGGCCCGTCACCTGCTGCTCGGGCCCGCCTGGCGTTGGTTCTACGCGGGTTGCGCGGCCATGGGCATTGGCGTGATCACCAAAGGGGTTGGCTTTCTCCCGGCGTTGATGCTGATTCCGTATGCCTACGCGGTGCGCAAAGGCTGGCCTGGGGTGGTGGCCATGCCGGGCGAGGCGCGCAAGTGGTGCCTGGGGCTTTTGGTGGTTCTTGGCGCCGTCGCGATCTGGCTGCTGCCTTTGGCGGTGTCCATCGCATTCAATGGCGCCGCTGACGAAATCGCCTACGCACGGGAAATTCTTCTGCGCCAGACAGCGGGGCGCTATGCCGCCGCGTGGGATCACCGAGAACCGTTCTGGTACTTCTTCGTCAATGTCATCCCGCAATACTGGTTGCCGTTGGTACTGGCCTTGCCGTGGCTCGTGCCCGCCTGGCGCAGGCAGTTGCGCAAGCGCGACGGTCGAGTGCTGGTGCTGCTGGGTTGGGTTGTACTGGTCGTACTGTTCTTTTGCCTGAGCAGCGGCAAACGCAAGTTGTACATTTATCCGGCGTTGCCAGGGCTGGTGCTGGTTGCCGCGCCGCTGATTCCGTGGCTGCTCAAGCGCTGGTTCGGCACGCGCCCGCGCGGTCGGCGGGTATTCCAGGTGTTGGCCGTCACGTGGTTCACGCTGTGGTTCGCTCGCGGTTTCATCGACCCGGTCAAGGACGGACCCAATCCCCACGAGGCGCTGATGGCGCAAGCAGCGACAATGACTCAAGGCGCAGATCTGGTGCTGGTCAACTGGCGCGAAGGCCATTGGTTGTTCGCCCGACAGCCGATCGTGCATTTCGGGATGATCGGCTCCACGGTCGAGCAGGCCGCTCAATGGCTGCGCGAACACCCTCAGGCGTACGCCTTGGTGCCGGATGAGCTGCTGAGCCAGTGTTTCAATCCTCAGGCCGCCCGTGAACTGGGCGAAACTTCGCGTGCGCAGTGGTCGATTGTTGGTGCCGATGCTGATAACGGACGTTGTCATCCCGGACAGCCAGCCAATATCTATCGCTTCACCTGGGACCGCTCATGGCTATAATCGCTCCCACGTTTCCCTCCTGTCACAACACGAGACTGCCATGACTATTTCTCTGTACGCCGCTTCCGTTCCGGTTTTCAAACAAATGCTCAACGCCCTGAGCGATGTTTTGAACAAGGCCGAAGCCCACGCCACTGCCAAGAACATCGACCCAAATGCTTTCCTGCAAGCCCGTCTGTACCCGGACATGTTCCCGCTGGTCCGTCAGGTGCAGATCGCCGTTGATTTCGCCAAGGGCGTTTCCGCGCGTCTGGCTGAAGTTGAACTGCCGAAATACGACGACACCGAAACCACCTTCGCCGAGCTGCAAGCGCTGATCGCCAAAGTGCTGGCCTTCATCGGCGAGATCAAACCGGAACAGATCGATGGCAAGGAAGGTATCGAAATCATCACCCGTCAGGGCACGCCGAAAGAGAAGCGCTTCACTGGCCAGGCTTACCTGCTGACCTACGGTCTGCCGCAATTCTTCTTCCACGTCACCACCACCTACGCACTGCTGCGTCACAACGGTGTGGAAGTGGGCAAGCGCGATTACATGGGCGCGTTCTAAACCTCCTGACGTAAAAAAGCCCGCCAAGGTGTGAACCTTGGCGGGCTTTTTAATGCGCCGGATTTAAGCCAGGCGTTGTGCTTTCTCGTCTTCACCCAGGCACGCCGCGGCGGTGAACAGTACGTCGGTGGAGGAGTTCAGCGCGGTTTCCGCCGAGTCCTGCAGCACACCGATGATGAACCCGACGGCCACCACCTGCATGGCGATTTCACTGGGGATGCCAAACAGGCTGCACGCCAGTGGAATCAACAGCAACGAACCGCCCGCCACGCCCGAAGCGCCACAGGCACAGATCGCGGCGACGATGCTCAGCAGGATGGCGGTCGGAATGTCCACGGCGATGCCCAGCGTATGCACGGCGGCCAGGGTCAGCACGGTAATGGTGATCGCCGCACCCGCCATGTTGATGGTCGCACCGAGCGGAATAGAGACCGAGTAGGTGTCTTCGTGCAGGCCCAGGCGCTTGCTCAATTCCAGATTGACCGGAATGTTCGCCGCCGAGCTGCGGGTGAAAAATGCGGTGATGCCGCTTTCACGCAAGCACGTGATTACCAGCGGATACGGGTTGCGACGCAGCTTCCAGAACACGATGGCCGGGTTCATCACCAGCGCCACAAACAGCATGCAACCCAGCAACACCGCCAACAGATGCACATAGCCGATCAAGGCTCCGAAACCGGAGGTGGCGAGGGTCGAAGCCACCAGGCCGAAAATGCCCAGCGGCGCAAAACGAATCACCAAACGCACGATCAGGGTCACGCCATTGGACAAGTCGCCGAGCACTTCGCGAGTGGTGTCACCGGCATGGCGAATGGCAATGCCCATGCCAATCGCCCACGCCAGAATGCCGATGAAGTTGGCATTCATCAGCGCACTGACCGGGTTGTCGACCACGCTCAGCAGCAGACTTTGCAGCACTTCACTGATTCCGCCCGGCGCGGTCACCGCAACGTCGTGAGTGGCCAGTACCAGGCTCGAAGGGAACAACGTACTGGCGACAACGGCCACCACCGCCGCCGCAAACGTTCCCAGCAGATACAGGAACAGAATCGGTCGGATGTGGGTTTCCTGGCCGTGCTTATGGTTGGCAATCGAAGCCATGACCAGCACGAACACCAGAATCGGCGCGACGGCTTTCAGTGCCGATACGAAGACTTTGCCGATAAATGCGGTGGACTTCGCCACCTCCGGCGCGAACAGGGCCAGGGCAATCCCGGCGATCAGGCCGATGATGATTTGTGTGACCAGGCTTAAGCGTTGCAGGCGTAACCATAGCGAAGGGGTTGGAGCGGTCATAAAACGGCATCTCTGATTTTTTTTAGGTGCGGGGGTATCGCGACATCAATGCCAATCAATGGCCGATGAACAAGGTGTACGTATCGCAGGGCGCGGACTTTATCACAGCGTGGTCTTCATCCTTCAGACCTGTGACGATCTGCCGCCCGCGGGGCCAATGAGATCGGCAGGTTCGTGCAACCCTGATCGGAAACACTCTGTTAAGATTCGCCATCCTCATTTTCAAGTCATGCCAGTGGGCCTTCGGGTTATCGCTGGTGTTGTCGTTTTCTGGAGTTCTGCATGCTGTTGCCCATCCTTCTGTTGTCTGCCGCCGGTTTCACGGTGCTGACCACGGAATTCGTCATCGTCGGCCTGTTGCCGGCGATCGCTCGAGACCTTGAAGTCAGCATCCCCCAGGCGGGTTTGCTGGTGACCTTGTTCGCCTTCACGGTCGCCGCATTCGGGCCGTTCCTGACGGCCTATTTCGCGAGGTTCGAGCGCCGCAAATTGTTCATCTCGGTGCTGATCATGTTCGGCCTGGCCAACACCCTCGCGGCGTTTGCGCCGAATATCTGGGTGATGGCCGCCGCTCGGTTGATCCCCGCGTTGGGGCTGCCAGTGTTCTGGGCGCTGGCCAGTGAAACCGCGGTGGACATTGTCGGCCCGGACTACGCCGGTCGCGCCATCGCCAAGATTGGTTTCGGGATTGTCTGCGCCACGGTGTTCGGCATTCCGGTGGGCACACTGATCTCCGATGCATTCGGCTGGCGCAGTGCCTTCGGCATTCTGGCGGTGATCGCGTTTGCCAAGGCGTTGCTGCTGTTTATCTACCTGCCGAAAACCAATCTGCATCAGCATCAGGTGAGCTTTCGCTCGCAATTCAGGATCCTGCGCAGCCCTCTGATGGTGGGGCATGTGCTGCTGTCGATCCTGGTGTTCAGCGGCATGTTCACCGCTTATACCTACTTGGCGGACATTCTTGAGCGCCTGGCCGGTTTCAACGGCACGGTGGTCGGCTGGTGCCTGATGGGCTTCGGCGCGGTCGGCTTGATCGGCAACTCACTAGGCGGTCGCGCGGTGGATCGTCATCCGCTGATCGCCTCGATGATGTTCTGCGCGTTCATGATCGCCGGCCTGGTGGCGCTGGTGCCGAACATTCATTCGCCGCTGGGTCTGGCGGCGGCGATGGGGATTTGGGGCGTGACTCAGGCGGCGTTGTTCCTGGTCAGCCATGTGCGATTGATGATGGCTGCACCCGAAGCGCCGGCGTTCGCGGCATCGCTGAACATTGCCGGGGCTAACCTCGGGATCGGCCTGGGCGCCATGATCGGCGGTCGGGTCATCGACGGTGTCGGCCTGCAAGGTCTTGGTTTCGCGGCGGCCGCTTTTATCCTCGCCTCGATCCTCTTGGCCATCGCGCTGATGACCTTCAAACCCCGCGAAGTCTGCGCCTGACACCTCACATCTCGGTGAACAGCTCGCGTCGGGCACCTTCGGTAATGGCGACAATGCCGGGGTGCTTGACCTTGCGTTCCACCGAAATGGCGTAGAACGATTCGGTCACCGCGTCGGTCTGGCCAATCAACTCCACGCCGTATTGGCGTTTCACTTCATCGGCAATCACGCTCGGGCCGATGAAGATCCCGCTGCCGGATTGGCCGAAAGCCTGCATCAAGGCGCTGTCGTCGAACTCGCCGACGATGCGCGGCTGAATCTGCTGCTCGGCAAACCATCGCTGCAAGCGACTGCGCACCACGGTCTCCGGTCCTGGGATCAGCAACGGTGCGCCGTGCAGGCTGCGGGGGAAATCCTGACCGTATTGCGCCGCCAGTTCAGCGGTGGCGAAGAAGCTGATCCCGCATTCCCCGAGTTTCTGGCTGTAGCCCTTGATGTCCAGGTGCGAGGGCATCGGGCTGTCGGAAATCACCAGGTCGAGACGCTGGATCGCCAGGTCGGCAAGCAGGCGTTCCAGTTTGTCTTCGCGACAGGTGATGCGCAGCGGCTCGCTCAATTCCATGGTCGGCGCGATCAGTCGATAGACGATGGATTTGGGCACCACATCGGCCACGCCAACCCGAAACAGAATCTGCTGTTCGTTGGGCTGCGCTCGCAGCATCAGCTCCAGTTCGCCGCCCAGCTGAAACATTTGCTCGGCGTAGGGCAGGGTCTGACGGCCGGCCTCCGTAAGCTCAAGCTGCCGGCCGACCCGGCGAAACAGCTCGATGCCATAGGTTTGTTCGAGCAGGGAAATCTGCCCGCTGATGGTCTGCGGCGTCAGATTCAGCTGCTCGCAGGCGCGCACGATGCTGCCGGTCTTGGCCACCACCCAGAAATAATGCAATTGCCGATAGTTGAGCATGACGACCTACAGTTCGTTAAAACCGAAGTATAGCCGCTAAAAATACGAATTTTCCTGAAGTGTTTGCCTCCTTAGAATGCTCCGCTATCGACGGGTGGCCTTTTCGGCCCTGTCTGTTCTATCGAGGAAAGCATCATGAAGCTTAAAACCACGGCACTGCTGATCACGTCTTTACTGGTCCTGGCCGGTTGTGAACAGGCCGAAAAAAGCGCTCAGCAACTGATGGGCAAGGCTGCCGAAACCGCCAAACAAGCGATCGACGACACCCACAAAGCCGCAGAGCAGGCGATCAGTGAAGCCACTGGCGGGCTGATCAGCAAGAAAGAACATTCGGGCGAAGAGAAAGCTAAAACCGAATCGTCGTCCCAGGAAATCTAAACCGTCTTAAAAGAGTCAGGACTGACCCATGGAATACCTTTTAGAACTTGCTGCAAGCCCCACCGCCTGGGTCGCCCTGGCTACGTTGATCGTCATGGAAATCGTGCTCGGCATCGATAACCTGATCTTCATTTCGATCCTGACCAACAAACTGCCCGCGCAGCACCGGCAGAAGGCGCGGCGCATTGGTATCGGCATGGCGCTGATCCTGCGACTGGCGCTGTTGAGCACCATCGCGTTCATCGTCCAGTTGACTGAGCCTGTGATCGATATCTTCGGCCAGACGTTCTCCTGGAAGGACATGATTTTGATCGCCGGCGGCCTGTTCCTGTTGTGGAAGGCGACCACCGAGATCCATCACAGCATGGACCCTGCGCCGGATGATCCGACGTCGGCCACCTCGACCGTGACCTTGGGCTTTGCCGCCGCGATCGGTCAGATCCTGCTGCTGGACATGGTGTTCTCCATCGACAGCATCATTACCGCTGTCGGCATGACCGAGCATTTGCCGATCATGATCATCGCGGTGGTGGTGTCGGTGCTGGTGATGTTGCTGGCGGCTGATCCTCTGGCCAAGTTCATCAACGACAACCCGACGGTGGTGATGCTGGCGCTGGGCTTCCTGATCATGATCGGCATGACACTGATCGCCGAAGGCTTTGGCGCCCATGTACCGAAAGGTTACGTGTATGCGGCCATGGCGTTCTCGGCGACGATCGAGGGTTTGAACATGATGTCGCGACGGGCAAAGCAGAAGCGTATCGCCGCTGAAGCATAACCTGCGTTAAACGAAACGGCCGCCTGTGCTCGAAAGAGCCGGGCGGCCGTTTTTGTCTGGATACACAAGTGTGTCGATCAGTGCGCGGTAGCGTGCTGTTCAGCGGGTTTATCGGGTTTCGCCACCGGTGTCGATTGAGCTGGATGATGGTGCCGGCGGGTAATGCGCAGGACTCCCCATAACATGGCGGTGGCAACGGCCAGCCAGCCAGAAATCAACATCACAATGGTCATTGTCAGGCTCATCAGTGCCTCCTCTTCGCCCTGCTGCGGGCGCACACTCTTTGCACATGACAGTCTAGTCGCTGCTGTGTTTCAGGCTATTGACCAAAGGTCGGCGGTGACCAATCAGTTCGCTCTATCGAATGCCATCATCTGCCGGTTAAGGCTATACCGCTGCCGCGCGGCGTCCTATGATCGACGGCCAAGCCGGGAGCGCGAATGCCTGGCGTCTAAATCAAGAGAGTGATGATGGTGCGGGTATTTTCTCGAATTCGATCTTTAGTGCTGGTCGTTGGCTGCGTTGCAGGACTGGCTGGCTGCGCGGGTGTGGCGCCTGAAATCAAGCGCCTGCCGGAGCGTGTCGAGCTCAGTGGCACGTTCTACCGTGGCGTGGCGAATCAGAGTGGGCCGCAAGTGCTGGCCAGCATGTTGTCCCAGCAAGGCATTGTGATTACGCCAGGTTTGCTCGAAAAACCGTTGCATTTGCCGGGTGCCGAAGCCCAGTTGCAGCAGAACATGCAGAACCTCGCTCGCGAGTACGGCATGGTCGTCTATCCCCTCGACAGCAATCTTCCTGCACTGTTGACCCAGGTGGCGGCCGGTTATCCGGTCATGGTGCGTTTCACGGAAGGGGCGGCGTTCTGGGCTGAACCGCGTTACGCCATTCTTGCCGGGTACAACCGTCAGAAGCAGACAGTGCTGCTGCGCTCGGGCATGAATCGTCGGGAGTTGATGGGCTTCGGTTCGTTTGAATCGGCGCTCAAGGATGCCGGTGGCTGGGCCGTGCTGATCCAGAAGCCGAATCAACTGCCAGCCAATGTCGATCAACAGCGTTGGCTCAAGGCAGCGAGCGACCTTGCCCAGGCAGGTCAGGAGCAGGCGGCCGCCAGGGCGAAGAAAGCGCTGAACGCGCAATAAGTCCGTTCGTCATCTGTCGGGCACCCCTGCACGTTGCCGACCTCTAAAATAGTAGGGCCCGGATTTCTCCGGGTCAGACTCCAAGGAGGCGCCCATGGCAACTTCCACTACCCCTGTCGGCCCGCACTCATCTGAGCATTCTTCAGGTAATGAGTTGGGCTTCGATCCCGATTCGCCGGATCTCGCCGATCCTCAGGTCGACCCCATCGGACCTGCCAAAGCGCCCAGGGATGTGAAGCCGGGCGACAACCCCAAGGCGCCTGCGAAGCCTTACGATCCACTCGCCGATCTGAAGCCCTGAGCCTGAGTGAGGTACATATGTCTACCGATTCGAGTTTCGACGACAAACGTCCGGATAGCGTTCCAACCACGCCGGAAGAGGGTGTTGACCCCGTGATGGATCCGAACGATCCGTTAAGGGATCCCTTGGCGCGCCCGATGGTAGTGCCAACGGAACATCCGCGCGGCACGAGAGACCCGAGTGCCGGGGACGGCATTCCGGATGACGACCAGATGCCGCTTCCCAACGATTAACGCCGGACGAAAAAAAGCCCCGAATAGTCGGGGCTTTCTTTTACCTGTCGTTTAGTTATTTCGACGCTTCAACCACGCCGCTCTGACGATGCTTGAGGTTCTTGTCGGATTTGTACTGCAAGGCTGCAGTCGGCACGTTCGTGCCCCTGCCGGTTTCCACCCAACTGCGAATGCGAGTGGCATCGGCAAAGTGCGTGTACTTGCCAAAGGCGTCGAGGATGACCAGCGCAACCGGGCGATTGCCCATGCTGGTGACCAGCACCAGGCAGTGACCAGCCTCGTTGGTGAAGCCGGTTTTGGTCAGCTTGATGTCCCAGTTCGGCTTGTTGACCAAATGGTCGGTATTACGGAAACCCAGGCTGTAGTTGGGTTTACGGAACGAGACGGTTTTTTCCTTGGTGGTACTCAGCTCAGTCAGCAGCGGGTACTTGTGCGCAGCGATCAGCAGTTTGCTCAGGTCGCGGGCCGTGGACACGTTGCGAGGGGAGAGGCCGGTGGGTTCGACGAAGTGCGTGTTGGTCATGCCCAATGCTTTCGCTTTGGCATTCATTGCGGCAATGAACGCGACGTAGCCACCCGGATAATGATGGGCCAGGCTCGCGGCAGCGCGGTTTTCCGAGGACATCAGGGCAATCAGCAGCATTTCCTTGCGCGGCATTTCGCTGTTGAGTTTGACCCGGGAAAACACGCCTTTCATTTCCGGGGTGTCGCTGATGTTGATGTTGATGTATTCGTCCATGTTCTGCCTGGCTTCAACCACGACCAGGCCGGTCATCAGTTTGCTGACGGAAGCGATCGGCACAACCACGTCGGGATTGCTGGCATAGATGACTTTGTTGGTCTGCAGATCCATCAGCAATGCGCTGCCGGAGGCGATCTTCAGTGATGACGTATCTCGCGGCGCCGAAGTGGTGTCGGCAGCGTTGACCATTGGCGTGGTGAAAGTCCCTGTAAATGCAAAAAATAGGCTCAGGATGGAAAGACGGATTTTCACGCTGGCAGACTCGATAGGTGTGGATAAGCCGTTCTGTAACGGGTTGTTTCTTAAAAAACGACGCATTTTAGGAGTATGGCTGAAGAACTGTCGATGGTTGATCAATGAACAGGTCAAAGTCCTTGAAAACCCCTACAAACAGTAGGTTTCCGGCGAGCGGTAACGTTTTTGACTCGGGCAAAAAGAACCCCGCCAATGGCGGGGTTCCTTTGAACGTCGCAGCCATGAAAATGCGAACTCAGCCGTGCAGTGTTTCGGCTGCGTACAGCGTGTTTTCCAGCAGGCAAGCGCGGGTCATCGGGCCAACGCCGCCCGGGACTGGAGTGATCCAGCCGGCGCGGGGCAGGGCGGTGTCGTAGGTCACGTCACCGACCAGTTTGCCGTCTTCCTGGCGGTTGATGCCGACGTCGATCACGATCGCGCCTTCCTTGATCCACTCACCCTTTACCAGCCCCGGCTTGCCGGCGGCGACCACCACCAGATCGGCACGGCCGACGTGGCCTGCCAGATCCTTGGTGAAGCGGTGGGTGACGGTCACGGTGCAGCCGGCCAGCAGCAATTCCATGGCCATCGGGCGGCCAACAATGTTGGAGGCCCCGACAACCACTGCGTCCATCCCGTAGAGATCGACGCCGGTGCTTTCCAGCAACGTCATGATGCCTTTAGGCGTGCACGGACGCAGCAGCGGAATACGCTGGGCGAGGCGACCGACGTTATAAGGGTGGAAACCGTCGACGTCCTTGTCTGGACGAATGCGCTCCAGCAATTTGGAGGCGTCCAGGTGTTCAGGTAAAGGAAGCTGAAGCAGAACACCATCAATCGCCGGGTCGTCGTTCAGGCGATCGATCAGATCGGTCAGCGCTTCTTGAGTGGTTTCGGAAGGCAGGTCGTAGGCTTGGGAAATGAAGCCGACCTCTTCACAGTCTTTACGCTTGTGCGAGACATAAACCTGAGAGGCAGGATCGCTGCCGACCAGGATCACCGCGAGGCCGGGCGTGCGCAGACCTTGCTGGCGACGCTCGTTGACGCGTTTGGCGATCTGCTGGCGCAGGCTGGCGGCGATCGATTTGCCGTCGATTAGTTGTGCAGTCATTGCGCGTGATTAACCATCGAGAGGGAAAAAAAAGAGAACGCATTCTCGCATGTCATGAGGTGAGGGCAAAGGCGCTTGGTCTGCAAATTCCTCTAAGCCCTTTAATTAAATGAATTTTTTATAAAAAGGATTTGACGGCCTTCGGGGCGCTCTATACTATTCGTCGCACTTGTCGGGCACAGCCTAGCACTGGATGAGAAGGTCGAGCGGAATTGCGATTCTGCGAGACTGGAAAGCACTTAGTTTGTAGTCCTCCAAGAGTACAGATTAATAAGGCGCCCGTAGCTCAGCTGGATAGAGCATCCGCCTTCTAAGCGGATGGTCGCAGGTTCGAGTCCTGCCGGGTGCGCCATTAGGCAGCTTTGGCACAAGTAGCGCAATATGGTGGGCGTAGCTCAGTTGGTAGAGCACGGGATTGTGACTCCCGTTGTCGAGGGTTCGATCCCCTTCGTCCACCCCATATTTCAAAAGGCGCCAGATTAACAGTCTGGCGCCTTTGCTTTAACAGCTTCAAATCGCGGATGTGGTGGAATTGGTAGACACACTGGATTTAGGTTCCAGCGCCGCAAGGTGTAAGAGTTCGAGTCTCTTCATCCGCACCAAATAAAGCTTCACCCAGGCCGGTTGGTTTGGTTGGGGCGCAGCAAGGGAGTTTTTGGCTTCTTTGTCAGGCAATATGGTGGGCGTAGCTCAGTTGGTAGAGCACGGGATTGTGACTCCCGTTGTCGAGGGTTCGATCCCCTTCGTCCACCCCATATTTCGAGAGGCGCCAGATTTAACAGTCTGGCGCCTTTTTTGTTTTAGCGGTTCGAGTATCAATCGGCTGCATGTCCTGGGCCGCAGGGGTGGGGTGTTTCGTCGTATTTATGTTTCTCGATGATGCCGCGCCGCCCGCCGGCCTTGCTCGCAAGACCGGCTGTCAGGGAGATGATTGGCAACTTCTTCTATATATAGAAGGATTGGTGCAGAGCCCTGGCGTGACTGGCTGTATTTGCTAACAGGGCGAGGCACAACCGTTTGTCCCTCGCCTATAAATTGCCTGCTGCTTTTTTACCCGTTTTCAGTAGGGTGACTTCTTGAGTTTGACCCACTAGAATGCATGCCCTTGATTCTGGGGTCGGAAACGGCCGGCTAACGTCTGTGCAACGAGGAATATCCATGCAAGTTTCTGTTGAAAATACTTCTGCTCTTGAGCGCCGCATGAGCATCACCGTGCCGGCTGAGCGCATCGAGACTCAGGTCAACAAGCGTCTGCAGCAGACTGCCCAAAAGGCCAAGATTGCTGGCTTCCGTCCAGGCAAAGTGCCAATGAGTGAAATCAAGCGCCGTTTTGGTGCTGATGCACGTCAGGAAGCGGTTGGCGACGTGATCCAGTCTTCTTTCTACGAAGCTGTTGTTGAACAAAAGCTGAACCCGGCTGGCGCTCCTTCGATCGAGCCGAAATCGCTGGAAGCTGGCAAAGACCTGGAATACGTCGCGGTTTTCGAAGTGTTCCCTGAGTTCACCGTTGCCGGTTTCGAAGGTATCGCGGTTGAGCGCCTGAGCGCTGACGTGGCTGATGCCGATCTGGACAAAATGCTGGAAGTGCTGCGCAAGCAGAACACCCGTTTCGAAGTGGCCGATCGCGCTGCTCAAAACGAAGACCAGCTGAACATCGATTTCGTTGGCAAGGTCGACGGTGAAGTGTTCGCTGGCGGTTCCGCCAAAGGTACTCAGCTGGTTCTGGGTTCCGGCCGCATGATCCCTGGTTTTGAAGACGGTCTGGTTGGCGCTAAAGCCGGCGAAGAGCGCGTTCTGAACCTGACCTTCCCAGAGGACTATCAGAACCTCGACCTGGCAGGCAAAGCCGCTGAGTTCACCGTGACCGTGAACACTGTTTCCGAGCCAAAACTGCCAGAACTGACCGAAGAATTCTTCGCTCAATTCGGCATCAAGGAAACGGGTCTGGAAGGCTTTCGCACCGAAGTTCGCAAGAACATGGAGCGTGAACTGCGTCAGGCGATCAAATCCAAGGTCAAGAATCAGGTAATGGACGGTCTGCTGGCCACCAACCCGATCGAAGTGCCTAAGGCTCTGCTGTCCAACGAAGTTGACCGTCTGCGCGTGCAGGCTGTTCAGCAGTTCGGTGGCAACATCAAGCCTGAGCAACTGCCGGCCGAGCTGTTCGAAGAGCAAGCCAAGCGTCGCGTTGTGCTGGGTCTGATCGTGGCTGAAGTGGTCAAGCAATTCGACCTCAAGCCTGACGAAGCCCGCGTTCGTGAAATGATTCAGGAAATGGCTTCGGCTTACCAGGAGCCTGAGCAGGTTGTGTCTTGGTACTACAAGAACGACCAGCAACTGAACGAAGTTCGTTCGGTTGTGCTGGAAGAACAAGTTGTGGATACTGTTCTGCAGAAAGCTAGCGTGACCGACAAATCGGTCTCTTACGAAGAAGCAGTCAAGCCGGTAGAAGCTCCACAAGCCGACTGATCGTTTTTGCGGTAAGAAGCACACACCATAAGCCAGCCTTCGTGCTGGCTTATGCGTATTCAAGACATAACTATTTGGGAGTGACTGCAGAGCATGTTCCGTAATTCGTATATTCAGCAGAACTCTGATATCCAGGCCGCAGGCGGCCTGGTCCCGATGGTTGTCGAGCAATCTGCTCGTGGCGAGCGCGCCTATGACATCTACTCGCGCCTTCTAAAGGAACGAGTGATCTTTCTGGTTGGTCCGGTAGAGGACTACATGGCCAACCTGATCTGTGCGCAACTGCTGTTCCTTGAAGCGGAAAACCCGGACAAGGACATCCATCTCTATATCAACTCCCCGGGTGGTTCGGTGACGGCGGGCATGTCGATCTATGACACCATGCAGTTCATCAAGCCAAACGTGTCGACCACCTGTATCGGTCAAGCGTGCAGCATGGGTGCGTTTCTATTGACGGCCGGTGCAGCCGGCAAGCGTTACTGCCTGCCGAACTCGCGTGTGATGATTCACCAGCCACTGGGCGGTTTCCAGGGCCAGGCTTCGGATATCGAAATCCATGCCAAGGAAATCCTCTTCATTCGTGAGCGTCTCAACACGCTGATGGCCAAGCATAGCGGGCACACTCTTGAAGAAATCGAGCGCGATACCAACCGCGACAATTTCATGAGTGCAGAAGCAGCGCGTGAATACGGGTTGATCGATGAAGTGATCAGCCAGCGCCCCGCTTAAATTAAGCAGCTCAAAATAGGGCTGGTCGGCGCGTCCGATCACTAGCGGGCTTGAAAAAGCCCGCAATAGCCTTCATCTTGTGTTGCAAGCCTATCGGATTTGGATCGAACGAATGACTGACACCCGCAACGGCGAGGACAACGGCAAGCTGCTCTATTGCTCCTTCTGTGGCAAAAGCCAGCATGAAGTGCGCAAATTGATTGCCGGCCCCTCGGTCTTTATCTGCGACGAGTGCGTCGACCTGTGCAATGACATCATCCGTGAGGAGGTGCAGGAAGCCCAGGCCGAAAGCAGCGCGCATAAATTGCCTTCGCCTAAAGAAATCAGCGGCATCCTTGATCAGTACGTGATTGGTCAGGAGCGTGCGAAAAAGGTTCTGGCCGTAGCGGTGTACAACCACTACAAGCGCCTGAACCAGCGTGACAAAAAGAATGACGATGTCGAACTCGGCAAGAGCAACATCTTGCTGATCGGCCCGACAGGCTCGGGTAAAACCCTGCTTGCCGAAACACTGGCCCGCTTGCTGAACGTTCCGTTCACCATCGCCGACGCAACCACCCTCACCGAGGCAGGTTACGTGGGTGAAGATGTCGAAAACATCATTCAGAAGCTGCTGCAGAAGTGCGATTACGACGTAGAAAAGGCCCAAATGGGTATTGTCTACATCGATGAGATCGACAAGATCTCGCGCAAGTCTGACAACCCGTCGATCACCCGGGACGTTTCCGGTGAAGGCGTGCAGCAGGCCCTGCTCAAGTTGATCGAAGGCACGGTCGCTTCCGTTCCGCCTCAAGGTGGTCGCAAGCATCCGCAGCAGGAATTCCTTCAGGTCGACACCCGTAACATCCTGTTCATCTGCGGTGGTGCGTTCTCCGGTCTGGAAAAGGTTATTCAAAACCGTTCCACCAAAGGCGGCATCGGTTTCAACGCGGAAGTGCGCAGCAAGGAAGAAGGCAAGAAAGTCGGTGAGTCCCTGCGTGAAGTCGAGCCTGACGATCTGGTCAAGTTCGGTCTGATCCCGGAGTTCGTCGGTCGTCTGCCGGTACTTGCCACGCTGGACGAGCTTGATGAGGCTGCGCTGATGCAGATTCTCACCGAGCCGAAAAATGCTCTGACCAAACAGTATGCCAAGCTGTTCGAGATGGAAGGCGTGGACCTGGAATTCCGGGCTGACGCACTGAAATCGGTCGCCAAACGTGCCCTGGAACGCAAAACCGGTGCCCGTGGACTGCGTTCGATTCTCGAAGGTGTGTTGCTCGACACTATGTATGAAATCCCCTCGCAGTCCGAGGTGAGTAAAGTAGTGATCGACGAAAGCGTTATAGAAGGCAAGTCCAAGCCACTGTATATCTACGAAAACAGTGAGCCGGCTGCCAAGGCAGCGCCAGACGCCTAAGCGTCACGCTGCTGGAATAAAGAAGGGGCCTTCGGGCCCCTTTGCTTTTTGCGCGTTTTAACACCTTCTTTAAGCTTGTTTTTTTTGAAGGTAGCCCCCATCTTGGTTTCAAGCTCACTTCCATCTGTTTACGGCCTTATGGCCGCCGTAGAGGCGAAATCATGAAGACAACCATCGAATTGCCTCTCCTGCCATTGCGTGATGTTGTGGTTTATCCGCACATGGTTATCCCGCTGTTCGTGGGGCGCGAGAAATCCATCGAAGCCCTCGAGGCAGCGATGACGGGCGACAAGCAGATCCTTCTGCTGGCTCAGAGAAACCCTGCTGACGACGATCCCGGTGAAGATGCACTTTATCGCGTAGGTACCATTGCTACCGTTCTACAGCTGCTCAAGCTGCCTGACGGCACGGTCAAGGTTTTGGTCGAAGGTGAGCAGCGGGGCGCTGTTGAGCGTTTCAGCGAAGTGGACGGCCACTGCCGTGCCGAAGTCTCATTGATCGACGAAGTCGACGCACCAGAGCGCGAGTCGGAAGTTTTCGTACGCAGCCTGCTGGCTCAGTTCGAACAATATGTGCAGCTGGGCAAGAAAGTCCCGGCTGAAGTCCTGTCGTCGCTCAACAGCATCGACGAACCAGGTCGCCTGGTCGACACCATGGCCGCCCACATGGCCCTGAAGATCGAGCAGAAGCAGGAAATCCTCGAAATCATTGATTTGTCGGCCCGGGTCGAGCACGTTCTGGCGTTGCTGGATGCCGAGATCGACCTGCTGCAAGTCGAAAAACGCATTCGCGGTCGCGTCAAAAAACAAATGGAGCGCAGCCAGCGCGAGTACTACCTGAATGAGCAGATGAAGGCCATTCAGAAAGAGCTCGGCGACAGCGACGAAGGCCACAACGAAATCGAAGAGCTGAAAAAGCGCATTGATGCCGCCGGTCTGCCGAAAGATGCCTTGGCCAAAGCCCAGGGTGAGCTGAACAAGTTAAAACAAATGTCGCCAATGTCTGCGGAAGCGACCGTGGTGCGCTCGTATATTGACTGGCTGGTTCAGGTGCCGTGGAAGGCGCAGAGCAAAGTGCGCCTGGATCTGGCACGTGCTGAAGACATTCTCGATGCCGACCACTATGGTCTGGAAGAAGTCAAAGAGCGGATCCTCGAATACCTCGCCGTGCAAAAACGCGTGAAGAAAATTCGTGGTCCGGTGTTGTGCCTGGTCGGTCCTCCGGGGGTGGGTAAAACCTCTCTGGCGGAGTCGATTGCTCACGCCACCAACCGCAAATTCGTGCGCATGGCCCTCGGCGGTGTGCGTGATGAAGCGGAAATTCGTGGTCATCGCCGTACTTATATCGGTTCGATGCCAGGAAGATTGATTCAAAAGATGACAAAGGTGGGTGTCCGCAACCCGCTGTTCCTGCTCGATGAAATCGACAAAATGGGCAGCGACATGCGTGGCGATCCGGCGTCGGCGTTGCTGGAAGTGCTCGACCCTGAGCAGAACCACAACTTCAACGATCACTATCTGGAAGTCGACTACGACCTGTCCGATGTGATGTTCCTTTGCACCTCGAACTCCATGAACATTCCGCCAGCGTTGCTGGACCGGATGGAAGTGATTCGTCTGCCGGGTTACACCGAAGACGAAAAGATCAACATCGCCGTCAAATACCTTTCGCCAAAGCAGATTACGGCTAACGGCTTGAAAAAAGGCGAGCTGGAATTCGACGCCGAGGCGATCCGCGACATCATCCGCTACTACACCCGCGAAGCCGGTGTACGTGGGCTGGAGCGCCAGATTGCCAAGGTTTGCCGCAAGGCGGTCAAAGAGCATGCAATGGAAAAACGCTTCTCGGTGAAGGTCACTGCCGAGATGCTGGAACACTTCCTGGGCGTGCGCAAATTCCGCTACGGTCTGGCCGAATCGCAGGATCAGATCGGTCAGGTCACCGGGCTGGCGTGGACTCAGGTGGGTGGCGAATTGCTGACCATCGAAGCCGCCGTCGTACCGGGTAAAGGCCAGTTGATCAAGACCGGTTCCCTGGGTGACGTCATGGTCGAATCGATCACTGCGGCCCTGACCGTTGTTCGCAGTCGCGCGAAGAGCCTGGGGATTCCCCTGGACTTCCACGAGAAGCGCGACACGCACATCCACATGCCGGAAGGGGCGACCCCGAAGGACGGCCCTAGCGCCGGTGTGGGCATGTGCACGGCTCTGGTGTCGGCATTGACCGGGATCCCTGTGCGCGCGGACGTCGCCATGACTGGCGAAATTACCCTGCGTGGTCAGGTGCTGGCGATTGGTGGTTTGAAAGAAAAACTGCTCGCTGCTCACCGTGGCGGAATCAAGACGGTGATCATTCCTGAAGAGAACGTACGCGATCTGAAGGAAATTCCTGACAATATCAAGCAAGATCTGCAGATTAAACCGGTTAAATGGATTGACGAGGTCCTGCAAATTGCGCTGCAATACGCGCCGGAGCCCTTGCCAGATGTAGCTCCGGAGATAGTTGCAAAGGATGAAAAACGCGAGTCTGACTCTAAGGAAAGAATTAGCACGCATTAGTACGCATTTGCCTGGGTGGCTTGTTGACAGCTTTTTAGAGCCCTTGTTATAAAGCGGCTCTTAAGTGTCTGTAGGCCATTCAGCACTCGTTTTTGCTTTCACCAAAAAACTTAGAATCATACTCAAATAGATATAAGGGGACTTAGAGTGAACAAGTCGGAACTGATTGATGCTATCGCTGCATCCGCTGATATCCCGAAAGCTGCTGCTGGCCGTGCGCTGGACGCTGTAATCGAATCCGTCACTGGCGCTCTCAAGGCTGGCGACTCTGTTGTTCTGGTTGGTTTCGGTACTTTCTCCGTCACTGATCGTCCAGCTCGCATTGGTCGTAACCCACAGACCGGTAAGACGCTGGAAATCGCAGCCGCTAAAAAACCAGGTTTCAAAGCCGGTAAAGCACTGAAAGAAGCTGTCAACTAAGTTCGATTCAGGTTTTTGCCTATCCGGGTCGGGGTCATGCCTGACCTGGCAGCGGAGCGGTAGTCCAGTCGGCGAGTCGCCGATCCGAGACCCCGAGGCTCGCAAGTTCGAGTCATCGGTCCGCTCCGCCAGTTACGAGAAGGCGCATCCTCGGATGCGCCTTTCTTCTATCCGGATTCTACCCACGCTCCACGGTTGCCTAATTTTGAAGTTCAACCGTTTCTGGGGGACGCATGCTGCAGAATATCAGGGACAATTCACAAGGCTGGATTGCCAAGACTATCATCGGGGTCATCGTTGCACTGATGGCTTTGACCGGTTTCGACGCCATCTTCAAGGCCACGACGCACCGCAATGATGCGGCCAAGGTCAATGGCGAAGAAATCAGCCAGAACGAGCTGAGCCAGGCGGTCGATATGCAACGCCGTCAGCTCATGCAACAGCTGGGCAAGGATTTCGATGCTTCCTTGCTCGACGAAAAAATGCTGCGCGAATCGGCCCTCAAAGGCCTGATCGATCGCAAGCTGCTGCTGCAAGGCGCAGAAAACTCGAAGTTCGCTTTTTCCGAAGCTGCTCTGGACCAGGTGATCCTGCAAACGCCTGAATTCCAGGTTGATGGCAAGTTCAGCCCAGAGCGTTTTGACCAGGTTATTCGTCAACTCGGCTACAGCCGCATGCAATTCCGCCAGATGCTGGCTCAGGAAATGCTGATCGGTCAGCTGCGCGCTGGTCTGGCAGGTAGCGGTTTCGTCACCGACGCACAGGTTCTGGCATTCGCCCGTCTGGAAAAACAGACCCGCGATTTCGCTTCCCTGAACGTCAAGGCTGACCCGGCGGCTGTGAAGCTGACCGACGATGAAGTCAAAGCCTACTATGACGAACACGCCAAGGAATTCATGACGCCGGATCAGGTGGTCATTGATTACCTGGAGTTGAAGAAGGCTTCCTTCTTTGATCAGGTCAGCGTCAAGGACGAAGACCTGCAAGCGGCGTATCAGAAAGAAATCGCGAACCTGTCGGAACAACGCCGGGCCGCGCACATTCTGATCGAAGTGAACGACAAGGTGACCGAAGCGCAAGCCAAGGCCAAGATCGAAGAGATCCAGGCACGTCTGGCTAAAGGCGAGAAGTTCGAGGCCCTGGCCAAGGAGTTCTCCCAGGATCCTGGTTCGGCGAACAACGGCGGTGACCTCGGCTATGCCGGTCCTGGCGTCTACGACCCAGCCTTCGAAACAGCGCTGTATGCGCTGGCCAAGGATCAGGTCTCGGCGCCGGTTCGCACCGACTTCGGTTTCCACCTGATCAAGCTGTTGGGCGTTGAAGCGCCTGAAGTGCCGACGCTCGCCAGCCTGAAAGACAAGCTGACCCGTGAGCTGAAAACCCAGCAGGTCGAGCAGCGTTTCGTCGAGGCGACCAAGCAACTGGAAGATTCGTCGTTCGAATCCTCCGATCTGGCTCAGCCGGCGCAGGACCTGAAGCTCACTGTTCATACGTCCAAGCCGTTCGGCCGTGAAGGTGGCGAAGGTGTTGCGGCCAACCGCGCCGTGGTCACTGCAGCGTTCAGCCCTGAAGTGCTGGATGAGGGTGCCAACAGCACCGCCATCGAGCTCGATCCGGAAACCGTGATCGTGCTGCGCGCCAAGGAGCACCTGAAGCCTGCGCAACTGCCGCTGGAAAGCGTAGCTGCCAGTATTCGCGTGCAATTGTCCAAGGAGCACGCCAGTTCTGCCGCCAAGACCAAGGCTGAAGAGCTGATTGTCAGCCTGCGCGATGGCAAGACTGCGTTGGACAAGGCGATCGACGGTCAGAGCTGGAAAGTGACCCAGGCAGCCACTCGTGGCCAGGAAGGGGTTGACCCAACCGTGCTGCAGGCGCTGTTCCGCATGCCCAAGCCTGCTGCCAAGGACAAGCCGACCTTCAGCAACGTGACCCTGGCCGATGGTAGCCTGGTGATTGTGCGTCTGAACGGCGTGAACGAAGCGGCTGCGCCGACCGAAGAAGAGAAGGCTCAATACCGTCGCTTCCTTGCTTCGCGCATTGGCCAGCAAGACTTTGCGGCCTACCGCAAAATGCTGGAAAGCCAGGCTGAGATCAAACGTTTCTGATGCCTGACTGAGTTTTGCGCAACACAAAGACCCGGCCGAAAGGCCGGGTTTTTTATGGGCGAAACAAAAGCGGCGCGGGTTACCCGTCGCCTGAGTGTTTACCGTGCGACTTTTTCCTGTAAATGACAGTCAGTAGACTTGTAACTGTTTTAAGACACTAATCGATACTCCGCTAAGCATCGATCTGTTGCACAATACGCCTCGGACCGTTTTCCTCAGGATGTTCAATGTTTAAATCAATTCCCATGCGTGTTGCAGGGCTGGCGTTATTGCTGGCCGCCGCGGCCGGCTGCTCGTCGAAGAAAGCCCCTATCTACGAGCATGAGAACTTCGATGACTCCGGAACGTTTTCGCGTAGCTACCCGGTGACTGATGCGCAGACGTGCGAAGCCGCCCGTCGGGCATTGCTCAGCCAGGGCTACATCATCACCAGCGCCGACCCGAAACTGGTCAGCGGACACAAAAGCTTCCAGCAGACCGGCGAAACCCACATGGAGATCAGCTTCAGTGTGGTCTGTGCCGATGACGGCAGTGAGGGGCGCCACGCGACCATGTTCGCCAACGCCCTGCAGGACCGTTATGCGCTGAAGAAGACCAACAACTCCGCCAGCGTTGGTGTCGGCGTGCTGGGTTCTGTGTCGATGCCGATCGGCTCGTCCGACGACTCGATGGTCAAGGTCGCCAGCGAAACCGTATCGTCGCCCAAGTTTTACGAGCGGTTCTTCACCCTGGTCGAGTTGTTCCTGCCGCCGGAAGCGAAAAAGGCCGCGCACATCCAGGATAAGCCCAAACCCGATCTCGGCGTGCCTGAAGCCAAGGTCGCACCGGCTCCGTTGGCGCCGTCGGCGGCAGAACCTGCGCCGGCACCTGCCGAAGCTGCTCCAGCAGCCTCTGAGCCTGTTGCTCCGCCGCCTGAAGCCGCTCCGATTGCCCCAGCCGGGAATTCCGAGCCGGCATCGACCACGGAAACGGTCACTCCGCCGCCTCAATCAAGCCTGCCTCCACCCACCGAGCCTATTTCGGCCATTCCTGTATCTGGCCAGTAATCGTGCTCTGACGCTGCGGGATCGGGTCAGACGACACCGATCCCGCAGCGTCTTTAAATTGATCCGCGTCAACCCAGGCCGTTGTCCTACAGCCTGTATCGAAAAAATCCTGTGATAAATTCCTGACGGCCTGCTACGTTTTATTAAGTAGCCGCTGAGCGTCGTGCCTGCGTCATTTTTCTTTCACGTGGGCACTTTATGCTCGGGGCGCTGGTCATTTATTCAGGCGTTTTTTTCAACGAGCTGTGGGGGATTCAAAATGGACGATTATCAAGAAGAGCTGCTCGAGTATCAGGCGTTTGAACTGGACCCGCTGGAACCGGCCGAAGACGCGACCGAGCTGTAAGCGTCAGGCGGATTGGCGATGACTGCGGCGAAACTCGCCGGGCGTCTGGCCGCTCCAGCGTTTGAAGGCCCGCTGAAAGGCTTCGGCTGAGGCAAAACCCAGCAGGTAGGCGATTTCTCCGAACGCCAGTTCGGTATCGCGGATGTAGGTCATGGCCAGGTCGCGACGCGTATCATTGAGGATCGCGCGAAATTGCGTGCCTTCCTCGGCGAGTTTGCGACGCAAGGTCCAGGTTGGCAGCTTCAGGCGTGCCGCCACTTCTTCCAGGTCGGGTTCCCGGCCACCATTGAGCAATGGCCCCAGTAGCTGAGTGATGCGTTCACGCAGGCTGCGGGTGCGTGTCAGTTGCTCCAGTTCCCGCTCACACAGTTGCAGCAAGTGTCGCCAGGTGCTCGGGCAGTGTTCCGGGTTGCGCTGGGCGAGGCTGGCCAGGCTCAGTCGCAGTTGATTGTGTTCACTGCCGAACTGGATCGGGCAGTCGCCCAGCACTTCATAAGCCGTTCGGTAATCCGGCTCATCAAACTCGATCTCGATACGTTCGGCCCGTAACGGGGCAGGGCTTATGCTGGACAATTGCTGCAACCAGCCCGCGATGATCGAATCCACCACGAAGCGGTTGTAGGCGTTGTAAGGACTGATGGAATAGAACCGCAGCCAGGCACCTTGGGCGTCTTCGTGAAAGCTCGATTGACCGCGATAGTTGGAGCCATACAAGGCTTCGAAGCGAATCAGGCACCGCGCGGCCTCTCGCACCGTTGGCGCCTGAGCCGCTGTGACCCCGGCCAGGCCGACCTGGCTCAGGCGACTGAGCTGGCCCATGCGCAAGCCAAGTGCCGGGTTGTCGGTCAGTTGAATGGCGCTGTGGCCCAGGCGCATGTAGCGCGGGATCGAGAGCCGGGCGCCCGCTTCACTGAGGCGAGCCGCGTCGAGACCGTATTGTTCGAGCAACGGCTGAGGGTCTACACCGTGGCTGCGCACGGCGTCGGCCAGGCTATGAACAAAGCCGACCGACAGATCGCCGAGGCGCATCGGCAACGGTTTCATCGGTTACAACCAGAGGTTCAGCAAACGCGCGCCACGGGCATTGCCGTCGGCGAATTGCTGCCCGTTGCTGCTGAGAAAACTTTGACCCGCGCTGCCCTGATCCCAGAACTGACCGCGCAGAAACACGCTCATGCCGGCGATTGCCTGGCTGCTGGGCGGTTGAGCGGTGAGTGTCAAACGATGCCAGGCCTGGCCTTCGCTGAGCTCCCCGGCCTTGAGGCTGACGGAACCAGGCGTTGACAGCCCCTTGTAACCGCGCCACGGCTTGTCCCAGGTGCCGCGCCCGATCACAAACGCCGGGACCGCGACGAACTGCGCCCCCTGATCGTCGAGCTTGCGGTAATTGTCCGGGTACCAGCTGTCGCTGCCGATCAGCACACCCAGGCGTCCGGCCGGGGTGTCGACGACGTTGAGCGTGTGCTCGCCATTGGCGGCGATGACGTCATGTTCATCGAAAATCGGGTGCATCTGGCGCTGGGGCTGGCCGATGGGTAGACCATCGCGGCCGAACACCACGCTGCTGTTGTACAGCGCGCCGTGGCCGATTTTCAGGGTGCCGTCGATGACGCTGGGTTCGGGCAGCACGATGGAGCCCGCTACCAACGTCACGTGGAATTCTTTTGCCAGACCACCAAACAGTGTCTGATAGTCCTTGGCCATGCCTTTGGCCTTCATGCGCAGGTGCGCGTCGTCCAGACGTTTTTCGCCCTCGGCGCTGATCAGTGCGCGGACGAACTTCAACGGGTTACTGACCGCCAGCCAGTTCATGGCCTCCTTGAGCGTGGTCGCCTGGTACAGCTCATCTTTCTCGCCACTGACCATCAACCAGGTGCCGACATGTTCGGGCAGGACGACGATGGTTTTTTCATTCAGCAGGCCCTGGTCCTGGGCCTTCTGCAAATAGGCCGCCAACTTGCGGTGCAAGCGCTCGGAGCTTTGATAGTCGGTGGGAAACAGTTCGGGCTGGATGCCCAGCAAATTGCCGCGATCAGCGGGTATGCCTTGGTCAACCGCAAGGTTGATGCGCAGGTCCGACAGGTAATGACCCACCGGACGGTCCGCGGCCCACATGGCGTAGGTCGTGAGTGCGGCAATCAATGCCATGGAAAAGGTCAGGTACAGAAGTTTGCGCATGGGGAAACAGTCAACAGCCGTGTGCAGGGTTCGCGACTAGGGTAGGGCGCATGCCGGCGCTTGCCAAGGGGCGCTGTGCATTTGGATCAATAAGTTGTCAGTTTCGGTCATTGAGTGACAGCGGCGCGACTCTTAGTCTGTTCAATATGACTGACAGGGGCCGAAGAGCTCCTGCACTTTTTCCGTGATCGCTCGATGTGGAGTTACCGATGGCCGCCGCTCATTACCCGCACCTGTTAGCCCCGCTGGACCTGGGTTTTACCACGCTGCGCAATCGTACCCTGATGGGTTCGATGCACACCGGTCTTGAGGAAAAACCCGGCGGTTTCGAGCGCATGGCGGCGTACTTCGCCGAACGTGCCCGTGGCGGCGTTGGCCTGATGGTCACCGGCGGTATTGGCCCCAACGACGAGGGCGGGGTGTACTCCGGCGCAGCCAAGCTGACCACCGAGGAAGAAGCGCTCAAGCACCGCATCGTCACCCGCGCGGTGCACGAGGCGGGCGGCAAGATTTGCATGCAGATCCTTCACGCCGGTCGTTATGCCTACAGCCCGAAACAGGTTGCACCGAGCGCCATTCAGGCGCCGATCAACCCGTTCAAGCCTAAAGAGCTGGACGAGGAAGGCATCGAGAAGCAGATCAGCGATTTCGTCACCTGTTCGACCCTGGCGCAACAGGCCGAGTACGACGGCGTCGAGATCATGGGCTCCGAAGGTTATTTCATTAACCAGTTCCTCGCCGCCCATACCAACCACCGTACTGACCGCTGGGGCGGCAGCTACGAAAACCGCATGCGCCTGCCGGTGGAAATTGTCCGCCGGGTGCGCGAAGCGGTAGGCCCGAATTTCATTATTATCTTCCGCCTGTCGATGCTTGATCTGGTGGAAGGTGGCAGCAGCTGGGAAGAAATCGTCCAGTTGGCCAAGGCCATCGAGCAGGCTGGTGCGACCATCATCAACACCGGCATCGGCTGGCACGAAGCGCGGATCCCGACCATCGCCACCAAAGTGCCACGCGGCGCGTTCAGCAAGGTCACGGCCAAGCTGCGTGGCTCGGTGAGCATTCCGCTGATCACCACCAACCGTATCAATACCCCGGAAGTCGCTGAGCAGATTCTGGCCGAAGGCGATGCCGACATGGTCTCCATGGCGCGGCCGTTCCTCGCCGACCCGGACTTCGTCAACAAGGCCGCCGAAGGTCGCGGCGATGAAATCAACACCTGCATCGGTTGCAACCAGGCCTGCCTGGACCACACCTTCGGCGGCAAGTTGACCAGTTGCCTGGTGAACCCACGCGCCTGTCACGAAACCGAACTCAATTACCTGCCGGTGCAGCAGATCAAGAAAATCGCGGTGGTCGGTGCCGGCCCTGCGGGTCTGTCTGCGGCGACTGTTGCGGCTGAGCGTGGTCATCAGGTGACGCTGTTTGATTCGGCCAGCGAGATTGGCGGCCAGTTCAACATCGCCAAGCGTGTGCCGGGCAAGGAAGAGTTCTTCGAAACCCTGCGCTACTTCAACCGCAAACTGCAGACCACCCACGTTGAGGTGTGCCTGAACACCCGCGTCGACGTGGCGAAACTGGTTGAGGGCGGTTACGACGAGATCATTCTCGCCACCGGCATCGCGCCAAGAACGCCAGCGATTCCGGGTGTCGAAAACGCCAAGGTGCTGAGCTACCTGGACGTGATCCTTGAGCGCAAACCGGTGGGCAAGCGCGTCGCGGTGATCGGCGCCGGTGGTATCGGATTCGATGTCTCGGAGTTCCTGGTTCACCAGGGCGTGGCCACCAGCCAGAATCGCGAAGCGTTCTGGAAGGAATGGGGCATCGATACGCATCTGCAAGCGCGCGGCGGTGTCGCCGGCATCAAGGCTGAACCCCATGCACCGGCGCGTGAAGTGTTCCTGCTGCAGCGCAAGAAATCCAAGGTCGGCGACGGCCTGGGTAAAACCACCGGCTGGATTCACCGCACCGGTCTGAAGAACAAACAGGTGCAGATGCTCAACAGCGTCGAGTACCTGAAGATCGACGACGAAGGCTTGCACATCCGCATCGGCGAAACCGGCGAGCCGCAAGTGTTGCCAGTGGACAACATCGTGATCTGCGCCGGTCAGGATCCGCTGCGTGAATTGCACGAGGGGCTGGTGGCAGCCGGGCAGAACGTGCATTTGATTGGCGGCGCGGATGTGGCGGCAGAGCTGGATGCCAAACGCGCGATCAACCAGGGTTCGCGTCTGGCGGCTGAACTCTAAAACTCACACGTCCTGTAGCAGCTGGCGCAGCCTGCGTCCGGCTGCGCAGCAGTCGTAAAATCGGCCACCGCGGTGATTCAGGTAAACGAGGATGGCAGGATTGACGACTGCTGCGCAGCCGGACGCAGCCTTCGGCAGCTGCTACAGGGTTTGCGTTGGCTGATAGACTGGCGTCTTTTCCGTCTGCGCAGAGCCGATGCCTTCTCCTCCAGCCAACTGGCTACCTATTCCCCCCCTTGAACCCCTTCATCTTGGCTGGCTGACCAACGCTGGCATCGAAGTCGCGATCCTGCGCCTCGACCAGATCGACCCGCTGATCAGCGGCAACAAGTGGTTCAAACTCATCGAGCACCTGAAAGCCGCTGACCAGATCGGTGCCAAAGGCATCATCAGTCTGGGCGGTGCCCACTCCAATCATCTGCATGCACTGGCCGCAGCGGGTAAGCGTTTTGGTTTTCGCACCGTTGGCCTGCTGCGCGGTCATCCGCAAGAAACGCCAACGGTAAAAGACTTGCAGGCGTTCGGCATGCAGTTGCATTGGCTGGGTTATGGCGGTTATCGAGCGCGGCACGAGCCGGGTTTCTGGTTACCATGGCAGGCGCAGTATCCCGATCTGCATCCGGTGCCGGAAGGTGGCGGCGGTTTACAGGGCGCCAAGGGCTGTCGGCAGTTGAGGACAATGGTCAGCGAGCAACTGAACGCTCTGGGCTGGAGTGACTACGACGGCTGGTGGCTGGCCTGCGGAACGGGCACGACCCTGGCCGGTCTGGTGCTGGCCGAAGCAGGTGAACACCCGGTGTATGGCGCGCTGGCGGTGCCCGACGATCATGGAGTGGCGCAGCACGTCGAATCAATTGTGCAAGAGGCGGGTTTACACCATCGCGCCTATGAATTGATCGACGCCAGCCGTGGCGGCTTTGCCAAAGTCGATCCGCTGTTGCTCGAATTCATCGATCAGACCGAACAGGTCAGCGGCATTCCCCTCGAACCGCTGTACACCGGCAAAGCCCTGTTGGCGCTCAAGCAGCAAGTAGAAGCGGGAAGATTTGAAAAAGGCACGCGCCTGATCTTCGTCCATACCGGCGGTTTGCAGGGCCGCCGGGGGTTCCAGTGAGCGGCGGGATTCACCCGCGCTTGGGCATCATCCGCAGCAAGGTGTTATCGCCCACGACATAGTGGTGATAAATCCCCGCCATGGCGTGCAGGCCGATCAGCCAGTATCCAATGGTGCCGCCGAGTTGATGCCAACCCTCGATCTGCTTGGCCAGCACCTTGTCCTCCGCGATCAGCAGCGGCAGGTCGAAGCCGTAGAACATCACTTGGTGACCTTTTGCGCTGGTGACCAGCCAGCCCAGAATCGGCATGGCGATCATGAAAATGTACAGCGCCCAGTGCATCAGTCTGGCTAACACGGTCTGCCAGTGAGGCGAGGCCGGGAAGATTTGCGGGGCGGGGCCAAGGCTGCGAGCAAACAGCCGCAGCCAGACCAATACAAACACCGTCAAGCCCAGCAAGAAGTGCGATTCGGTGATCAGCGCCCGGCCGCCACTGCCTTTTGGAAAGATTCCACGAAATTCGATGCAGGCGTAAACCAGCGCCAGCAGGACCAGCATCAACCAATGCAGCGCGATCGATACGGTGCTGTAGCGTGATTCGGAATTCTTCCAGGGCATACGGTGTTCCTCACAGGTCAGGTCCAGACCACCGTTCTTGTTTGACGGTGTGCTTTAACTGTAATCCGCTTTGATGGATTTGCCTGTGGCTATTTGGGCGTTCAATGCTCTGGATCAGGAGGTTGGCCACAAAAAAGCGCCAGTTCCGTTAAGGAGCTGGCGCTTTTTAATGCGGCGACAGGTGCAATCAGTTGGTTTGCGGCATCTCGCCCTTGGCCAGGCGCTGGTTGATATCGGCGATCACTTCCGGCAAATCGGTGATGGTGTCGATCATGTAGTGCGGCCGCGAGCCTTCGAACATGGCGTGGATACGCTTGCGTTCGCTGGCCAGTTTGTCACTGCCCAAGGCCCGATAACCTTCGTAGTCCAGGCCCAGCGCGTTACCCGAGCAGATCAACGCCACGGTCCACATCCCGGCACGACGACCCTCGAGAATGCCCGGCACGGTGTCGTCGATCTTCACGCAGGCCGCGACATCATCGATCCCGAGGGCGATCACGTTAGCCAGCGCCTGGGCCGGCCATGGGCGGCCGTTGGGCACTTCGTCGGTGGCGACCACGTGGTCGGCGACGTAACCGTTGGTGGCGGCCAGCTCGACAACTTTGTCCATGACCTGTTTTGGATAGCCGGAGCAGGAACCAATCTTGATCCCTTGCTGGCGCAGATGGGCGATGGTGTCCAGTGCGCCCGGAATCAGCGCCGAGTGCTCGGCGATTTTCTCGATTTGCAGGGGCATGAAGCGTTTGTAGATGGCGGTGACGTCATCGTCAGTCGGCGTACGGCCGAACACTGTGCGATACCGTTCGGCCACTTCTGGCTGATCGCACAGGGTGCGGATGTGGTCCCACTTGCCCATGCCCATCGGGCCGCGGGCTTCTTCGATGGACACCTGGACGTCGAACTCGGCGAAGGCTTCGACAAAAATCTGAGTCGGCGCGAAAGAGCCGAAGTCGACCACGGTGCCGGCCCAGTCGAGGATGGCGGCTTGCAGCTTGGTTGGGTTTGCGTAGTTCATGGTGATCAAATTCCTGAGTTGGCAATACGGTTCAATGTAGGAGTGAGCCTGCTCGCGATGGCGGTGTGTCAGTCGACATCGTCGGTGAATGCAAGACCGCTATCGCCGGCAAGCCGGTCTCACTCCTACAGGGGATTTTGGTGTGGCTTAGATTTCGAGGACTTCCATCTCGCGCAGCGCTTCGGCGACCGCCGCTACCGCCGCGTGCATCTCGGCCTGGTTGACGTGGCCGATGCAGCCGACGCGGAAGGTTTCGACCTGGGTCAATTTGCCGGGGTAGAGGATGAAACCCTTGGCCTTGACGCGTTCGTAGAATTCCTTGAACTGGTAACGCGGGTCTTTCGGCGCGTGGAACGTGACAATGATCGGCGCCTGAATCGCGGCGGGCAGGAAGCTGCGCAGCCCCAGTTTGGCCATGTCATCGAGCAGCACTTTGCAGTTGTTGGCATAGCGCTGATGCCGGGCGGGCAAGCCGCCTTCTTCGTTGTATTGCAGCAGGGCTTCGTGCAGCGCGGCGACCACGTGGGTTGGCGGGGTGAAGCGCCATTGGCCGGTCTTGGCCATGTAGGTGTGTTGATCGAAAAGGTCCATCGCCAGCGAGTGCGAGTTGCCGGCGGCATTGGCCAGCGCTTCTTTGCGAGCGAAGACAAAGCCCATTCCCGGCACGCCTTCCAGGCATTTGCCCGAGGCGGCGATCAGCGCGTCGAACGGCACCTGTTGCGCGTCGATCGGCAGCGCGCCGAAAGAGCTCATGGCGTCGATGATCAGGCGTTTGCCGTGTTGCGCGATGACGTGGGCGATTTCCGGCAGCGGGTTGAGGATGCCGGTGCTGGTTTCGCAGTGAATCAGCGCGACGTGGGTGATGCTGGCGTCGGCGCGCAGCAGGCGATCGACGTCGGCGGCGGTGGTCGGTTCGTCTTCAGCGGTTTCAAAGGTGCTGAGGGAGCGACCGAGCACTTCGCAGATTTTGGCCAGGCGTTTGCCGTAGGCGCCGTTGATCAGCACCAGAACTTTGCCGTCGCGAGGCACCAGCGTGCCGATCGCCGCTTCGACCGCGAACGTGCCGCTGCCTTGCAGGGGCACGCAGTGGTGGCTGTCGCCGCCGTTGATGATTGCCAGCAGTTGTTCGCACAGGCTGGCGGTCAGTTGATTGAAGCGGTCATCCCATGAACCCCAGTCGACCATCATCGCCTGACGGGTGCGGGCCGATGTGGTCAGTGGGCCGGGGGTGAGCAGGATGGGTTCGGCAGTACTCATTCTCGTGTCCTCGCAATCGATGGGATGAAGCTACGGGGCTTAAATTGCAATTTGCCGTGCTATCAATCAAATTGTTTGTTGTTATGCCAGTCATCAGTGAGGGTTATTCATGAACCTGTTCCAGCTCCGCGCATTCGATGCGGTGGCCCGCGAGGGCAGCTTCACCCGGGCCGCCGCGCGACTGTTCATCAGCCAACCGGCGGTCACCGGGCACATCAAGGCGCTGGAGGAGCACTACCAGATCACCCTGTTGCGGCGCACCGCACGACGGGTGGAGCTGACAGAGGAGGGCACCAAACTGGCCGCGATTACCCGGGCAATGTTCGGTCTGGCCGAAGAGGCGCAGGTGATGCTCGAGGCCAACCGGCAGTTGCTGACCGGGCGTCTGGAGGTTGCGGCGGACGGGCCGCACATGGTCATGCCGATGCTCGCCAGCCTGCGTGCGCGTTATCCGGGGATCACCGTGAACCTGCGGCTGGGCAATGCTCAGGAAACCTTGGCGGCGTTGCTGTCGGAGCACGCCGACGTGGCGGTGCTGACCGAGGTCGAACCGCGCAAGGGCCTGCATTTGCAAGACTTGAGCGAATCACGGATTTGTGCGCTGGTGCCTGACGGTCATCCCTGGGCGCAGATGTCCAAGGGGGTGGCGCTCAAGGCGCTGGACCAGGTGATCATGGTGTTGCGCGAGCCCAGTTCGATCACCCGGCGCACCTTCGACGAAGCCTGCGCGACGGCGTCGGTCAGTCCACGGGTGTTACTGGAACTGGACAGTCGCGAGGCGGTGACCGAAGCCGTCGCCGCAGAGTTGGGGGTTGGCGTGGTGTCGTCGGTGGAGGTCAGCCATGACCCGCGGGTGGCGGCGGTGCCGATTATGGGTGAAGGACTGGTTAACCGACACATGATTGGCTGCATGGAGCGGCGGCGGGATTTGCGTTTGATACAGGCGTTTTTCGAGTTGGCGCCAGACCGATAGACCGAGGCGCGGCCATCGCGGGCAAGTCGAATCGTCGCACCGCCGCTCCCACAGGTTTTGCCTCGTGCACAAGATCTGCGGCCAGCACAAATACCTGTGGGAGCGGCGGTGCGACGATTCGACTTGCCCGCGATGAGGCCGGGCCTGCCTATACCAGACTCTCGCGAATCATCTCCAGAAACGTCGCCACCACCCGCCGCGAACTCTGCTCGCGCAAGCACACCAGTGTTTCCGTCAGCCGTCGTTTGCAGTCGGTAATCGGCAACGCACACACCCGCGAATCCGCACCGAACTCGGCAGCCGATACCACACCGACGCCAATCCCCACGACCACCGCTTCACGCGCCGCTTCCCGACCTTCAACCTGAATCGCCGGGCGGATGCGAAAGCCTGCCTGGGCCATTTCTTCTTCCAGCGTCTGGCGCGTCACCGAGCCGATTTCCCGCAGCACCAAAGGCGTGTCATCCAGATCCGCGAGGCAAATCGACTCGCGGTCGGCCCACGGATGATGGCGGGAAACGAACGCCACCATCGGGTCATTGCGCAGCGGCAGCGAGATCAGTCGTTCGTCACTCACCTCGCGGCCCAACAACGCCAGGTCGGCCTGATAGTTGAACAGGCGAAACAGCGACTCATCCGTGTTACCGGTTTCGATCTTCACGCTGATGCCGGGGTAGCGCTCACAAAAGCGAGCAATCTGCGGCAGTACGTGCACTGGCGCATCCACCGCGAGAATCAGGCTGCCGGTCTGCAAGGCCCTGGAGTCATGCAGGAGCTCCTGCGCCTCGGCCTCGATAACGAACAATCGCTGGGTAATGCTCAGCAACCGCTCGCCCAGATCGGTCAGGCGGACCGAGCGTTTGTTGCGGTGGAACAGCAGCACACCGAACCGCTCTTCGAGCTTGCGCACTTGGTCGGAAATCGCCGGTTGCGTGAGGAATAGCCGCTCGGCGGCTTTGGTAAAGCTTCCGTGCACGGCGACGGCGTGGAAGGCTTTGAGCTGGGCGTGGGAAACCGACATCGAAACCTCCAGTAACAAGCTGAGCTTATATTGGAAATACGATAAATCGATTTCACTTATTAATCAGTAATTGTTTTTATCGACCTCAGCCCCGGTAACTGGTCAGTCGAACAGCATCGGCGGCCATGAGCCTGTGCGTGCAACAGCAGGACTCATCTGACCGATATCGCCAAAGGGAAGCTGCGATATCGAAGTGCTCAACAATAAAAAAACAGGCGTTATTTCTCAATTTCTGCCGGCACACTCACACCCTGAGGTCAGAACCACCATGAACAAGCACATCGGCACTATCAAGCGTTGGCGCGTGCAGATCTTCGCGATCACCTGGCTCGCTTACGCCGCTTTCTACTTCACCCGCAAAGCCTTTTCCGTGGCAAAACTGGGGATCGCCGAAGACCCCACCTTCATGCTCGACAAAATGGCCATGGCCAACCTCGACGCCATCTACCTCACGGCTTACGCCATCGGGCAATTCACCTGGGGCATCCTGGCCGACCGCTTTGGCCCAAGGGTCGTAGTGTTGGGCGGGTTGCTGATTTCAGCGGCGGCCGCCTTGGTGATGGGCAGTTTTGCGACGTTGCCAATTTTCGCGACCTGCATGTTGATTCAAGGGTTTGCCCAGTCCACCGGCTGGTCCGGGCTGTGCAAGAACCTCGGCAGTTTCTTTCCCGCCGAACAGCGCGGGCGGGTGCTGGGGTTGTGGAGTTCTTGCTACGCCTTTGGTGGGTTGGTGGCGTCGCCGTTTGCTGGCTGGTGGGCGTATACGCTGATCGGCACCTGGCATGCGGCGTTCTTTTCCAGTGCGGCGGTGGTTGGGCTGGTCGCCGTGCTGTTTTTTATTTTTCAGCGTAACAAACCCGAAGACGTTGGCTTGCCAGCGGTGGAGCCGGAGCCGCAACTGACGGCGCAAGAGGCCGACGCGCAAAGCAAGATCAGCATGCTGGAACCGTTAAAAGAAATTCTGCGCAACCGCACCGTGCTGGTTCTGGGCCTGGCGTACTTTCTGCTGAAACCGGCGCGCTACGCGATTCTGCTCTGGGGACCGGTGATCGTCTTCGAACAGATGCCCTCGGTGGGCAAGGTGGGCGCGGCAATCATTCCGACCGCGTTTGAGCTGGCCGGGTTGCTCGGTCCGATTCTGCTGGGGCTCGCTTCGGACAAACTGTTCGGCGCCCGACGCATGCCGGCGTGTGTGCTCAGCCTGTTGGCGCTGACCGTGACCCTGGCCTTGTTCATGGGCGCCCTGCATACCGGCAGCGTGATGCTGGTGGTGGCCCTGCTGTTCGTGATGGGCCTGACTCTGTACGGACCGGACTCGATGATCAGCGGCGCGGCCGCGATCGATTTCGGCACCGCCAAGGCGGGCGCCACAGCGGCCGGTTTCGTCAACGGTTGCGGCTCGGTCGGAGCGATTCTCGGCGGATTGCTGCCGGGCTACTTCGACTCGGTCACCGTGTTCATCGTCTTCGCCGGTTGCGCGATGTTTTCAGCCCTGGTGCTGATCCCGCACTGGAACAGCCGCCCGGCTGGCCTGCGTGCCGAAAGCGCTTTCGTGCCTAACCAACCGATCACCGTAAAACCTCTGCGTACTTAAGGATTGACCCATGAGACCTTTCTGGCTGGAACAGGCGCTGGCGGCCGAGTCCTGCGCGCCGTGCGAACCCCTGGCGGGCGATACCCGCGCCGACGTCTGCATCGTCGGCGGCGGCTACACCGGACTCTGGACCGCGATCATGCTCAAGGAGCAGAACCCTGAGCTCGACGTGTTGCTGATCGAGGCCGATATCTGCGGCGCCGGCGCCAGTGGCCGCAACGGTGGTTGTGCACTGTCGTGGTCGGCCAAGTACTTCACCCTTGAACGGCTGTTCGGCGTCGAAGAAGCCGTGCGGCTGGTCAAGGAGTCAGAGCGCAGCATCCATGCCATCGGCGCCTTCTGCGAGCAGTACGCGGTGGACGCCGATTACCGCCTCGACGGTACGCTCTACACCGCCACCAACCGTGCCCAATGCGGTTCGACCGACGCCGTGATCGCGGCGTTGGAGCGCAATGGCATCAACTCCTTCACCCAACGGCCGGTGGCCGATGTGCAACGCATGGCCGGTTCCAGCAAACACCTGGAAGGCTGGTTTTCCCCGGCGGCGGCCAGTGTGCAGCCGGGCAAACTGGTGCGCGGCTTGCGCCGGGTCGCGTTGCAACTCGGGGTGAGGATTCACGAGCACACCGCCATGACCGGGTTGCAGGAGGGCCAGCCTGCGGGGATTCAAACCCCGAACGGCACCGTCCGCGCGGATCGCGTGGTGCTGGCAATGAACGCCTGGATGGCCCGGGCGTTTCCACAGTTCGAGCGCAGTGTGGCGATCGTTTCCAGTGACATGCTGATCACCGAACCGCGACCCGATCTGCTCAATGAGATCGGTTTGACCAGCGGCGTCACCGTGCTCGATTCGCGGATTTTCGTGCACTACTACCACAACACCCCGGACGGCCGAATCATGCTCGGCAAGGGCGGCAATACCTTTGCTTACGGCGGGCGAATGTTGCCGGTGTTCGATCAACCATCGCCCTATGCCGGTTTGTTGCAGCACAGCCTGAGCGAGTTCTTTCCGGCGTTTGCCCAGGTCAAGGTCGAGGCGACCTGGAACGGTCCGTCTGATCGCTCGGTCACCGGTTTGCCGTTCTTCGGTCAGATGAGTGCCAGCGGCAATGTGTTCTACGGTTTCGGGTACTCCGGCAGCGGGGTTGGCCCGTGTCACATGGGCGGGCAGATTCTCGCCTCGATGGTTCAGGGACTGGACAACGCCTGGACCCGTTCGCCTCTGGTCAACGGCCCCTTGGGCTACTTTCCGCCGGAACCGATTCGTTACCTCGGCTCATTGATGGTGCGCAACGCCATCCGCCGCAAGGAACGCGCCGAGGATCACGGACACCGGCCACGGCATCTGGATGTGCGTCTGGCGAAATTCGCGGCGGCGGCAGGCAAGGCCGACAAGGGCTGAATGTCAGGGCGAGAGGTCCGAGCGATTGACCAGCCAGTCGAGCAGCAAGTGGCTATCACGGCGTGGCGCGGGAACCGGCCGAGTGCGCGGGTGATGACCCATGCCGACGCACAGCACTGGCCGGTCCGGGTCGCTGTCGAGGAAACTGATCAGGACGTCGCTGCCGGCCGTTGGCAGGCTGGACGGGTCAATCCGACCGTCCGGCGCTGCAAGGGCCACCAGCAGCCAGAGTCCGGCAGATTCAAGCGGATCCGCTTGCGCTGTTGGCCACAGCCCAACCTGTATTCGACCTCGATCATCCAGCGCCGCCGGCTGCCCGGCAGGGCCCAGCACCCGGGCGGGCTGATAACCCGGGATGCTCGGCCTGGTCTGTTTGAGCGCCGGCCTGAAGACCGTTGACCAGGGAATGGCGGTGAACTGATTGCGGTAATGGCGAACAGTGACGGGTTTGTCGGTGGCAAGAATCGAAGGTTGTTGCCCCTGGTGGCGGGTTTCGGTGAGCAGCCATTGATCGTTGAAATTCGGCAGTGGATGTTCTGACACTTGCACTATCCGTGCGCTGCGCAGTGCGCTCTGGTTGCTTTGACCGTGGATTTGCAAGTGCTGGCAACGCAGACGTTCCAGTTGTCTTCGGCTCAACTGATCGTGATGGATATGCTCGGCCGCGGGCCGGACCATCACCGGCAATGGTTTGCTGAAAGCGTGGTTGGCCGCGCCCTTGTCGGGTTTTTGCGAGCCACGGTTCCTGGCCTCCCGTCGTGAGGGAAAGGGCGGCGAGTCATGGCGCTGGAACAACTCACTGATCACCGGCACGTCATTGCCTTCGGGCGCGTTGCCCTGGAAAGGCGTAAGGACCGGTTCCTGGGGGAAACTCAGGCTGTCATCGGCCAGGACCAGCATATGCCCGTCGCGCTGATGTTCGAAGTGATAGTGAATGCCTTCTTCTTCGCACAGCCGTTGCAGCAATGCCAGATCGCTCTCCTCGTACTGAATGCAGAATGGCCGTACGGGATAGTGTCCGTTGGATAATTCGAAGCGATAGCTCCCCTCGGGCACATCATGTTCCTCCAGCAGTTGGCGCAGGATCATCGGTACGCTGAGGTGATGAAACACGCGACGTGAACGCTGCCGGTCGAGCCATTGAAGGTAGGGCACCAGCACCAGTTTGTAGCCGATCCGGTGGGGGCCGCGATGCTCGCGACTGGCACTGTGAAGGACGCCGTGAATACCCTGGCCCTCCGTCAGGCTGAGGAACACCGGCTGTTGCAGCAATCGGTCGAGGCTCATGGCCGGTGCGAGGCCGATGACTTCGATGTCGAATCGATAGGGCTGGTTGAGGGCTTCTCGGCCACTGAACTGCAACACCTGCAAACTCAAATCGCCGTCGAGGAGTGTCAGGGTGAAGGGACTTTCCTTGTCGTTGTGCATCGAGCGCGCTTCTGCCATGGAATTCGGGCGCAGAGGGTACGAAACCACAGCCCTTTATGGTCACCGCAAATCGAAGTTTCAGAATCGCCCTACAACTGCCGGTGAAGATGTCGATTGGTCATGCGGGTAAACAGGGTGGATTTTTTGGTCGATTGCCAACTTTAGGGCGTATAAACTTGCGCCATGCGTCGGCCAATAGATGTCTCGGCGCCATAGATCAAGAGAGTGAGTAATGGGCGCACAGTGGAAGGTTAAACACAAAGAAGCGGCATCTAACGCCAAGGGCAAGATCTTCGGCAAACTGGTAAAAGAAATCACCATCGCTGCCCGTAACGGTGCCGATGTCGCTACCAACGCACACCTGCGTCTGGTGGTTGAACAGGCCAAGAAAGCCTCGATGCCCAAGGAAACCCTGGATCGCGCCATCAAAAAAGGCGCGGGCCTGCTGGGTGAGACCGTTCAGTACCATCGCGTGACTTACGAAGGTTTCGCTCCGCACCAGGTGCCGGTGATCGTCGAGTGCGTCACCGACAACATCAACCGCACCGTGGCGGAAATCCGCGTGGCGTTCCGCAAGGGCCAACTGGGCGCTTCCGGTTCGGTAGCGTGGGACTTCAACCATGTCGGCATGATCGAGGCGTCCCCGGACAGCCCTGACGCCGATCCGGAAATGGCCGCCATCGAAGCCGGCGCCCAGGATTTCGAACCGGGCGAAGAAGAGGGCGCGACCCTGTTCCTGACCGAGCCTGGGGACCTGGACGCCGTGCAGAAAGCCCTGCCCGAGCAAGGGTTCACCGTGTTGTCGGCCAAGTTGGGTTACCAGCCGAAAAACCCGGTCAGCGGCCTGAGCGATGAGCAGATGGCTGAAGTCGAAGCCTTCCTCGAAGGCCTCGATAACCACGATGACGTGCAGGACATGTTTGTCGGGTTGGCGGGTTAAACCGGACTGTTTGTGATCTGACTTGTGGCGAGGGAGCTTGCTCCCGCTCGGTTGCGCAGCAGCCGTCGCTTTTGGAGACGGCTTCGCCGTCCAGCGGGAGCAAGCTCCCTCGCCACAGGTTTCGTTTTTCTCTAAAGATTTGTGTTGATTACCGCCAGCGCCTGAATAATCTCGCCGAACCCCGGTCGCGTCAGCACCTGCGGCTGACAGCAGCGCTGCTGCAATTGCTCCAGCTGCACACGACCTTCATCACTCAACCCCGAGTCGATCCGCTCCAACAATTCCCCCAGCAAAATACCAAACGCCCGCACTTCGATCCGTTGCAGCGCACGGCTTTCAAGGCTGTCCGAGGTGGCATGGAACGACGCCGCGCCAAAATCCCCCAGCAGGCAATCACCGTGCTCGTTCCACAGAATGTTGTGACCGTAGAGGTCGCCGTGGGTGATGCCATGCTGGTGCAAATGCTCGGCTGCCGAGGCGACGCCACAGGCGATGCGCAATGCCACGCCAGCGCTGAGCCGGGTGTCATTGGCGTAAACGTCGCGGGTACATGACGCCAGGCTCGGCAGCCCGGCCAGATTGCGATAGCTCGGATCGATCAGTTGCATCACCAGCCCGGCCTGGGCTTGCGGATGCCCGACGACGCGCCCTTCAACCCGGATCAGGTTGGGGTGACTAGCGGCGGTGATGCAGGCGTTCATTTCGTGCAACGGCGAGCCATCGCTGGTCATTTCGCCTTTGTAGAGTTTGACCGCGACCTGAGTGGCCGGTTGGCCCTGTCGATCCCAATCAGCCCGATGAATCACCCCCGACGCGCCTTCGCCCAGTTGCTGCGCCAGACGCAGTTCGGTCCAGGGAATGTGAGGCGTGGCTTCGAGGGCGGCCGCATCGGCTTCGGTCTCCAGCGGGTTACCGGCGTACGCCAGCCAAGCCAGGCTCGGCAGGGTCAGCAGCCACTCGGGCAACTCGGTCAACTGGTTGGCGGCGATGCGGATCAGTTCGAGTCGATGGCAATGACGCAAGCTCTCGGGCAAACCTTGCAAACGGTTGCCGGCGAGCATGAGTTTTTGCAGGTTCGGGCGTTCACCCAGCTCGGCCGGCAATTCAGTGATGCAGTTATCGGTCAGGATCAGCCAGCGCAGCAACGGTGACAGGGCGGCGCCGGGCACGCGTTCGATGCGGTTGCCCCTGAAACTGACCATCGTCAGTGCAGCGCATTGGCCCAGGCAGTCGGGCAGTTCGGTGAACAGATTGTCCGCGCAGAACAGCACGCGCAAACGGGTCAGGCGGTACAAGTCGTCCGGCAGGCTACTCAAGGCATTGCCGCTGAGTTCGAGGACTTCCAGCGAGTCCGCCAGGTCGAAGATTTCTCGCGGAAACTCCGTCAGGCCGCCGGTGAGGTCCAGGCGGGTAACGCCCGACAGTTGGCCGGCGCGCAGTTGGGCAAGGGTATCCATGAACAGATTCACTTTGATCGGGAGGAGGGCGCGGAGGCCTGGAAACGGGCGACATGATACCGGCAAAGGCCGGGGACGTGTCAGACCGGTTCCCTGACTTCGACCAACTGCCCCAAGCGGCTGCGCGTGCGCGCCAGATCGATGGCATCGCCGCCCAGGCTTTCGCGCAAAGACTGCTGCCCGAGCAGAATCAGGTGCTTGTCCTGGTCGTACAGGACGTCGACCAGATTGATGAACCGCTGTTGGGCGGCGATGGAACAATCGGCGAGGTTGGGCAGTTCATCGATGAACCAGTGATCGAAACGTCGGCACAGCTCCAGGTAATCCATCACCGCAGTGGGGTGGTCGCACAGATCGCCGAAGGTGAAACCGATGGTTCGCCCTTCGCAGTGTCGGGCCTGAAGGTGGCGTGTCCCGACGGGCAGTTGAATGGCCGGCGCGGCGCGTTCGGGCAGGTTCAACGATTGACGCTGCGTTGCGGTAGCGGGCCAGACGTACTGTCCCTGGGTAAACAGCTGCTGGGCATGGGTTCTGACCTGACTGCGGTAGTCGTGGGGGCCGCCGACCTCCATGACCTGCATGCGAGCGTTGATCAGGTCGATCACCGGTTTGAAGCGCGCGTGGTACAGCGGGTTGGGCAGCAGTCCTTCCGGTGGGTAGTTGGAAGTGACCAGCAGCAGGATGCCTCGGCGGAACAATGCCTTGAACAGTCGGCTGATGAGCATCGCGTCGCCGATGTCATGGACGTGAAACTCGTCGAAACACAGCACCCGGCAATCGCGCAGCTGTTCGTCGAGGGTGATTTCCAGCGCGTCGGGTTGATCGCGATGACTGAACATTCCTTGGTGAAGGTGCGCAAAAAACTCATGAAAATGCAGGCGCTGTTTTTCCGCGATGGGAAGGGCCTGGAAAAACCCGTCGAGCAGCCAGCTCTTGCCGCGACCCACGGCGCCGTGCAGGTATAAGCCGGGAAGCGTTTTTGCCGAGGTGCCCACCAGTGCTGCGGCGTGTTGTGCCATGCAGTCGATGACGCGCAGTTGGCTATGGCTGAGGGTGTAGCCCTGGGAGTGGGCCTTGCGGTGGAAGTAGTCGTGGATGACTCGACCGGTCGCGGTGGCACCGGCGGATGCTGCCGATGCGCCGAACAAGCGGCGTAGCGCAGGCCAGCGTGGTGTGAGTCGCGAACGGTTGGGCGGTCGAACGGCCACTGTGAGGTTACCCCGTAATCGTCAGGCAGCTCCCCGAGCTGCCGCGCCGTAGTGTAACCAAAGGGGGAATTTCCATTCCAGTTGTGTCGGCCTGTGCACCCTCCAACCTGTAGCAGCTGCCGAGCCTGCGAGGCTGCGTTCGGCTGCGCAGCAGTCGTAAAACTAAACACCGCGGTCGTTCAGGTAAACCGCAGTGAATGGATTGGCGACTGCTGCGTAGCCGAACGCAGCCTCGCAGGCTCGGCAGCTGCTACATCGATTGCGTTCCTGCTGGGCGTTTGTCAGTTAGCGCTCGATACTGCGATTCCACCGCGCATTCCACGCCGGGCGCTGTTCGTTGACCTGATCCCAATCGATCGCAATGGCAGTGGTCAGGTACTGCTTCATCGCCTCGACCTGACCGCGGGTTTTGTCGGTGGTCGGGGTATTGGGGTTGGACGGGATCTGGTCGCCGTCTTCAAGCGCGGCAGCCTGCGCTTGCGGCGTCAGCAGGAAAGCGGCGAGTTTTTGCGCCAGTTCCGGCTGAGTGTTGTTGGCGATGGCGCACTCGGCCACGTTGAGCACCACGGCGCCTTCCTTCGGTTGCGCATACTCCACTGGCATGCCCTTGAGTTTCAGGGCGGTGACCTGGGTCGGTGTCAGCGGGAACAGCGCGGCTTCGTCGGTCTGAAGCATTTCGGAAATCTTCGCCGAGCTCGGGATGTACTCCAGCACGTTGCGCCCGACGGTGTTCGGCCACGCCTTGAAGCCCGGCTCGACGTCGGTTTCGCTGCCGCCCTGAATCCGGTTGAACATCAGGAACCCGTGCAGGCCAAAGGTCGAAGAGGCCATCGACTGGAACACCAGTTTGTCCTTGAAGCGCGGATCGGCCATGTCCATCCACGAGGTCGGCGCGGTCCAGCCTTTCTCCTTGAACAGACGCGTGTTGTACGCCAGCCCGGTCACGCCGAGGCTGACCGCCACCGCTTGATCCTTGATGCGGCCCTTGGCCGGAATCTGTGCCAGCGGTGCGCTGTCTTCGAGTTTGTCGCACAGGCCCATGGCGATGGCGCGGTACATGATGCCGTCGTCGAGGAACATCACGTGCATCTGCGGGTTGCCTTTGCTGGCCTGGACCTTGGCCAGAATGTCGGCGGAGGTGCCAGGCACAATCACCACTTTGACGTTATTGGCCTTCTCGAAAACCGGCAGCACCTTGTCGGCGTAGAGCCGCTCCATGGTCCCGCCGTTCATGCCCAGGTAAAGCGTCGGTTCGGCGTGGGCCTGGGTGACCGTGAGCAGGGCGCTCATGCAGGACAAACCGAGCAGTGCAGTGCGTTTGAGGTTATTCATTGGCGCGACCTTCCTCTATCAAGCTACGGAGATGGAGTGAAAACGGGTGATGGAAAACACATCCAGCGGCGTCTTTGACGCGCCGCTACAGATGATCTCGGTGAGCGCCTGGCCCACCGCAGGCCCGATCTGAAAGCCCGCGCCGGCAAAGCCGAACGCGTGCAACAGACCGGGTTGAGTGCCGCTGTGGCCGATCACCGGTTGGCGATCGGGCAGGTAACCTTCGGTGCCGCTCCAGGTGCGAATCGCCTGGGCGCCTTCAAGAAACGGATAAAGCTCGACGGCCTGACGCAGGATCTCGATCACCGCGTGCTGACCCGGCCGGGCGCGGGCGCCGTCGAGGGCAAAACCCTGACCGCCACCCAACACACAATTGCCGCGCGCGACCTGGCGGGCATAGATACCGCCACCCTCGACCCCGGTGCTGGCATTCATCACCAGTGGCAACGGCTCGGTGACCAGCATCGCCGGGTGCCCGGCGTGCATCGGCACCCCCTCACCGAACTGTTCTGCGAGGCTGCCGGCCCAGGCTCCGGCGCAATTCAGCAGCCAGGGCGCCTGCAACTCCAGACCGGTTTGCGTGCTGACGCAAAAGCGTTGCCCGTCGTGTTCCACTGTCGTCACCGGGCATTGTTCATGGACTTGTGCACCATGTCGCCGCGCCGCCCGGGCAAACGCCGGAGAGACCAGTCGCGGGTTGGCATGACCGTCATCGGGGCAAAACGAGGCACCGACCGCCACCTCGCCGACCCACGGAAAACGTGCGCGTAATTCACTGCGTTCAAGTACCTGCAAATCGAGGCCAAAGCCCCTACTGCTGGCGGCATAGTCTTGCAAGGCGTGCAGGTCGTTGAGGCTGCGGGCCAGTTTCAGGTGGCCGCTGCGCTGATATTCACCGTCAATGCCAATCAGCTGCGGCAGTTGCCCCCAGAGGTCGTGGGCCCGTTGCGACAGCGCCAGTTGCGACAACGGTCGCCCCTGACGCCGTACGCCGCCGTAGTTCACGCCGCTGGAATGCGAGCCACAGAAGTCCCGCTCCAGCAGCGCCACGCGACGCCCGGCCTTGCTCAGAAAAAGCGCGGCGGAGGCACCGACAATACCGCCGCCAATGATGACGGCATCGACTTCGATCATGGCTCGACCTCCAGACCAAACGGCAGGGGTTTTATCGGCGCCTGAGCCCGAAGCCTGCCGATGTCGGAGACGCAGCGCTGGCTTTCGCAGGCAATGATTTCCGCAGCGGCGGCGCCACACATCCGCCCCTGGCAACGACCCATGCCGACCCGGCAATGCGCCTTGACCCGGTTGATCTCCCAATGGCCCTCGCGCACGACCTGGCGGATGTCGCCGGCCCGCACTTCTTCGCAGCGGCAGATCATCACGTCATTCGGGGCATCGGCGGCCCAATGCTCGGGAAAGATGAAGGCCCGCTCCAGACCTTGGCGGAAGGTATCGATCCGTCCCAGCGCCTGCTCCAATTGCGCCCCACGTTGCGCTGGGATCAGGTATCCGATGTCTTCGAGCAACGCCAGGGCCGCGCGTTCACCGGCCATTTCCGCCGCGTCGGCGCCCATGATGCCGGCGCCGTCACCGGCCAGGTAAACCTCGGCGACACTGCTGCGACCGGCGCTGTCACGTTGCGGCAGCCAGGCGCGGTTGAGCGGGTTCCAGGTGAATTCACAACCGAGCAGGTCGGCGAGTTGGGTTTCACTGCGCAGGCCGTGGGCGAAGGCGACGGCGTCGCAATCGAGTTGCTGTTCACCCTTGGAGTTGGACCAGTTCAGCGATTGCACACGTTGTTCGCCATTGATGCGTTTCAGGCTGGCCCCCTGATGCACTGGGATGCCGTGGGCGGTCAACCAGCTGCGGTAATAGATGCCTTTGGCCAGGGTGGCCGGTTGCGAGAGCAGGCCGGGCAGGGCGCGGGCCTGAGCGCGGAAGGGCGAACTGTCGAGCACCGCGACGACATTCGCACCGGCCTTGGCGTATTGATACGCCACCAGGTACAGCAACGGCCCGCTGCCAGCGAACACCACCCGTTCACCGATGGCGCAGCCTTGAAACTTGAGGGCGATCTGCGCGGCGCCAAGGCTGTAGACCCCCGGAAGGGTCCAGCCCGGTACCGGCAGAATCCGGTCGGTGGCGCCTGTGGCGACGATCACTCGAGAGAACGCCAGCCGCGCGGCGCGGCCCTCATGCAAGGTGTCGAGCGCGCCGTCCTCGGCGTTCCATACCAGGGTTTCGGGGCGGTAGTCGAGGTGCTCGCGCAGCACATCAATCGTCTGATGCAACGCGCTGGCCTTGCCGGCTTCGAAGCCATACAGCTTGACCGGTGAGCGCTTGAAGTTTGCCGGTTGGCGTCGATAAATCTGCCCGCCACCGCGTGCTGCTTCGTCCAGTAGCACCGGGCGAACGCCATGGGCGACCAGGGTTTGTGCGGCACGTATGCCGGCCGGGCCGGCGCCGATGATGACCACCAAGGGTGTGCTCATAAGTGTCGCCCCGGTTCGCGGCTGATCTGCTGCCCGGCTTCGAGCAACGTCGAGCAGGCGCGCACGCGTCGACCGTCGCCCAGTCGAACCCAGCAGTCCTGACAGGCACCCATCATGCAAAACCCGGCGCGGGGTTCGGCGCTGAAGTCGCTGCCGCGCAAGTGTTCGCTGCAGGTCAGCACCGCCGTCAGCAAGGTGTCGCCAAGCAGGCCGGTGGCCGGTTGGCCATCGAGGGTAAAGTCCAGGGCCGGGCGGTCGCCTTCGGCCAGTCGTTTCAGCAGAGCCATGGCGCCCTCATTGTTTGCCCACCAGAACCCGATCGAGGCCGTAGACCCGGTCGAGCAAAATCATCGTCAGCGCGGTCAGCCCAATCACCAGTGCCGACACCGCCGCCATCATCGGATCGATGGATTCGGTGGCGTAAACGTACATCCGCACCGGCAAGGTTTGCGTGGCCGGCGAGGTGACGAAAATCGACAGCGTGACCTCATCGAAACTGTTGATGAACGCCAGCAGCCAGCCACCGGCCACCCCCGGCAGAATCATCGGCAAGGTGATTTCCCTGAACAGTGTGAAGCGCCCGGCACCGAGGGATTGCGCGGCGTGTTCGGCGCTGCGATCCAGGCCGATGGCCGACGCCAGCACCAGCCGCAGCACATAGGGCGTGATCACCAGCACATGGGCGAAGATCAGCCAGGCGAAGCTGCCGTTGACGCCCATCAACGCAAACAAGCGCAGTAACGCCACCCCCAGCACCAAGTGCGGAATGATGATCGGCGACAGGAACAGACCGTTGAAAAAGTCCCGGCCGGGGAACTCGAAGCGCGTGATCGCCAGCGCCGCCGGCACCGCGATCAGTGTCGCCAGACTGGCCGCGCAAAAGGCCAGGATCAGGCTGTTGTAGAACGCATCGACAAAGTCAGCACGCTCGAACACCGCGCGGAACCAGCGCAGGGAAAACTCGGTGGTCGGCAGGCTCAGGGTGTTTTCCGGGGTGAAGGCCACGAGGCAGACCACCACCAGCGGCGCCAGCATGAACAGCACCACCAGGGTATGGAACAGCAGGGCGAAAGGACCGTTCTTGGACATGACGAGTTATCCCAATGACTTCTTGTAGCGGCCTTCGATCATCCGGTTCCACGACAGCATGATCAGCAGGTTGAGCAACAGCAGGGCCACGGCGATGGCCGCGCCCATCGGCCAGTTGAGCTCCGACAGGTACTGGTCGTAGATCAGCGTGGCGACCATTTTTATCCGGCGTCCGCCGAGCAGGCCGGGGATGGCAAACGAACTGGCTGCAAGGCCAAACACGATCAAGGTGCCCGAGAGCACGCCGGGCATGATTTGCGGCAACACCACTTGGCGCATCACGGTGAAGTGGCTGGCGCCGAGGGACATCGCGGCCTGCTCGGCGGCTGGGTCGAGTTTTTGCAGCGAGGTCCAGACCGGAATGATCATGAACGGCAGCATCACGTGGACCAGCGCAATCACCACCGCGAACGGCGTGTAGAGCAGTTTCATCGGCGAGCCGCCGAAGGCTTGCAGGGTCTGGTTGACCAGGCCGTCGGCGCCGAGCAACAGGCTCCAGCCGAAGGCGCGCACCACCACCGAAATCAGCAACGGGGTGAGGATCAGAATCAGGAAAATCGAGCGCCACGGCGTGCCCATGCGACTGAGGATGTAGGCCTCGGGTACGCCGATCACCACGCAGAGCAGGGTGGTCAGGGCGCTGATCCACATCGTGCGCAAAAAGATTTCGTAGAAGTACGAGTCACCCAACAGGCTGCTGTAATGATCGAGGGTGAAGGCGTCGCCGTTGATCCCCGAGCTGTAGTCGAAGACGTTGAACGACAGCACCAAGGTCAGCAGCAGCGGGATAACCAGCAGGCTGAGGTATAAGGCCAGGGCCGGTGCCGACAGCCAGTAACCCTGGCGTCCCTGACGAATGGCGACAAGCGTACTCATGCCGGCACCTCGTCGACACTCAGTACCCGCAACAGCGCCGCGTCCCAATCGAGGCCGACCGCCGTGCCTTCAGTCAGCGGTGCCGAACCGTCGTTGCGGCGTACTACGCTGAGTTCGCCCAGAGTGGTCGATACGCCGTACAGCCATTGGCTGCCTAGAAAGAAGCGGCTGACGATGTTGCCTTGCAAGCGACCCTGACCTTTGTCCCGCAGATCGATTTTTTCCGGACGCAGACTCAGGGTCAGTTCGCCGCCACTGCGAACCTGGACCACTCCCGCGCCATCACGCTCACCCGGCAGCAGATTGGCTTTGCCGACGAAACCGGAAATGAACTCGGTGCGTGGGTGTTCGTAGAGGGTGTAGGGCGCGTCGATTTGGGTGATGCGCCCGGCCTGCATCACCACCACGCGGTCGCTGATGGACAGCGCTTCGGACTGGTCATGGGTGACCATCAGTGTGGTGATTCCGACTTCGCGCTGAATGCGGCGGATCTCGAATTGCATCTCTTCGCGCAGGTTGGCGTCGAGGTTGGACAGCGGCTCATCGAGCAGCAGCACCGGCGGTTCGATCACCAGGGCCCGAGCCAATGCAACGCGTTGACGCTGACCGCCGGAGAGTTCTCGGGGGTAACGCTCTGCATGCTGGTTGAGGCGTACCAGTTTCAGCACCCGCTCCACTCGCTGCTGCAACTCGGCACCGGGCACTTTGCGCATGCGCAGGCCGAAGGCGACGTTGTCTTTCACGGTCATGTGCGGGAACAGCGCGTAGCTCTGGAACACCACGCCCAGACCACGGCTGGCGGGTTTGGCGTGGGTGATGTCGCGACCGTCCAGCACAATGCGACCGCTCGTGACTTCGACGAAGCCGGCGATCATTTGCAGGGTGGTGGTTTTACCGCATCCGGAAGGGCCGAGCAGCGAGACAAACTCGCCTTTCTCGACCGAGAGGTTGGTGGCAACGACGGCGTCGATTTCACCGTAACGTTTGCCGAGTCCTTCAAGTTGCACAAAAGCCATAACTGCGCTCCACCTGAGATTGTTATGCGTCGCCCGAAGGCGCGCTTTTTTGTATGGGCAGATACGAAAAAATGTTTCTGGGTGCGTTGGCGCTCGACTTCTGTCGGCTGCCGCTGTTGTTCGAATCGCCCCTGTCTGGACGCAGAGTAGGACGAAGAATAGGATGGGCTCAATGGCCTATTTCACTGAAGCGATGACTATTTTCAGTTTCATTCGGTGAGTAAATTAATACTCGGGAAAACCCATGACAGATTCCATTGAGCGGAATGAAAGTAAAAGTGATGTCGGTGTTGGCGCGGTCTCCAGACTGTTTGCCGTGCTGCGCAGTCTGGGTGACACCGTCGAGGGCGGGGAGCGGGTGACGCAACTGGCCCAGCGCATTGGCCTGTCGCAACCGACCACGCACCGATTGCTGCGCAGCCTGATGGATGAGGGCATGGTCGAGCAGGATGCGCGCAGCAAACGCTATCGCTTGAGTCTGGAGTTCTTTGCTCTGGCGGCTCGCGCCGGGAACACCGGAAACCTGCGCGAACTGGTGCGTCCGGCGTTGCTGCGGCTGTCAGCGTCGTTGGGGGATTCGTTGTTCTTGCTGGCGCGCAGTGGGTTTGATGCGATCTGCCTGGATCGCAGCGAAGGGCCGTTTCCGATCCGCACCTTTACCGGTGACATCGGCGGGCGGGTGGCGCTGGGCGTGGGGCAGGGCAGCCTGGCGATTCTGGCGTTTTTGCCGGAAGAAGAGCGCGACACGGTGATTCACTACAACTTGCCGCGGCTCAAGGATTTCCACCTGTACGACGAAGTGTTCCTGCGCTCGGAAGTCGAGAACGTGCGCAAGCTCGGTTATGCCGGGCGCAACACTGGCGTGTTGCAGGGCATGGCCGGGGTGGCGGTGCCGATCCTGGATCGTGAAGGGCGGGCAGTCGCGGCACTGAGTGTGGCGACCGTGAGTGATCGGCTGGGGCCGGATCGCTTGCCGACGGTGGTGGAAATGCTCAAGCGCGAAGCAGCATTGATCGGGCCGCGGATCAACCCGTTCGACCCGTTGCTGCGCAGGCCTTCGCAAGTGTTCGGGCAGGGCTGATTGCCCCAGTGTCAGAGGTCAGAACTGCACGGTTTGCTTGAGCATCTGCGCCGCCGGCGTATCACTCGGGCTGACCATCGCGTAGTTGTATCCGCCCCCTGACCAGTACTCGGCCTGCAACTCGCCATCGCTGCGACTGCCCCTCGGCAACAGGTAGTTTTTCGGACCCGGTGGACGGACGTAGAAGCTGACTTTATGGCCGCTTTGATCCTCGTAGACCACCATCGCCGCCGGCCCTTGCTCGGTGCTCAGCAAGCGCCCGCTGACCGGTTTGAAACCGGCGCCCGAGAGGTCAGGCAAGCGATTGGCTTGAGTGAAATAGCGGTCGAGCCAACCCTGCATGTCGCCGTCGTCGCTGACTTTGTAATCAGCCGGCAGGATGCCTTGCTGGGCAATCAGGCGATAGGCCTGCAGGGCATCGGTCATCGGCGGCATGGCACTGATGAGCATCATCTCCCGGGCTTGCCAACCGCCGAGCCCGCCGACGCTGACCGCGATCAGCAACACCGCGGCGCTGGCCAGGTGACGGCGGGATTGTCGTTTGAGGCGTTGACGAATCAGCGCCGGGTCGAGGTTCGGGTTGGCCGGTTGCTGCAGGGCGCCGCTCAATGCCGCGCGCAATTGCTGGGCGTCCTGCTGCCAGGCGCGCACTTGGGCAGCCACCTCAGCGTTGCTGGCCAGAAAAGTCTCCACCAGACGTCGGTCGGCCTCGCTGAGTTGCTGGTCGACATAAGCGTGCAGGTCACGCTCGCTTGGGGGCAGGCTGATCATTTGAGTCTCCGCAGAGAAGGGCGGGTGATTTCGCCGTCGCTCAACTGGCGCAAGGCCTGGCGGGCACGGGACAGGCGGGACATTACGGTGCCGGTAGGGACGTCGAGAATCTCGGCGACCTCTTTGTAACTCAAGCCTTCGACCGAGACCCAGAGCAGCAGGGCGCGCTGTTCAGTGGTGAGTTGATCGAAGGCTTTCAGGGTCGATTGGGCGATCACGGTGCGTTCCACCGACGGCTGTGAATCGTCTCGCCCGGTAAAGAATTCGAGCATCCGCGCATAACGCCGGGAGCGCCGGTGAGCATCGAGAAACTGCCGATACAGAATCGAAAACAACCAGGCGCGCAAGTCGCCCTCGGGGCGTTTGTCGCCCCAACTCGACAGCGCGCGCTCAAGGCAAGATTGCACCAGGTCGTCGGCGCTGCTGGGATTGCGCGTCAACGACAGGGCAAACCGGCGCAATCGGGGAATGATTTCTCGCAGCTGTTCGTCGATATCGTTCATGAAATTCTGGCTAGTCACTACGCTGTGGACTAGGAAGACGCCCGGCATGCGAGGTTATTCCACGCCCGAAAAAATAAACACCGCGCGATGGAATAAACCGCCATGGGGTTCGTCTGCTTGATCCTTCTCACTTGTGGCCGATGGCCCTGGAGTCTTTCATGGTAGATCGCTCATCACCGCCCACCCGGCCACCCTTGAGTGCGGCGAGCCTGACATTACGTCTGGCCGGTATCGCTGTGGTGGTTGCCGTCCTGGCCGGGGCTTTTGCCTACGTTAACGGCACCTTCGACCCACAGCGCCTGACGCCGAAAAAACTGATCAATGTGCTGGAGACCAACAACGGCGTGCACCCGGGTTTCCGGCGTAACCACTCCAAAGGGGTGTGCGTGATCGGGCATTTCGAGAGCAGCGGTGAGGCGCGCAGCTATTCCAGCGCTCAAGTGTTCAATGTAGCGCGGACCCCGGTGGTCGGGCGTTTCGCATTGCCGGCCGGTAATCCTTATGCGCCGGACAACAGCGTGCCGATCCGTAGCCTGGCGTTGCGATTCACCCAGGCCAACGGCCAGCAATGGCGCACCGGGATGAACAGCATGTCGGTGTTCCCGGTGGGTACGCCCGAAGCGTTCTACCAATTGCAACAAGCCCAGTCACCGGACCCGGCCACCGGCAAGCCGAACCCGGCTGCGGTGCCGGCGTTCTTCGGCTCGCACCCGGAAGCTGGACCGTTCCTGGCCTGGATCAAAACCGCCAAGCCGTCGGCCAGTTACGTGACGGAAACCTACAACAGCGTCAATGCGTTTTACCTGGTGAACGCGGCCGGGCAACGGCAAGCGGTGCGCTGGAGCATGGTGCCCGTCGCTCAGGATGCCGCAGGTGCTACGGCGCCTGAGGGTGGAGATTTCCTGGAAAAGGACCTGGTTCAGCGGATTTCCGCAGGGCCGCTACGTTGGCAGCTGAACATCACACTGGCCAATCCCGGTGATCCAGTCAACGACGCCAGCAAGTCCTGGCCCGAGGGTCGCAAAGTGTTGAACGCCGGCACCCTGGTGCTCGAAAGCACCCAGCCGCAACTCAATGGCGAATGCCGTGATATCAACTACGACCCGCTGGTACTGCCCGCCGGCATAGAAGGTTCCGACGACCCATTGCTCGCCGCTCGTTCGGCGGGGTACGCCACTTCCTACTTGCGTCGTACCAGTGAAGTCAGCCAGTTGCCCGCCGCTAATAAACAGGAGTCTCATCAATGAGCGCTCAACCGAACCATTTCGCGCCTTTAGCGCGATTGCTGCACTGGCTGATGGCGCTGATGATCATTGCCATGCTGTTTATCGGCGCGGGCATGGCCGCTTCGGTGTCCGAGCGTCATGAGTGGCTGATTCATCTGCACAAACCTTTGGGCGTCGCGATTCTGTTGCTGGTGATCGTGCGCCTGGCCGTGCGCTTTTCCACGCAACAGCCACCGCTGCCGGCAGATCTGCCGGGTTGGCAAGCACTGGCGGCCAAGGCTTCGCATGTCTTGTTGTACGCCTTGATGCTGATTCTGCCGCTGCTGGGTTGGGCGATGATTTCGGCGGCGGGGGATCCGGTGATGCTCAGCAGCTCCTTGCAGTTGCCGTCGATCGTCCCGGCGAATGCGCAAGTGTTTGCGTTCCTGCGCAAGGCTCACGGGTATCTGGCGTACTTGCTGTTCCTGACGGTGCTGCTGCATTTGGCGGCGGCGTTGTTTCACGGCTGGGTGCGCCGCGATGAGGTGCTGGACAGTATGTTGCGGGGCAAGGATCGCGGTTGATCTAAAGGTTGGCACAACATTGTGGCGAGGGAGCTTGCTCCCGCTGGGCTGCGAAGCAGCCCCATCAATTGCAACACAGTAGTGTCGGAAACCACGCAGATACAGGTTTTGCGCCTGCTACGCAGGCGAGCGGGAGCAAGCTCCCTCGCCACAGGATTCAAGTGTCTGGGGGGCGAGTGTCAGCCACCAATAACCCAACGCCACAGCATTGATGCCTGCGCCCAGCAGGCATACGCCGAGCCACCCGGCCCACGCGTACATTGCCGTCGAACCGATTGACCCCAAGGCGCTGCCAATTGAATAGAACAGCATGTAGCCGGCGGTGAGTCGGCTTTGGGCTTCGGGGCGCACGCTGTAGATCATGCTCTGGCTGGTGACGTGCACGGCCTGCAAACCCAGATCCAAGGTAATCACGCCAAGCAGCAAGGCCCACAATGAGGACTGGGTGAAGGCGATCGGCAGCCAGGAAACCAGCATCACCAAGAGTGACAAACCGCTGGTCGATTGTCCCAGTCCACGATCAGCCAAATGCCCGGCGCGAGCGGCGGCCAGTGCACCGGCGGCACCTGCCAGTCCGAATAATCCGATTTGTGTGTGGGACAACGACAGCGGCGGGACGCTCAGCGGCAGCACCATGGGCGTCCACAACACCATGGCGCTGGCGAAGGTCAGTAGCGCGAGCACCGCACGCTGGCGCAGCACCGGTTCTTCCTTGAACAGCGTAAATACCGAGCCCAGTAAGGCGCCGTAGGAACTGGCGGGTTGCGCATCTTCATGTTTGGGCAACACACGAAACAGCAGCAACGCCATCACCAGCGTCAAACCCGCTGACAACAGATAAATCGAACGCCAACCGGCGAGGTCAGCCATGCCGCCGGCCACTGTCCGGGCGAGCAGAATGCCGACGACGATGCCGCTGGTGACCACTCCGACCACACGCCCTCGCTGTTCCGGGATGGCCAATGTCGCGGCGTAGGCCACCAGCACTTGGGTTACGACAGCCAAAAAACCGGTCAATGTCATGCCGATCAGTAGCCAGATGTTATTAGGCGCCAGTGCAATCGCGAGCAAGGCCAGCGACGAAAGCACCGTTTGCGTAACGATCAGGCGTCGGCGATTGAACAGGTCACCCAGCGGCACCAGCAACACCAGGCCTGCGCCGTAACCGACTTGAGTCAGCGTGACGACGATGCCGATGGTGGCGGGGTCCATGGCGAAGGCCTCGGCCATGGCATCGAGCAGCGGCTGTGCGTAGTAAACATTGCCGACGGCCAGGCCACAGGCGATGGCAAACAGCAGCACCACGGCGCCGCTCAATGGATGTTCAGGTTTCATGACGGGCTTCCTTATGTGGTTTCAAATTGAAACCAGTTGTACGGTAAGGAAGCTGGTTTTATATTGCAACTACATTTGATGGATGTGAGCGCGCTCATGGCTAAACGTACAAGCATGGAAAACGCCGAATGCCCGGTTGCCCGTTCCCTGGATGCCATTGGTGATTGGTGGTCGTTGCTGATCGTGCGCGATGCATTTGACGGCATGCGCCGGTTCGGGGAGTTTCAGCGCAGTTTGGGCATGGCCAAGAATATTTTGTCTGCGCGGCTGCGCACCCTGGTGGCCCACGGCATTTTCGACCTGGTGCCGGCATCGGACGGCAGTGCGTATCAGGAATATGTGCTGACCGAGAAAGGCAAAGGCCTGTTTCCGTTGATCATCGGATTGCGCCAATGGGGCGAGGCGTTTTTCTATGAGGCAGGGGAGGCGCACTCGCGGGTTGTTGACCGAGAGAACGGCCGACCGGTGCAAACGCTGGAATTACGCGCCGAGGATGGGCGCTTGCTGGGACCTGAGGATTGCGTGCGGATCGCCGCCGAGTGAAGCATGGCTGCATGCCGTGCATGCAGCCATCGAACGTGATCAACGCAAGGTATTGATCATGTCAGCCACGGTGGTCAGCACATCCTTGGCCAACTGCTTCGAGCGCTTGCCAGACCAGCCAGTCAGCGCATTCGGCGCATCATTGTTGTCCTTGAAGGGCATTTCGAGGGTCAGCGACAGGCAGTCGAATTTCTCGCCGACGGCATTGCACGCCAGGGTCATGTTGGCTTTGCCCGGTTCGTCGCGGGTGTAGCCGTGCTTGGTCTGAAAGTCCTTGGTCAGGTGCTTCAGATGACTGCGGAAATGCTCTTCGAGTTTTTCGATCCGTGGCGTGTACCCCGGGTTACCTTCGCAACCGGCGGTGAACACGTAGGGGATTTCTTCATCGCCATGGACGTCGAGGAACAGGTCCACGCCGTATTTTTCCATCTGCTGCTGAGCGAACAGCACTTCCGGGCTGACTTCCTGGCTGGCGCTCTGCCAGGCACGGTTCAGGTCCTGGCCCATGGCGTTGGTGCGCAGGTGACCGTGGAAAGCGCCGTCCGGATTCATGTTCGGAACCAGGTACAGATCGGCACTGGCCAGTAGTTTGTTCAGTACCGGATCGTCGTGTTTTTCGAGACGTTCGATCACGCCTTCCATGAACCACTCGGCCATGTGTTCGCCGGGGTGTTGCTGGGCGATGATCCAGACCTTGCGCTGACCTTCGGCGCCCGTGCCTTTACGCAGCAGCTGGATGTCCCGACCTTCGACACTTTTGCCGGTGGCCAGCAGTTCGGTGCCGGCCTTGGTCAGCGCTTGCTCGATCAACCAGTCATGGCGACCGCGGCTGTAGGGTTCGAAGTAAGCAAACCAGGCATGGGTGGCGGTGGCTTCAAGGCTGAAGCGCAGGCAGTCACCTTCGAAAATGGTCGGCACCCGGAACCAGTTGACGTGGTCGTAGGACGCCACCGCCTGATAACCATCCCAGGCTTTGTTGTAGGAGGACTTGCTGGCATTGTTCAGACGAAACCAGTGTTCCTGACCGACGTGCAGACCGCTGGCCTTGAAGTGGAACCACTGAAAGTGCTGGCTGCGGGTGTCTGGCTTGATGGCCAGCAGGGCTTGCAACGGATTGCTGATGTCCAGCACTTCAATGTTGCCACTGTCGAAGTCGGCACTGATGTCGAAAGAAGATTTAGCCACGCTCATAGTCGATTCCTGAATATGATTTTTATGGCTGCTACTTTACACGCTGGGAAGGGAAAAACCGGGGGAAATTCTGGGCTGAAGCGGGGGGCGTCCTCCTTGACGCCGACGCAGCTTAGAGACTGTGTGATTGATTCTCAAGCGCTATTTTTTATTAGTTTGGGCCAATGATGCCGGGCTTCTCTTGCTAACGAATATTCTTTTGATATCATCCGCGCCATTCGAATTTGCAGCACTAAAGACTTCATTAGCCTGAAGGTAAAGCCAGATTAACTGGCAAAAAAAAGACCCGGCAAAAAGCCGGGTCAAAAACCGTGATTAGCCTGATGAGGAGATAGTCCAGGAGACCGACCTAAGGTCACTTGGACAATCGACTGATCTCGCGATCAGCTGCGTGCAATAATAATCATTCTCGTTTGCAAGTCAAATGCTTTTATCTGCGCGATTGGAAAAATCTTTCCCGTCCTCCTCGCAAGCACCCATGTGTCACCCGTTCTGATCGCCCTCCAGGGATCGATCCACCATCGCCCTGGCCATGTCGATCATGTGCACCGCCGAAAACGCCAGGTCCCGACTTGCGCCCTGCAAATTGCTGGCTGACTCGTACGCGATGGCAGCGGCACAACGTAGCAAATCCGTGGCATGGACCAGCGCCTCTTCGCCACTGATGTTGCGGTTTACGTCAAAGAAACGTTCTTCGACCGCTTCCTCTGAAACAGCTGGTTTCAAGTAATAGTCCAGCGCTCGTTGCGCGGCGGCAGAGCCTTTTGGCGAGGTGAGGGACGTGTCGATTTGCATGTCAGGCAGGTCGTTGCAGGGGATGGACATGGCGATGGCAAACTCCGTGATAGATTCAGATCCGTGAACCCATCCTAGTACGTACTGTATTTATGACGAGAGATTAAATACTACAATTTGTGTTTTGACGGCCGGAGGCGCCCACGTATCGTGCCGCACATGGATAAATGGATTGAATTGGTCAAGGCCAAGATGAGTGAACTCAAAGTCACTCAAGACGAACTCGCAGATCGCCTCGGGATGTCCCAGGGCGGCGTCGGCCACTGGCTAAACAAACGCCGCGACCCCGGCGTCGTCAACATGAACCGTGTGTTGAAGGCGCTGGGCATGGACTTTCTCGAAGTAGCGCTGGTGATCCGCGAACCACTCATCCTGGAAGAGGAGGAGATGCCTCTGGCGCTGAAGTACAACCCGTACTTCCGCTACCCGGTCAGTGACTGGAAGGAGCCGGCGCAGCTGCGCGATGGTGAGCTGACGGTGTATCGCAAGGAGGAACGCTTCGAGCTGACCGACTACCACGCCCAGGGCCCGGCCTTCTGGCTGAGTGTGGTGGGCGATGCGATGACCGCGCCCACGGGAATCAGCATCGCCGAGGGCATGATGATCCTGGTGGACCCGGCCATTGTGCCGGAGCCCGGAAAGCTGGTGATCGCCCAATGGCCCGACAGCGCCGAGGCGACTTTTCGCAAGCTGATCGAAGAGGGCGGGCAGCGTTACCTGGTCCCGCTCAATCCGACCTATCCGAAAGCCCTTTACACCGAAGAGTGCCGAATTATCGGCGTGGTGGTTCAGGCGACAGCCAGGTTCTAATCAGATCGGTCCTCGCAAGTCGTAGGACCGATCTTCATTTCATGCTTCTTCAAACTCGACCAATGCACTGCCTTCACTGACCATCTCGCCTTCCTGGCAATACAGCGCCTTGATCACCCCGGCGTGAGGCGCACGAATGCTGTGCTCCATCTTCATCGCCTCCAGCACCACCAACTGCGCCCCGGCTTCGACCGTTTGCCCGGCTTCCACCAGTACCCGCACGATGCTGCCATTCATGGGGGCGGTCAGCCCGCCGTGATGGCTATGACTGGCTTCGACGGCACTGATCGGGTCGTAGGACTCGATGCGGCGCAATTCACCTTCCCATTGCAGATACACGACGTCGCCATGGCGTATTGCCCGATGCTGACGGCGCAGGCCGTTGTGCTCGGTCAGCAGTTGCTCGCCCTTGAGTTGAGCGGTGTGGGCATCAGCGTCGCCCAATGTCAGCGCGCGATCCTGGCCTTCACAACTCAAATGCAGGGTGATTTCTGTCGGCAGTCCGGCACGGAAACCATTGCTGTTGGCCCAAGGTGAAACCGGGTCGTCGGCTCGTGGAGAACTCGGCTGACTTTGGGCAAACGCCTGAGCGGCGGCTTGCCAGAAATCGTCACTGAGGTCCGAGGCGACTGGCAGCAGTTCTTCTTGATAACGGGGAATGAACCCGGTATCCAGTTCGGCCGCAGCAAACGCTGGATGGCCGACGATCCGGCGCAGGAAGTTGATGTTGGTCTTGAGCCCGCCAATGGCAAACTCATCGAGCATGCTCAGCAGCCGCAATCGCGCCTGTTCACGATCCTCGCCCCAGGCAATAAGTTTGCCGAGCATCGGGTCGTAGAACGGCGAGATCTCGTCGCCTTCTTCGACGCCACTGTCCACCCGTCGTCCCGGACCTTGCGCGGATTCGCGATACAGCTCCAGTCGACCGGTCGCCGGCAGGAAATCATTGCCCGGGTCTTCGGCATACAACCGCACTTCGATGGCATGGCCGATCAGCGGAACCTGATCTTGAGTCATCGGCAGCGCTTCGCCGCGGGCCACACGAATCTGCCAGGCGACCAGGTCGAGGCCGGTGATGGCTTCGGTGACCGGGTGTTCGACTTGCAGACGGGTGTTCATCTCCATAAAGAAGAACTCCCCGCGCGAATCCAAAAGAAATTCCACGGTGCCGGCGCCGACATAACCGATGGCCTGTGCTGAACGCACGGCGGCCTCACCCATGGCGCGACGCAGTTCCGGGCTCAAGCCTGGAGCGGGTGCCTCTTCAACGACTTTTTGGTGTCGACGCTGAATCGAGCAGTCACGTTCGTTGAGGTACAGGCAGTTGCCATGCTGGTCGGCGAAAACCTGGATTTCTACGTGGCGCGGTTTGAGCAGGTACTTCTCCACCAGCATCCGCGAATCGCCGAATGAGGATTTCGCTTCACGCTGGGCCGATGCCAAGGCTTCGGCCAATTGGCTGACATCCTCGACCACTTTCATGCCTTTGCCGCCGCCCCCGGCGGTGGCTTTGAGCAGCACCGGATAACCAATGCGTTCGCAGGCGTCGCGGAAGGTGTCGAGGTCCTGAGCTTCGCCGTGATAGCCGGGCACCAGCGGCACGCCGGCCGTCTCCATCAAGGCTTTGGCCGCAGATTTGCTGCCCATCGCATCGATGGCCGAGGCGGGCGGGCCGAGGAAAATCAGGCCAGCTTCTTCGATAGCACGGGCGAACCCGGCATTCTCGGAAAGAAAGCCATAACCCGGATGAATCGCCTGAGCACCGCTGGCCTTGGCGGCGGCGATCAATTTGTCGATTTGCAGGTAACTGTCGGCGGCTTTGCTGCCACCGAGGTCGACGCGGATATCCGCTTCGCGGCTGTGTCGGGCTTCTCGGTCCGTGGCGCTGTGCACGGCCACGGTGGTCAGGCCTAGGGCTTTGGCGGTGCGCATCACCCGGCAAGCGATTTCGCCGCGGTTGGCCACCAGCAGGGTGGTGAGAACAGGTGCGCTCATCAACGCGGCTCCTTGGTGGTGGTTTCGGCTTGCCAGCTCGGCGGACGTTTTTGCAGAAAGGCCCGCAAGCCTTCCTGACCTTCGGGGCTGACGCGGATGCGGGCGATGGCGTTTTCGGTGTAGCGGCGTAGCGCCGGGGTCAGCGCGCCGTGGCCGACTTCGCGCAGCAAGTCCTTGCTGGCGCGCATGGCGGCCGGGCTGTTGAGCAACAGGTTGTCGATCCACTGTTCGACTTTCTGTTCCAGCTCAGCGATCGGATAGCTCTCCGACAACAAACCGATTTCCCGTGCTCGTTGTCCGCCGAAACGCTCGGCGGTCAGCGCGTAGCGACGTGCCGCACGTTCGCCGATGGCTTGCACCACGAACGGACTGATCACCGCCGGGGCCAGGCCGATGCGCACTTCCGACAGGCAGAACTGCGCGTCATCGGCGCCAATTGCCATGTCGCAGCAACTGATCAGGCCCAGCGCACCACCGAATGCAGCGCCTTGCACCACCGCCAGCGTCGGGACTTTCAGCTTGGCGAGGTTGTACATCAACTCCGCCAGTTCCCGGGCGTCGTCGAGGTTGGTGTGGTAATCGAGTTCGGCCGATTGCTGCATCCAGGCCAGATCCGCGCCGGCGCTGAAATGCTTGCCGCGTCCGCGCACCAGCAGAAACCGCAGGCTGGTGTCGCTCGACACTTTGTCCAGCGCGAGGATCAGTTCGCGGATCATTTCGGCGTTGAACGCGTTGTTCTTTTCTTCACGGCTGAGCCACAGGGTGGCAAAGCCACGCGGGTCGGTCAGCAGTTCGAGGGTGTTGAAGTCGCTCATGATTTTCTCCCGATCACATCCGGAACACGCCGAAGCGGCTCTGTTCGACAGGCGCATTCAGCGATGCCGACAAGGCCAGGGCCAATACATCGCGGGTTTGCGCCGGGTCGATGACACCGTCGTCCCACAACCGGGCGCTGGAGTAGTAGGGATGACCCTGTTCTTCGTACTGGTCGAGGATCGGTTGCTTGATCTCGGCTTCCTGCTCGGCGCTGAAACCGTGACCACTGCGTTCGGCCTGCTCGCGTTTAACCTGCACTAAAACACCCGCGGCCTGCTCAGCGCCCATCACGCCGATGCGTGCGTTCGGCCACATCCACAGGAATCGTGGATCGTAAGCTCGACCGCACATGCCGTAGTTACCGGCACCAAAACTGCCGCCAATGATCACGGTGAATTTCGGCACCTTGGCGCACGCCACGGCGGTCACCAGTTTCGCGCCGTGCTTGGCGATGCCGCCGGCCTCGTACTTCTGGCCGACCATGAAACCGGTGATGTTTTGCAGGAACAGCAGCGGAATGCCGCGCTGGCAGGCCAGTTCGATAAAGTGCGCGCCTTTCTGCGCGGCTTCGGCGAACAGAATGCCGTTGTTGGCGAGGATCGCGATCGGGTAACCGTGCAGGTGGGCAAAGCCGCACACCAGGGTCGTCCCGAACAGCGCTTTGAATTCGTCGAACACCGAACCGTCGACCAGCCGCGCGATCACTTCGCGCACGTCGAACGGCTGCTTGGCGTCCGCCGACACCACGCCGTACAACTCGTCGCTGGCGTAGAGCGGGGCGATGGGCGTGCGCTGTTGCAGTTCACCGAGTTTGCGCCAGTTGAGGTTGGCAATGCTGCGTCGCGCAATGGCCAAGGCGTGTTCGTCGCTCTCGGCGTAGTGGTCGGCCACCCCGGAAATCTTGCAGTGCACATCGGCCCCGCCAAGGTCTTCGGCGCTGACCACTTCACCGGTCGCGGCTTTCACCAGTGGCGGGCCGGCGAGGAAAATCGTCGCTTGTTCACGCACCATGATTGCTTCGTCGGCCATGGCCGGCACGTACGCGCCACCGGCGGTGCAGGAACCCATGACCACCGCGATTTGCGGGATGCCCATGGCGCTCATGTTGGCCTGGTTGAAGAAGATCCGTCCGAAGTGCTCACGGTCCGGGAACACTTCATCCTGACGCGGCAGGTTGGCGCCGCCCGAGTCCACCAGGTAGATGCACGGCAAGCGATTCTGCTGGGCGATGGTTTGGGCGCGCAGGTGTTTTTTCACGGTCAGCGGGTAATACGAGCCACCTTTTACGGTGGCATCGTTGGCGACGATCATGCATTCGACGCCTTCCACACGGCCGATCCCGGCAATCACGCCAGCGGCTGGAACGTCTTCGCCATACACCTCGTAGGCCGCCAGTTGGCTGATCTCGAGAAACGGCGAGCCCGGATCGAGCAGGCGATTGATCCGTTCACGAGGCAGCAGTTTGCCCCGCGAGGTGTGGCGCTCTTGCGCCTTCGGGCCGCCACCTTGCTGCACTTTAGCGAGCAGGGTGTGCAGGGCGTCGACCTGTTTGAGCATCGCCGCGCTGTTGGCCGCGAACTCCGCCGAACGGGGGTTGAGCTGGGTATGCAGGATAGCCATGGACAGCTCCGTTTAGCGGGTTTCGTTGAACAGTTCGCGACCGATCAGCATGCGACGGATCTCACTGGTGCCGGCACCGATTTCGTACAGCTTGGCGTCACGCAGCAGACGACCGGCCGGGAATTCGTTGATGTAGCCATTGCCACCGAGAATCTGGATCGCGTCGAGGGCCATTTGTGTGGCGCGTTCGGCGCTGTAAAGGATCACCCCGGCGGCATCCTTGCGGGTGGTTTCGCCGCGTTCGCAGGCTTGCGCTACCGCATAGAGGTAGGCGCGGCTGGCGTTGAGTTGGGTGTACATGTCGGCGACCTTGCCCTGGATCAGCTGGAACTCGCCGATGCTTTGGCCGAACTGCTTGCGGTCGTGGATGTACGGCACGATCAGGTCCATGCAGGCCTGCATGATCCCGGTCGGGCCGCCGGACAGGACAACGCGCTCGTAATCGAGACCGCTCATCAGCACTTTCACGCCACCGTTGAGCACGCCGAGAATGTTTTCTTCCGGCACTTCGACGTCGTCGAAGAACAGCTCGCAGGTGTTGGAACCGCGCATGCCGAGCTTGTCGAATTTGTTGCTGCGGCTGAAGCCTTTGGAATCACGTTCTACGATGAACGCGGTGATGCCGTGGGGGCCTTTTTCCAGGTCGGTCTTGGCGTAGATCACGTAGGTGTTGGCGTCAGGGCCGTTGGTGATCCAGGTCTTGCTGCCGTTGAGGACATAGTGATCGCCGCGTTTGTCGGCACGCAGTTTCATCGATACCACGTCGGAACCGGCATTCGGTTCGCTCATGGCCAGGGCGCCGATGTGCTCGCCGCTGATCAGCTTCGGCAGGTATTTGGTTTTCTGTTCGTGATTGCCGTTGCGGTTGATCTGGTTGACGCAGAGGTTGGAGTGCGCGCCGTAGGACAGGGCAACCGAGGCCGAGCCACGGCTGATTTCTTCCATCGCCACTACGTGGGCCAGGTAACCCAGGCCAGCACCGCCGTACTCTTCCGGCACGGTAATGCCCAGCAGGCCCATGTCGCCAAATTTACGCCACAGGTCGGCGGGGAACAGGTTGTCGATGTCGATCTGAGCGGCGCGAGGTGCGATCTCTTTGGCGACGAAGGACTGAACCTGATCGCGCAGCATGTCGATGGTTTCACCGAGGGCAAAGTTCAGGGATGGGTAGCTCATGGGTCACCTTTTGGCTTTTTTGTAGGGTAGGGAGGGCCGTGATTTGGTTCTCACCTTTACGTTAACGTAAGTCTGGGACGAATGGCTGTCAATCACCCTTTACGTTAACGTCAACTTGAGCGAGAGTAGAGCCAGTTCATAGTAGGTGAGCCAACCCACAGGGGGGCCGCCGTAACACCCACTAATAAAGACAATAGGGGTCGTCATGGATCAACCCAGTGCAAGCCCGCAGCGCAGTTATACCCGTGGTTCCCAGGACAAAGCCTTGCTGGCGATGACCATCGGCGAGAAGTTCGATCAGACCGTCGCGAAGTATCCGACCGGGGAGGCGCTGGTCGTTCGTCATCAACAGTTGCGTTACACCTGGCAGCAACTGGCCGAAGCCGTAGACCTGCATGCCAAAGCGCTGTTGGCGCTGGGTTTGCAGGCCGGTGACCGTCTCGGCATTTGGGCGCCGAACTGCGCCCAGTGGTGTATCAGCCAGTTCGCCAGCGCGAAAATTGGCGTGATTCTGGTCAATATCAACCCGGCCTACCGCAGCTCCGAACTCGAATACGTGTTGAAGCAATCCGGTTGCCAATGGCTGGTCTGCGCCGGAGCCTTCAAAACCTCCGACTATCACGGAATGCTGCAAGGCCTCGTTCCCGAGCTGGCTGAGCACTCCATCGGAAAGTTGCAGAGCGAACGATTGCCGGAACTGCGCGGTGTCATCAGTCTTGATGCTCAGCCGCCCTCGGGTTTCCTGCCGTGGTCGCAATTGACCGATCTCGCGGGGAGCGTGTCGGCCGAGCAGTTGAGCGAACGTCAGCACAGCCTGCATTTCGACCAGGCGGTGAACATCCAGTACACCTCCGGCACCACTGGTTTCCCCAAGGGCGCGACCCTCAGTCACTACAACATTCTGAACAACGGTTACATGGTCGGCGAAAGCCTCGGCCTGACCGCGAGTGATCGTCTGGTCATCCCGGTGCCGCTGTATCACTGCTTCGGCATGGTCATGGGCAACCTCGGCTGCATGACCCATGGCAGCACCATGATTTACCCCAACGATGCGTTTGATCCGCTGCAGACCCTGACCACCGTCGCCGAAGAAAAGGCCACCGCGCTCTACGGCGTGCCAACCATGTTCATCGCCATGCTCGATCAGCCCAAACGCGCTGAATTCGATCTGTCGAGCCTGCGCACCGGGATCATGGCCGGGGCGACCTGCCCGATCGAAGTGATGCGTCGGGTCATCAGTGAAATGCACATGAGCGAAGTGCAGATTGCCTACGGCATGACGGAAACAAGTCCGGTGTCGTTGCAGACCGGTCCGTCAGACGAACTGGAGTTGCGCGTCACCACCGTCGGTCGCACTCAGCCGCAACTGGAAAGCAAGATCATCGACGAGGCGGGCAACCTGGTGCCGCGTGGCACTATCGGCGAACTGTGCACCCGCGGCTACAGCGTGATGCTCGGTTACTGGAACAACCCGCAAGGCACCGCCGAGGCCATCGATCAGGCCGGTTGGATGCACACCGGTGATCTGGCGAGCATGAACGACGAAGGCTACGTATGCATTGCCGGGCGTAACAAAGACATGATCATCCGCGGCGGCGAGAATATTTACCCGCGGGAGCTGGAAGAGTTCTTCTTTACCCATCCGGCAGTGGCGGATGTGCAAGTGATCGGGATTCCGTGCTCGCGGTATGGCGAAGAGATTGTCGCGTGGATCAAGTTCCATCCGGGCCACAGCGCCACCGAGCAGGAGCTGCAAGCGTGGTGCAAAGAGCGCATCGCGCACTTCAAGACACCGCGTTACTTTAAGTTCGTCGATGAATTTCCGATGACCGTGACCGGGAAGATCCAGAAGTTCCGGATGCGCGAGATCAGTATCGAGGAGTTGAAGGCCAATAACATTTGACGAAAATCCCATGTGGGAGCGAGATCGCTTCCACATGGGGTGGCGCTGCAAATTACAAACGCCAGAAAGCACAAAGGGGAGCCGAAGCTCCCCTTTAATTTTTTCGTTGCGCGTGCTCTTTTTTTATTATTGAGGGGCGGTCTGTTGTTGTTTTTGGAAACCGTGACCCTTTACCGCTGTTTTTGTCGATCCCCATCCGGGATCAAGAGCAAACGTATTTTTTTGAGCGCTGATCTACTTTTTCGCTAAGCGATCCAACCAGTTCGGGAGCTACCTGAAGGTAGTTTTATTGTTCTCTGCCCGGTTGCGGGTTACTCCGGAAAGCACCCTGAAAAGCACATCCTCTCCAAAAAAATCTGTTAGCTGCGTCTCTGCCGTGTTGTTTTTGTTATGTCAGAGTCGTTACGTCTTATTTTTATTAGGTTTGCCGCTTTTTTTGTTCTTGTTATGCAGTAGAGATAGCAGAAGCCGTGCCAACTTTTAAAAAGCCTTTAAAATCAGCGTCTTAAGTATTTGTCGGATTTTTCGCTCAGTCAAAACCCGACAATTTGTTTCCGTGTTACTCGCTTGCGCCCCACGTTTCAGACGCAGCGGTAACACCCGGACACATCCGCGCACTCATTGAGCGCTACGAGCCTTGGCCACGCGCGAACCGGTCGGTCGCCCCAGCACCGTGCAGATCTGCTGACCGGCCAGAATCAAGGCGTCCAGGTCGATACCGGTCTCGATACCCAAGCCATTGAGCAGGTAAACCACGTCTTCGGTCGCGACGTTACCGCTGGCGCCCTTGGCGTACGGGCAGCCGCCGAGGCCGGCGATGGAGCTGTCGAACACCGAGATGCCTTCCAGCAGACTGGCGTAGATGTTGGCCATGGCTTGGCCATAAGTGTCGTGGAAGTGCCCGGCCAGTTTTTCACGGGGCACATCGGCCGACACCACCTCGAACATCTTGCGGGTCGCGCCAGCGGTGCCGGTGCCGATGGTGTCGCCCAGGGATACTTCATAGCAGCCCATCGCGTAGAGCTCGCGAGCGACTCGAGCGACTTGTTCCGGCGCGACGTTACCTTCGTAAGGGCAGCCCAGCACGCAGGACACGTAACCGCGCACGCTGACACCGTGTTGCCTCGCGGCGTCCATGATCGGCACGAAACGCTCCAGGCTTTCGCTGATCGAGCAATTGATGTTGCGCTGGGAAAACGATTCCGACGCGGCGGCGAACACTGCGACTTCCTTGACCCCGGCCGCGATGGCGTCTTCAAACCCGCGCATATTCGGTGCAAGCGCACCATAGGTCACGCCCGGTTTGCGCTGGATCTGCGCGAAGACGTCGGCGGAACCGGCCATTTGCGGAACCCATTTGGGCGACACAAAACTGCCGACTTCTATATAGCCGAGGCCAGCGGCGGTCAGCGCGTCGACCAGTTGCACCTTGTCCGCAACGCTGATGGGTTGGGCTTCGTTTTGAAGACCGTCGCGCGGGCCGACTTCGACCAGGCGTACGTGAGTGGGTAGGGACATGGCAATGGACCTGTGCTGATTGTCTGAATGTTCAAATACCCCTGTAGGAGTGAGCCTGCTCGCGATGGCGGACTTGCATTCAACATTGATGCTGCCTGACAGTCCGCTATCGCGAGCAGGCTCACTCCTACAGGGGATTGTGTTGATTTACTGGGCGACCTTCTGGTTCTGGATGGTCTGTTCCAGCGCCTGGGTGCAACGCTCCTGCGCGGTGTCCAGCTCGAGTTTCATCTGCTCGATGTCGAGCATTTGCTGCTCGAGCTGTTCGCGACGTTCGGCGATTTTGGTCAGCATGGTTTGCAGCTGTTTCTGATTGCCGCCGGTGGGGTCGTAGAGTTCGATCAACTCGCGGCATTCGGCCAGGGAGAAACCAATGCGCTTGCCCCGCAAGATCAGCTTCAGGCTTACCTTGTCACGGGGCGAATAGATGCGTTCCTGGCCGCGTCGCTCGGGGCTGAGCAGGCCTTGCTCTTCATAAAAGCGAATGGCCCGGGTGGTGATGTCGAGCTCGCGGGCGAGGTCGGAAATGCTATAGGTCTGGCTGCTCATGGAAGCGCTCGAAAAAGGTCATGGCGCTAAGCTAATGTCAGGTTGACGTTTACGTCAAGCAGCAAGAATCTTCAGTGTTCTTGCGGGCCCATTCGCGAGCAAGCCCGCTCCCACATTTAACCCAGTTCTTTCAGAAAGAATGCGATCGAATGTGGGAGCGGGCTTGCTCGCGAAGAACGATGACGCGGTGCCAAGTCCTACACTTTGTCGAGTTTCTTCTCGTGTGCCGTCACCTGCTGGCACAACTCGATCATCTGCTCGCGCATCCAGCGGTTCGCCGGGTCCTGGTCGGTGCTTTCGTGCCAGTAGAGGTGGGTTTCCACCGGTGGCACATCGTTGACCGGCAGGTTCACCGAGTACAAATCATGGCGACGGGCAAAGCGTTCCGGCACGGTCATCACCATGTCGGTCTGCTGCAGCACTTGGGATGCCATCAAATAATGCTGGGATCGCAGGGCGATCTTGCGCTGGATGCCCATCTTGCCCAGGGCCAGGTCGACATGGCCCAGACCGCTGCGGCGGCTGGAGATGTGGATGTGGGTCAGCGACAGGTAATCATCGAGGGTGAATTTCTCTTTGCCCGCCAGCGGATGGCCTTTGCGCATGGCGCACACGTAACGGTCTTCCATCAACTTGACGTGGCGTACTTGCGGGTCGGTGTTGAGCGGCGCATCGACGGCGAAATCGAGACGCCCGGCCGCCAGTTCTTTGGTGGTTTCGCGGCGCTTGGACAGAAAGCTTTCGATGATCACCGTCGGCGCCAGGCGACGCAGGCGCTGGAACAGTGGCGGCAGGATCACCGCTTCGGTGAGGTCGGTCATGCTGATGCGATAGGTCTTGACCGCCTGCAACGGGTTGAAAATCCGGCTTTCCTGCACCGACACCCGCAGCAGCGAGAGGGCGTTGCGCACTGGCCCGATGATGTTTTGCGCCATTGGCGTCGGGACCATGCCCTGAGCGGTACGCACGAACAACGGGTCATTGAAGGTCTCGCGCAGACGGGCCAGCGCGTTCGAGACCGCCGGTTGAGTAATGCCGACAATCTGCCCGGCGCGGGTCAGGTTGGCTTCGGTGTAGATCGCGTCGAAGACGATGAAAAGGTTGAGGTCGACCTTGCTCAGATTCATTGCGCTGCACTCTTATTGTTGGGCTCTCGATCAGCCGATCATATATCGGTGATGAATGTTAATACACGCCGAGAATAGGCTAGGTAAATTTTCGTAGCTGTTCTAGCATCGATTGCATGACCTGAACAACTCATCAAAACCCTCCGTTAAAAGGTAGAGCTGCCCATGGATTTCGCTTATTCGCCCAAGGTGCAAGAACTGCGTGAGCGCGTGACCGCGTTCATGGATACCTACGTTTATCCCGCTGAAGCGGTGTTTGAGCGCCAGGTCGCCGAGGGCGATCGCTGGCAGCCGACCGCAATCATGGAGGAGCTCAAACTCAAGGCCAAGGCTGAAGGTTTGTGGAATTTGTTTCTGCCTGAGTCCGAACTCGGTGCCGGCCTGACCAACCTCGAATACGCGCCATTGGCCGAAATCATGGGCCGTTCGTTGCTGGGCCCCGAGCCGTTCAACTGCTCCGCGCCAGACACCGGCAACATGGAAGTGCTGGTGCGCTACGCCAATGAAGAACAGAAACAGCGCTGGCTCGAACCGCTGCTGCGCGGCGAGATCCGCTCGGCGTTCGCCATGACCGAACCGGACGTGGCCTCGTCCGACGCCACCAACATGGCCGCCCGCGCCGTGCGTGATGGCGACGAGTGGGTGATCAACGGCAAAAAATGGTGGACCTCAGGCGCTTGCGATCCACGCTGCAAGATCCTGATCTTCATGGGCCTGAGCGATCCTGACGCGCCGCGTCATGCGCAGCACTCGATGATTCTGGTGCCGGTGGATACCCCGGGCGTGAAGATCGTTCGTCCGCTGCCAGTGTTCGGTTACGACGACGCACCTCACGGCCACGCCGAAGTGCTGTTCGAAAACGTCCGCGTGCCGTACGAAAACGTCCTGTTGGGCGAAGGACGCGGCTTCGAAATCGCTCAGGGTCGCCTTGGCCCAGGTCGGATTCACCACTGCATGCGTTCGATCGGCATGGCCGAACGTGCATTGGAACTGATGTGCAAACGGGCGGTAACCCGTACTGCGTTCGGTAAACCATTGGCACGTCTGGGCGGCAATATCGACAAGATCGCCGACTCGCGGATGGAAATCGACATGGCGCGCCTGCTGACGTTGAAAGCGGCGTACATGATGGACACCGTCGGCAACAAGATTGCGAAGAGCGAAATCGCTCAGATCAAGGTTGTCGCACCGAACGTGGCCTTGCGGGTGATTGACCGGGCGATCCAGATCCATGGCGGGGCAGGGGTGTCCAACGATTTCCCGCTGGCCTACATGTATGCGATGCAACGCACCCTGCGCCTGGCCGACGGCCCGGACGAAGTGCACCGCGCAGCGATCGGCAAGTTCGAGATCGGCAAGTACGTGCCTAAAGAGATGATGCGCAGCAGCCACTGATGCCACTGATAATGTGGGAGCAAGCCCGCTCCCACAGGTTCGGTTCGTCAGTCGACCATTGGCAACCCGTAGAACGCTCGCGCACACGCCGTGCTGTGAGCGGCCAGATCTTCCTCGCTCTCCCCACGATGCAACGCCACTTCCCGCAACACTTCGGTCAGATACGCCGGTTCGTTGCGACCATTCTTCGGCTTGGGTCGCAGACTGCGCGGCAACAGATACGGCGCATCGCTCTCCAGCATTAACCGTCCCGGTTTGATCTCTTTCACCAGTGGATGCAGGTGCGTGCCCCGGCGCTCGTCGCAGATCCAGCCGGTGATGCCGATGTGCAAATCCAGATCGAGGTAACTGAACAACGCCTTCTTTTCGCCCGTGAAGCAATGCACCACGGCGGCCGGCAATTGATCACGGTAATCACGAAGGATTTCCAGCAAGCGCTGGCTGGCATCGCGCTCGTGGAGGAACACCGGCAATTGCAGCTCGACCGCCAACTCCAAGTGCTTTTCCAGGACTTTTTCCTGCTGCGGGCGCGGTGAGAAATCACGATTGAAATCCAGCCCGCATTCACCCACCGCCACGACGTTCGGCTCCTTGAGCAAACTGCGCAGACGCTGGGCGCTGTCGGCGTTCCAGTCGCTGGCGCTGTGGGGATGAAGGCCGGCGGTGGCGAACAGCCGTTGAGCCGTTTCGTCCAGTTGCCGGCACAGTTCCAGCGCCTGCTCGCTGCCCTCGACACTGGTGCCGGTGAGCACCAATTGGCAGACCCCGGCAGCGTAGGCGCGGTCGAGTACAGCCTGGTGTTTGTCGGCAAAACTGGGGTTGGTCAGGTTGACGCCGATATCGATGAGTTGCATGGTGCTACCTCGGACCAAAGGCCGGAAAGCATATCAGAGCTGTAGATTTATAAGAAAAGCCAAGAACTACAACGAGTTAAAGCTGTCTTTTGATGCCGCGAGACAGGTCAGGGTGGCTTAGGTGCCATCACTGTGCCAGTCTTCCGCACTTTGCCAGCGCTCAAGGCGCTCTGTTTCTGTCGTTCGATTTCATGAAAATTCTTGAGATCGGCCCAGTATTCTTTCTGGAGAGTGGATGACACGTCCCTCGGTTTTGCTACTGCTGTGTTGTTCGTTGCTGCTGCCGATGCCGGCGGTTGCACGTCTGGCCGGGCCGCTGCAAGCCGTGCCTTCGACCAAAGCGCGCGACCTGGCGGAAATCCGCAGCAGTCGTGTACTGCGGGTGTTGGTCAACCAGAGCCGCAACAGCTCCGGCGAAGTTCAGGGCCAGGCCATCGGTGTCGAATACCATCGCTTGCGTGCCTTCGAGCAGTACCTCAACGGTCACGCCCGTGACGGTCAGGAAATTACCCTGAAGATCATTCCCAAGGCCAAGGATCAACTGATCGGCGCTTTGCAGCGTGGCGAGGGTGATCTGGTCGCGCCGGGCGAACTGCTGGACCTGCAACCGGGTCACGCAGTCAGCACCAGTGAACCGATTGCCAGCAACATCCCGTTGATATTGGTCGGGATCAAAGGCGAGCGACGTTATACCCGTCTCGAACAACTCTCCGGCAAAACCCTGGCGTTGCCCACCGGCAGTGCGGCCGGGGACGCGGTCAGTCAGATCAATCAAAAGCTCGCGCTGCTGAAACTGCCGCCGGTGACCATCGAGTGGGTCGATCCCAGTCTGGCGGTCGAGGATGTGCTGGAAATGGTCCAGGGCGGAATCTTTCACCTGACGATCGTCGAACAACCCATTGCCGAGCGCTGGGGCAAGATTCTGCCAAAGTTGCGTTTCGATCGGCAGGTGCTCATCAGTGAACCGGGCGAAGAATTCTGGTTCGTGCGCCGCGACGCCTCAATGTTGCGCGCGAGCATTGATCGCTTCCTGACCGGTTACAAGCAACCATCGGATCAGGATGCCGCGTTCCTGCGGATCTATCGACGCCTGTACCAAGTGCACTATCCATTGGCGAAGGCTGATCGCCAGCGCCTCGAGAAACTTCGCCCGGTGCTGCAGAAACACGCTGAAGCCCAAGGCATGGACTGGTTGAATCTGGCGGCCCTGGCGTTCAAGGAATCGGCCCTGCAACCCAATGCCCGCAGTGGCAGCGGCCCTACCGGTTTGATGCAGATCACCCCGTCCGCCGCCCAGCGAGTGGGGGTCGACAACATTCAGAATCTCGACGCCAATGTGCAGGCCGGGGCGAAGTACCTGGCGATGATTCGCCGCAAGTTCTTTGCCAGCCCCAAACTCAACGAGCGCGAGCGCATGGCGTTCGTGCTGGCGGCCTACAACATAGGGCCGGAGCGGGTTCAGGGCATGCGTGCCGAGGCTCGTCGGCGCGGTTTGAATCCCAATCAGTGGTTTTTCCAGGTCGAACGCATCGCCATGGAGCAGGTGGGCATGGGCGCCGTCAGCTATGTTAATAGCGTGAACAAGTATTACCTGGCGTTCGATCGGGAGCGGGAGTCGTTGGAGCCCCAGGGGCAGAAAGTTGCCTCACGGAAATAATCGAATAAACTGATTGTTATGGCGGATTAATTGCGCTTTTAACATGAGCTTTACTGATTAATATAGCGGCCAACCAACACACACTGACAACGGATGACACAGCATGAGCACACTGATCAACAAGGTACTGTTTACCCGCGCTGGCTACGGCCTGACTGTCTTGCGGATTTTCGTCGGCATCATCTTCGCTGCCCACGGCTCGCAGAAACTTTTCGGGGCGTTCGGTGGTTACGGCCTGGCGGGCACCGCGCAGTACATGGAAAGCATCGGCCTGGCACCGGGCTATCTGATGGCGACGCTGGCGGGCGGTACCGAGTTCTTCGCCGGTCTGGCCTTGATCATTGGCCTGCTGGTTCGCCCGGCAGCGCTGGGCCTGGCCTTCCTCTCGCTGGTGGCAATCTTCTCGGTGCACCTGCCTAACGGGTTGTTCATGGCCAACAACGGTTATGAATTCGCCCTGGCCCTGCTCGGTGGCAGCATCGCGGTGCTGATCGAAGGCGCCGGCAAGCTCTCGGCTGACCGCGCTATCGCCGGCTGACCGCTCTGGCTCAATAAAAAGGCCCGCATTGCGCGGGCCTTTTTTGTTCTCGTCATTCTTGACACTGTCCGGTCAGCTTCTCTAGGATGCTGTCCATGCGCCGATTTAAACAGCTACTTGCGGGGCGCCAGGTGACTCATTCAGTTGCCGATAGAAGCTTGAAACAGGCTTCGAAATACCGCTAAAGCGCTGGTTCGGTGTTGCCTCTCACCTGCCATGCAGACTTTTGAGGCAGAGACACGACACAATGAATGCACTAAGCCCTGTTATACGCCCCGCGCCGATCACGGCACATCTCACCCAGCGCAATCCAAAAATCCTGCTTGGCGGCAAACATCAGCCGACACTTTTGCGTTATCTCGATGGCTGGCCACGTCGCACCGGCGGGCCTGCGGCCTTCCTGATCCAGTTTGTCGAAGAGGGTGAGTCGCTGGCTCGATTTGCCAGCGACAGTTTCGATCTGGCGGTGATTCAATCGCCCAGCCTCGAGGACGCCCCCGAAGTGATCAAGCAATTGACTCGCGTTGCCCGACAGGGGCTGATCACCCGCCGTTGAGGCTTGGAGCGCTGCGGCTCAGAGATACTCGATCGCCACGATATACACACACTGCTCACCGGTTGGTGTCTGGACCCGAACCTCGGCGTCCAGCGCTTTGCCGATCAGGGCCCGCGCCAACGGCGAATCGATGCTGATCAGGCCCAGCTTCAGATCCAGTTCATCCGGCCCGACGATGCGATAGCGTGACTCTTTGCCGTCTTCGTCTTCGATCGTGACCCAAGCGCCAAAATAGACCTTGTTCGGATCGCTCGGTTTTTCGCTGACCACTTTGAGCGCTTCCAGGCGCTTGGTGAGAAAGCGCACGCGACTGTCGATCTCGCGCAGCATCTTTTTGCCATAGGTGTATTCGGCGTTTTCCGAGCGATCGCCCTGAGCCGCGGCCTCGCTGACTGACTGTGTCACCTGCGGCCGCCGAACATGCCAGAGCTCATGAAACTCGGCCCGCATCCGCGCTTCACCTTCGGGGGTGATCAGCGCGGTGCCAGCGGTGCGGGGAGGACGATAACGGCTCATGGCAACTTCTTGTGGTGGAGAGAGGTTGAGTCTATCAACCCTCGCGCAAGACTGTCAGTGGGCTGGCGTTCAGCGCGCGACGTGTGCCGAACACGCCGGCCCCCCCGATCAACACTGCGCCGATCAGCGGCAATACCAGCAACCACGGATGCGGGTGCCACGGCAGGTCGAAGGCGTAGCGGTAGAGCACCAGACTCACCAGTTCCGAACCCAGCGCTGCCAGCAATCCGCTGACCGCCCCAAGCAAACCGAACTCGATCCGCCGGGCCTTGACCAGCAATTGCCGCTCGGCCCCCAGCGCTCGCAACAAGGCGCCTTGGCGAATGCGTTCATCGAGCGTCGCTTGCAAGCCTGAAAACAACACCGCCATCCCCGCCGCCAACACGAACAACAGCACGTATTCCACCGCCAGGGTGACTTGGGCGAGGATGCTGCGCAGCTGTTCGAGCAAGGCTTCGACCTGCAAGATGGTCACCGCCGGGAACGCCCGGGACAGATCCACGATTTGCTGATCATGACCGGCCGCCAGATAAAAACTGGTCAGGTAGGTCGCCGGCAGATCCTTCAGTGTGCCGGGCTGGAAGATCATGAAGAAGTTAGGCTGGAAGTTGTCCCAGTTGATCTCCCGCAGGCTGGTGACTTTCGCTTCGCGATTGACGCCGCCCACGGTAAACACCATGTGATCGCCGAGCTTGAGCTTCAGGCTTTCGGCGACTTTACCTTCCACCGATACGCCGGGAATCTCGTCCGGCGCCTGTTCGGCCCACCAATTGCCCGCCGTGAGTTTGTTGCCAGCCGGCAAATCCGCCGCCCAGGTCAGGCTCAGGTCGCGCTGGATCGCTCGATCACCGGCCGAATCCTTGCTGACGATTTCCTGCACCGGCTCGCCGTTGACGCTAATCAGCCGTCCCGGTACCACCGGGTACAGCGGCGCCGATTGCGCCGACAGTTTGATCAGGTGATCGATGAACGCCTGCTTGTCCGCCGGCAGAATGTTAAGCGCGAAATAGTTGGGCGCGTTTTTCGGCAGCTGGTTCTGCCAGGTGTCCAGCAACTCGCCGCGTAGCAATGCGATCAGCGCCATGGACAGCAGAATCAAACCGAAGGCCAGGGATTGCCCCGCAGCCGCTAGCGGATGACGCAGCAATTGGCCCAGCCCGAGGCGCCATGGCAAAGAGGCGCGCGCCAGCATTCGACGCAGGCTCTTCAGAAGCAGCAACAACAAACCGCCAAGCACCAATGCCGCGATCACACCGCCACCGAGCAGGGCGAAGGTCAATACCAGGTCCAGGCTCAGGCGCCACATGATCAGCCCGAGGGCGCCCAATGCCGCGCCGTAGACCATCCAGGTGCTGGAAGGAATCGGCAGCATGTCCCGGCGCAATACCCGCAATGGCGGTACCCGACCCAGTGCCGCCAGTGGCGGCAAGGCAAAACCGGCCAGTGCCACCAATCCGGTGCCGATCCCGGCGATGGCAGGAAACAGACCGCCCGGTGGAACGTCGGTCGGTAATAAATCATGCAGCAGCGCGAACAGTCCCAGCTGCGCGAACCAGCCGATCAGCGCGCCGCTGATACTGGCGAGCAGCCCGAGCACCGTCAGCTGCAAACTGAACAGCACCATGGTTTCCCGCCGGGACAATCCCAGACAACGCAGCAATGCACTGGCATCGAATCGGCGGGTGGCGAAGCGCGTCGCCGACAGCGCCACTGCCACACCCGACAGCAGAACCGCCACCAGACTGGCCATGTTCAAGTAACGCTCGGCTTTGCCCAAGGCGCCGCCGATCTGTCGATTGCCATCGCGGGCATCCTGCAAACGCTGGTTGGCGGCCAGGCCGGGTTTGATCAATTGACGATAGGTTTCCAGCGCCTCGGCTTTACCGCGCCAGAGTTCGCGGTAACTGACCCGGCTGCCAGGTTGCACCACGCCGGTCGCGGCGAGGTCGCTGAGGTTGATCAGCACCCGTGGCGTCAGGCTGTAGAAATTGCCGGCGCGGTCCGGTTCGTAGGTCAGTACTCGCGCCAGTTTGAGGGTTCGCATGCCGACGTCGATGCTGTCGCCGATCTTCAGGTCCAGCGCGGTCAGCAGTCGCGCTTCGACCCAGGCTTCACCGGGTTTTGGTCCGCCACCGGGTTCTTCCGGGGCGAAGGGTGCTGGGGCACTTTTCAGTTCACCGCGCAGTGGGTAGACGTTATCGGCAGCCTTGATGCTGGACAACTGAATGCCGTTGTCAGTGGCGATGACGCTGGAGAATTCCACCACTTGAGCGTGTTCGAGGCCCAGCTCCGTGCCGCTTTTGATCTGTTCGGGCCGTGCCGGTGAACTGCCTTCGAGTAACAGGTCGGCGCCGAGAAACTCGGTGGCGCGCAGCATCATGGCACCGTTCAGGCGGGCGCCGAAGTAACCGATGGCGGTACTCGCCGCCACGGCCACCAGCAAGGCAAAGAACAACACGCGCAACTCACCGGCGCGGGCGTCGCGCATGAGTTGACGGAAGGCAAGACTGAACAGGCGCAACAGCGGCAGGCGTGCCATCAAGGCTCCAGAGGGGCGACCAGCAGGCCGGCTTCAAGGCGGATCAGGCGTCGGCAGCGATGTGCCAGGCGTTCGTCGTGGGTGACCAGCACCAGGGTTGTGCCGCGTTCCTGGTTGAGTTCGAACAGCAAGTCACTGATGCGCTCGCCAGTGTGGCTGTCGAGGTTGCCGGTGGGTTCGTCAGCGAACAGCACATCGGGTTCGGCGGCAAACGCACGGGCAATCGCCACGCGCTGCTGTTCGCCACCCGAAAGCTGGCGTGGCGAATGGGTCAGCCGCTGGCCCAGGCCGACCCGTTGCAGCAACTCAGTGGCGCGTTCGCGGGCGTCTTTGCGGCCATCGAGTTCCAGCGGCAGCATGACGTTTTCCAGGGCGTTGAGACTGTCGAGCAACTGAAAGGACTGAAACACAAAACCGACGTGCTCGGCGCGGATTCGGGCGCGCTGGTCTTCATCGAGATTGCTCAGGGCTTGCCCGGCGAGGGTGACGTCGCCGCTGCTCGGCAGGTCGAGGCCGGCGAGCAAGCCGAGGAGGGTGGACTTGCCGGAACCGGAGGCGCCAACGATGGCCAGGCTGTCGCCCTTGTTCAGTTCCAGGCTGAGTTCGTGCAGGATAGTCAGTTCACCTTCCGCGCTGGGAACCACTTTGCTGAGGTTCTTCGCGGTGAGAATGCTTGCGCCCATGGAGAGTCCGATGCGTGTGTGGTTTTTGAGTACTGGCCTGGCCTTGATGTGCATGGCCCAGAACGCAGCGGCGGGTACAGTCCTGATCGTTGGCGATAGTATCAGCGCGGGTTTCGGGCTGGATACCCGGTTGGGGTGGGTCTCGCTGCTCGAGCAACGGCTCAAGCGCGAAGGTTTCGACGATAAGGTGGTCAATGCGTCCATCAGCGGCGACACCAGCGCCGGAGGCCAGGCGCGCCTGCCTGCGCTGCTTGCAGAGCATAAGCCTGAGCTGGTAATCCTCGAGTTGGGCGGTAACGACGGGCTGCGTGGATTGCTGCCAACGCAATTGCAACAAAACCTTGCAGCAATGATCGACAGCTCCCGCGCGAGTGGCGCCAAGGTGCTGCTGCTCGGCATGCAATTGCCACCCAACTACGGCGTTCGTTATACCGAGGCCTTCGCGAAGGTCTACAGCACGCTGGCCGAGGAGAAAAAGATCCCGCTGGTGCCGTTTTTTCTCGACGGTGTGGGCGGCCACCCGGACTTGATGCAAGCCGACGGCTTGCACCCGGCTGCCGGGGCTCAGGACAAGTTGCTGGAAAATGTCTGGCCTACACTGAAACCGCTGCTTTGACGCTTTTCTAGCGGCGGTGTTTCGGCTAAGGTGGCGCCCCCGATTTGGAGCCCCCGATGCCGCGTCCTGCCTGGTCACTTTTTGCCTACCAACTGATCGAGCCTGACGAACAGCTGGATTTGTTCGCCTGCCAGGAAGTGCGGGTACATCTGGTGACCCGTCAACTGGAGTTGGGCGGCTCGGCGGACCGGACCTTGTGCGGCAGCCTGTTGCCAGCACAACCGCGCTGGTCGAGCGTCGATCGCCGTGTGTTCCAGGACCAGCGCCTGTGTTCTCTATGCCGGGCCATTCTAGAATCGCAAAAACGCGGCACATCACCGATCTGGCCGGAACTGCGTTTCGAGCTTTAAAGCCCGATAGATTGCTTGCTATCGGTCAACTCCCCGATTTTCCAGATGTCGGTGTACAATTCCATTTTTATACCCTTGTCGATCATGCGAAGGATTTTCCGGATGTTGCCGCGCTTTCCTGCCGTCACCCGCTACCTGTCTCTCGCCGCCCTCTGTGTGGCGGGTCCCGTAGCAGCATTGGAGCTGCCCCTGCCACCGCCCGGTGAAGACATCGTCGGTCAGGTCCAGGTGATCAAGGCCAAGTACGAAGATACCTTCGCCGACCTTGGTACCACCTACGATCTGGGCTATTCGGAAATGGTCGCGGCCAACCCTGGCGTCGATCCATGGCTACCGGGCGCAGGCACCGAAATTGTGCTGCCGACGCGTTTCATCCTGCCGCCGGGCCCGCGTGAAGGCATCGTCATCAACCTGGCCGAGTACCGCCTCTATTACTTCCCGAAAGGCCGGAACGTGGTGTACACCTTCCCGCTGGGTATCGGCCGTGAAGGCTGGGGCTCGCCGATTGCCCATACCAGCATCACCGCCAAGACGCCGAACCCGACCTGGACTCCTCCAGCGTCGATCAAGGCCGAGCACGCCGCCGATGGCGATCCACTGCCGAACGTGGTGCCGGCCGGCCCGGACAACCCGCTGGGGCCGTTCAAGTTCACGCTGGGCACGCCGGGCTACCTGATCCACGGTTCGAACAAGAAGTTCGGCATCGGCATGCGCACCAGCCACGGTTGCTTCCGCATGTTCAACAACAACGTGCTGGAAATGGCGAGCATGGTGCCGGTAGGCACGTCGGTGCGTATTATCAGCGACCCGTACAAGTTCGGTGTCAGTGGCGGCAAGGTGTATCTGGAAGCGCACACGCCGCTGGACGACAAGGGCAACCCTTCGGTGGTCGACAAACACACCGCAGTGATCAACGCGATGCTCAAGCGTGAGGACATCACCAACAACCTGCGCATGAACTGGGATGTGGTCCGCGACGTGGTTGCGGCCGAAGATGGTCTGCCGGTGGAAATCGGAGTGCCGAATTCCTCGGCGGCGATGGTGACGACTGCGCCGATCGACCCGTTGCAGTAATGCGTGAAAGGAACCCGCCGATGCTGACCGCATCGGCGGGTTTAATGAGATGGTCAGCCTGACCGAGAAGCCCTGCAGGTTTACGCTTGCAGGGCTTTTCTCGTTTTCGGCGGAGGATCTCTCATGAACAC
>NZ_JBNDJH010000026.1:0-114914 GCF_050434865.1 Pseudomonas silensiensis
GCGGCCAGTACGACCCACATCCGAACGCTTGAACGTACAGCTTTAGCACCGGCTTTTGCGACGTCACTGACTGATGACAGTAAACGGCAAACGGCCCGACTGCGAACCTGGCAATAAAATCAGCTTCAGAAGCTGAGGGTTTTTTCAGGACAGTCGGGAGCGGCTACTCATCGAGGGCCGAGCGTTGTGGCGCAACGCTCACAATGAGCCCGGATACATTAGCGCAAGCCAGCTTTACCGAAAACAGCCCATGAGGTTGCAGGAGATGGGCTGACCATACATTTTATTGTCCAGCGTTTGAGCGAATCAATGATTCCGGGTTTTGGCCTCAGCAGCCTTGGCTGCGCGCAACCGACGAACTTCTTTTGGATCAGCCAGCAATGGCCGGTATATCTCGATACGATCTCCAGCCTGGACAGGATGCTTGTCCGGATCAGCGATCACTTTACCGAAGATCCCCACCGCGCAACTGGCCAGATCCAACTCGGAAAACGCCTCGCCGATGCCTGACTTCAGCAAAGCCACCCGCACGGTTGTTCCTGCCGGTACCGACACCGACAGGAGCACCTGACGATCAATGGCGGCATACACCACCTCAACGTCGATCACGGCCTCAACCATGCATCTGCTTGGCGCGCTGGCAGAAGGCATCCACCAGCGTATTGGCCGCCTGATTGAACAACGGCCCCAAGGTTGCGCGGACAATCGGCCCGGCGTAATCGAACGACAGGTCCAGGCTGATCTTGCAGGCTTTCTCGCCCAACGGCTTGAACACCCAGACGCCATGCAATTGATTGAACGGGCCTTCCTCGAGGTTCATCTCGATCGAATGCCCAGGCACCAGCGTGTTGCGCGTTACGAAATGCTGGCTGAGACCGCCCTTGGCCACGCCGACGCTAGCGCGCATATGCTCAGGAGAACTCTCCAGGACTTCGGCCGATGAGCACCACGGCAGAAATTCCGGGTAACGCGCCACGTCGTTGACAAGGTCATACAGCGCTTGTGCCGGATACGGCAGCAGGGCCGAACGTTGAATGTGTGTCGTCATGTCAGCGTCACTTCCACAGCTGGGCGGCAAACACTACGAGAATGCCGATGGGCGCCACATAGCGCATCAAGAACAGGGACAAGGCGAACAATACGGGGCTGCGGATCGACAACTCGTCGCGTACCGCTTCACGCCCCATCACCCAGCCAGCAAACACCACGAAACACAAACCACCGAGTGGCAACATGATCCGCGAGGTGAAGAAATCGATCACACCAAAGAAGTCCAGGCCACCGGCCGCACCCCATTGATAGAGGTGGAACATCCCGCCTTCGTTCACGAAAAACTTGGCTTCCTTCCAGATATTGAAGGAAAACACCGTGCCCAGACCGACAAACCAGCAGATAAATGCCAGCCAGAAGGTGACCCACGCGCGGCTGACTTTCGTGCGTTCAACCAGGTAAGCCACCATCGGCTCAAGCAAGGAAATCGCCGAGCTCCAGGCTGCAATCGCTACCAGCACGAAGAACACTACGCCCATCAACTGACCAAACGCTACGTTACCAAAGGCAAATGGCAGGCTGACGAACATCAGGCCAGGGCCCTCGCTCGGGTTCAGGCCCGCGGCAAACACGATCGGAAACAATGCCAGACCAGCGACCAGGGAAACGAAGGTATCGAGCAGCGCCACGCCGACGATGGTGCCGGAAATCGATGAATTCTTCGGCATGTAGGCGCCGTAAATCATGATCGAACCGACGCCCACGCTCAGGGAAAAAAACGCGTGCCCCATGGCAGGCAGCAAACCGTCGAGGACTTTTTCCGGGTGGAAGTCGAACATGAAGTGCACGCCTTCCATGAAATGGCCGGTGGTCATGCTGTAACCCAGCAGCACCAGAATCATCACAAAAAGTAGCGGCATCATGATGCGCAGACTGCGTTCAAGCCCGGCAACTACACCTTTTGCAATGACTACAGCCGACAGCAGCATGAAAATCGTGTGCCAAAGTGTCAGCCTCCAGGGGTCGGCGATCACATTGCCAAAGTACGCGCCGACCTGATCCGGCGTCACCCCCTGGAAGTCGCCACGGCCCATGTCGATGATGTAATCCAGCGACCAGCCGCCGACCACACTATAGAAAGACAGGATCAACAACGCCGTGATCATCCCGGCAAATGCGCCCCAGGACCACTTCGTCGAATGCCCGGCTTCCAGTGCCAATACCTTCAAGGCGTTGGCCGGGCTCTGCCGTGCACGGCGACCGATCAGGGTTTCGGCCAGCATGACCGGCACACCGATCAGCGCGATACAGGCCAGGAACATCAGCACGAAGGCGCCGCCACCATAGACGCCGACCATGTACGGGAATTTCCAGATACTACCCAGGCCCACGGCCGAACCGGTCGCGGCGAGTATGAAGACCCAGCGGCTAGCCCAACTGCCGTGGACAGAAACCTTGTCTGTCGACATCGTTATCACGTCCAAGCGTTCAAAAAAGAGGCCGCATTGTCCGGGATTCAATCAACCTGCTCAAGCACGTAGCGATACCGTAGCCGACTCGCGTGCAACTCCCTATAATGCCGCCCCTATGGCTAAACAGAAGAAACACCCAACAGGGACCATCGCGCAGAATAAAAAGGCGCGACACGATTACTTCATCGAGCATAAGTTCGAGGCTGGTCTGGTCCTGGCCGGCTGGGAAGTAAAAAGTCTGCGGGCAAGCAAGCTGCAACTGGTCGACAGTTACGTGCTGCTCAAGGATGGCGAAGCCTGGCTGCTCGGCAGCCACATTACGCCGCTGATGACCGCCAGCACCCACGTCATCGCTGATCCGACCCGCACCCGAAAATTGCTGCTCAACCGGCGCGAGCTGGAAAAGCTGGCCACGGCCGTGCAGCAAAAAGGTTACGCCTGCGTGTGCCTGTCCTGGTATTGGAGCAAGCACATGGTCAAGTGCGAGATCGCTCTGGGCAAGGGCAAGAAGGAATACGACAAGCGTGATACCGAACGCGAACGCGACGCCGGCCGCGAGTTGCAGCGTGCGGTGCGCAACAAGGGCAAGGAAGATTAATCTTTCGGCCTGAGTGTTGTGGCGCTAGCGAAAAGATCGCAGCCTGCGGCAGCTCCTACATAGATCGCGTATCCATGTAGGAGCTGCCGCAGGCTGCGATCTTTTGCTTTAAATAATCACATCCCTTTGCGCCGCTCCGCCCGAGCCATGCGCTGTACTTCCTGACGCACTTCTTCCAGCACTTCCTGCACATACAAGATATGTCGGCTGGAGACTTCCCGCGCCTGCTCGGCCCTTCCTTCGATAATCGCCAGGTACAACTCACGATGCTGGGTAATCAGCATGTCGCGGGTTTCCGTACGCTGCTTGTACATCCCGCCGATGTTGGTCACCACGTTACGCTTGAGCAGATCGAACAACCCACGAATGGTGTGCAGCAACACCGCGTTGTGACTGGCTTCAGCAATTGCCAGGTGGAATTTCGCATCCGCCGCCCCCTCTTCCGCCCGACTGACCTCGTCGTGACGCGTATAGCAGTCCTGCAATTCGTTGAAGGCCGCGGTCAATCGCTCGCGATCAACGTCCGTCGCACGCATGGCGGCGTAATAGGCGCAGGAGGCTTCCAGGGTATGACGAAACTCCAGCAGATCGCGCTGCGCTTCAGGGTTGCTTTCCAGCAGATGCAGCAACGGATCACTGAAGGTTGACCCCAGCGACTCCACCACATAATTGCCACCGCCCTGGCGACTGACCAGCAAGCCCTTGGCCGCCAGTTTCTGAATCGCTTCGCGCAACGAAGGGCGTGACACGCCGAACTGCTCGGCCAACGCACGTTCAGCCGGCAAACGCTCACCCGCCTTCAGCGTGCCCTCGAGAATCATCCCCTCGAGCTGCTCGACAATATCGTCAGACAAACGGCGCTGACGAATTTGATCAAACCCCATAACTCATTTCTCCACGATCCCGACGGCTCGCCGGGGTCTCTATTCTGGCCTATCAGGGCTGTGTCAGCACCTGCCAGACGGCATTTGGTCGAGCGGACCAGATGACTTCTGCACCACGCATTCGACAAAAGTTCTAGGACGACAAATTGACACATCGCCTACAACGCTTTTACCCTAGCCAACAGCGATTGTAAATTGGTATTACCAATTATCCAAGAACGCTGACCAGTGCCTGACCAACAACAATTAGGGGCCACCCCATATGCAAACCTGGCAACAGCTCTATTCTCCGCTCGGCAGTCTCGGCGTGTCCGCGCTCGCGGCCGTTATCCCCATCGTGTTTTTCTTCCTGGCATTGGCCGTGTTCCGACTCAAAGGACACGTGGCCGGCAGTATCACGCTGGCCTTGTCCATTGCCGTGGCGATCTTCGCCTTCCAGATGCCGGTCGACATGGCCTTCGCTGCCGCCGGGTATGGTTTCGCCTACGGTCTGTGGCCGATTGCCTGGATCATCGTGGCAGCGGTGTTCCTCTACAAACTGACGGTCAAGAGTGGTCAGTTCGAAGTGATCCGCAGCTCGGTACTGTCGATTACCGACGACCAGCGCCTGCAAGTGCTGCTGATCGGCTTCTGCTTCGGTGCCTTCCTGGAAGGTGCCGCCGGTTTTGGTGCGCCGGTCGCGATTACTGCCGCCCTGCTGGTAGGGCTGGGCTTTAACCCGCTGTACGCCGCAGGCCTGTGCCTGATCGCCAACACCGCGCCGGTTGCCTTCGGTGCCTTGGGGATTCCGATCATCGTCGCCGGGCAAGTGACCGGTATCGACGCGTTCAAGATCGGCGCCATGGCCGGTCGGCAACTGCCATTGTTGTCGGTGTTCGTGCCGTTCTGGCTGGTGTTCATGATGGATGGCCTGCGTGGAGTTCGGGAAACCTGGCCTGCCGCACTGGTGGCCGGTTTGAGCTTTGCCGTCACCCAATACTTCACTTCGAACTTCATTGGCCCGGAGCTGCCGGACATCACCTCGGCGCTGGTCAGCCTGGTTTCTCTGACCCTGTTCCTGAAAGTCTGGCAGCCAAAACGCGCCGCAGGCGCACACATCGTCGGCGCCGTCTCGGCTTCCGTGGTGGCCAGCACCGGTGGTTTCGGCCAGAAGCGCACCACCGTGGCTTCGCCTTACAGCTTGGGGGAAATTTTCAAAGCCTGGTCGCCGTTTCTAATCCTCACCGTGCTGGTCACGATCTGGACGCTGAAACCGTTCAAGGCCATGTTCGCTGCAGGTGGCTCGATGTATAGCTGGGTGTTCAACTTCGCTATCCCGCACCTGGATCAAATGGTGATCAAGATCGCACCGATCGTGACCGCACCGACGGCGATGCCAGCGGTGTTCAAACTCGACCCGATTTCCGCGACCGGCACGGCGATTTTCTTCTCCGCGCTGATCTCGATGCTGGTACTGAAGATCAATGTCAAAACTGGTCTGACCACTTTGAGAGAGACCTTCTACGAGCTGCGCTGGCCGATTCTGTCCATCGGTATGGTGCTCGCCTTTGCCTTCGTCACTAACTACTCGGGCATGTCCTCGACCATGGCGCTGGTTCTGGCAGGCACCGGTGCCGCATTCCCGTTCTTCTCGCCGTTCCTCGGCTGGCTGGGTGTGTTCCTGACCGGTTCCGATACCTCGTCCAACGCACTGTTCAGTTCGCTGCAAGCAACCACTGCACACCAGATCGGTGTGAACGATGTGTTGCTGGTTGCGGCGAACACCAGCGGTGGCGTGACCGGCAAGATGATCTCGCCACAATCGATCGCCGTCGCCTGCGCCGCGACCGGGCTGGTGGGCAAGGAATCGGATCTGTTCCGTTTCACCCTCAAGCACAGCCTGTTCTTTGCAACGATCGTCGGCTTGATCACTTTGGCTCAGGCCTACTGGTTCACCGGCATGCTGGTGCACTAAGTACTACACGAAAAAAAGCAAAAACCGACGCCGGACCACGATTCCGGCGTCAGCTATTCACTACCCGGTCTGTAAGGCTGCTGAAAGTTTGCCTCTCTATATTCAGCAGCCTCAGCGGACGGATAACCGGGCCCACCCGGAGACACGCCTGATGAGCGAGCTTTTTTACAACGCCGTGCCGAACGCGACCCGAGTCGCCCCGCCACTGCCCGAGCCTCGGCAATACCCCAGCAAAAAACCGTCACGGGTCTACCTGTTCGGAACCTGCGTGGTGGATTTGTTCTACCCTGAAGCCGGGATGGACGCGATTCACTTGCTGGAACGCGAAGGCATTCGTGTCGAGTATCCGCAGGGGCAAAGCTGCTGCGGGCAACCAGCCTACACCTCGGGTTACACCGAGCAGGCGAGGACCGTGGCACGCTCGCAACTGGCGCTGTTTGCCGGGGACTATCCGGTGGTGGTGCCGTCGGGATCGTGTGCCGGAATGTTGCGCGAACACTATGCCGACTTGTTCAAGGACGAGCCGGACACGCTGAAACAGGTTCAGGCGCTGGCTGCCCGGACTTATGAACTGGCCGAGTTTCTGTTGTTTGTCTGCAAGGTGCAGCTCAAGGACAGTGGCGAGCCAGTCAAAGTAGCGTTGCACACGTCGTGCTCGGCACGCCGTGAGATGAACACCCACTTGCATGGCCGCGAGTTGTTGGCGCAGCTGAGCAACGTGGAGCGAGTCGACCACAGCCATGAAAGTGAATGCTGTGGCTTCGGTGGGACTTTCAGCGTCCGTATGCCAGACATTTCCGGCGCGATGGTGGCTGACAAGACCCGCTCATTGAAGGAATCCGGCGCGCACAAGGTACTGAGTGCCGACTGCGGTTGCCTGATGAACATCAACGGCTCGCTGGAGAAACAGAAGGAAGCGTTGCGCGGCCAACACCTGGCCAGCTTCCTTTGGCAGCGAACCGGAGGTGTTCTATGAACGCTTCCGCGATTATTCCTACGGTTGCCGTAGAAGAAGATTTCCGCACCCGTGCTCACAAGGCGCTGGGTGACAAGCAACTGCGAAATAACTTTCGCACGGCGATGGATTCGCTGATGACAAAACGGGCAGCGTCCTTCAGCGATGCCCACGAAAGAGAACATTTGCGAGTGCTGGGCAATGCGGTCCGTGCCCGTGCTCTATCCAAGTTGCCCGACCTGCTCGAGCAGCTTGAACAGAACCTGACCCGCAACGGTGTGACAGTGCACTGGGCGGAAACGGTGGACGAGGCCAATGGCATCGTCCTCTCGATCATCCGCGCTCACGAGGGGCGGCAAGTGATCAAGGGCAAATCGATGGTCAGCGAAGAGATGGAAATGAATCACTTCCTCGCTGAACAGGGCATTGAATGCCTGGAATCGGACATGGGCGAGTACATCGTCCAGCTCGACCACGAGAAGCCTTCACACATTATTATGCCGGCGATCCACAAGAATGCCGGTCAGGTCGCGTCCTTGTTCCACGACAAACTTGGCGTGGAATACACCAAGGACGTTGACCAACTCATTCAGATCGGTCGCAAGGTCTTGCGGCAGAAATTCTTCGAAGCGGACATCGGCGTCTCCGGCGTCAACTTCGCCGTGGCCGAAACCGGCACCTTGCTGTTGGTGGAAAACGAAGGCAACGGGCGCATGACCACCACGGTGCCACCGGTGCACATCGCCGTCACCGGCATCGAAAAAGTCGTGGAAAACCTGCGCGATGTGGTGCCACTGCTGTCACTGCTGACCCGCTCAGCCCTCGGCCAACCGATTACCACTTACGTCAACATGATCTCCGGCCCGCGCAAGGAACATGAGCTCGACGGCCCTCAGGAAGTGCACCTGGTATTGCTCGACAACGGTCGCAGCCAGGCCTTCGCCGACAGCGAATTACGCCAGACCCTGAACTGCATCCGCTGCGGCGCCTGTATGAATCATTGCCCGGTCTACACCCGAATCGGCGGCCACGCCTATGGGGAGGTTTACCCTGGGCCTATCGGAAAAATCATCACCCCGCACATGGTCGGCCTGGCGAAAGTCCCGGACCACCCGAGCGCCTCGTCGCTGTGTGGCGCCTGCGGTGAAGTCTGTCCGGTAAAAATTCCGATTCCGGCGCTGCTGCGGCGCCTGCGGGAAGAGAACGTCAAAGCCCCTGACAGTCCCCATCAAGTGATGCGCGGCCAAGGCAGCAAGTATTCGCGCAAGGAACGCTTTATCTGGAACGCCTGGGCCAGGCTCAACAGTTCACCAACGCTCTATCGTCTGTTCGGCTTTTTCGCCACGCGCCTGCGTGCGCTGACGCCGAGCAACGTCGGTCCCTGGACGCAAAATCACAGCGCACCGAAACCCGCTGCCCGCTCACTGCATGACATGGCCCGCGAGCATCTGGGCAAACAGGGAGATCGTTGATGAGCGCCAAGCAAAATATCCTCGCCAAATTGCGTAAAAGTCTGACAGGCACCACGCCGGTGCCTGACGAGTTCGACGTCGAACTGGTGACAGCGCCCTACACGTACACCGCCGAGCAACGCATCCCGCAGCTGCGCAAACTGATGGAAGCGGTACACACCGAAATCCATCTGACGTCTGGCGAAGGTTGGCCTTCGTTGCTTGCTCAGTTGTTGCGGGACCGTCAGCTGCCGAGTTTGTTGATCGCACCGACTACACCGCACGGGCAACGCGTCACTCAGCACTGGGCGAAAAATCCTGGCTTGCCAACACTCAAAGCCTACGACCGTCCGGTTGAAGAATGGAAGACTGAATTGTTCAACGACACGCCGGCCAGCCTGACCGGCACACTGGGCGCAATCGCCGCGACAGGTAGTCTGATTCTCTGGCCGACGCGGGAAGAACCACGCTTGATGAGCCTGGTGCCGCCGGTGCATTTCGCCCTGCTCAAGGCCAGTCAAATCCGCGACAACTTCTATCAAGTGCAGCAGGAGTTCGAGTGGGCACAAGGCATGCCGACCAATGCCCTGCTGGTGTCCGGTCCTTCAAAAACCGCTGACATCGAGCAGGTCCTGGCTTACGGCGCTCACGGTCCGAAAGACCTCGTGGTCATGATCCTGGAGGACCAATGAATCTACCCGCGGCTTTCCTGCGAGATGCGCAGCAACTGATTCCCCAGGAGCGACGTTTCGACGACCCGCTGTCGACCTTGGCCTTCGGCACCGACGCCAGTTTCTACCGGCTGATTCCGAAACTGGTGATTCGTGTCGAATCGGAAGATGAAGTCGTCGCGCTGCTCAAACTGGCACAACGGGATAAAGTCCCGGTGACCTTCCGCGCCGCCGGCACCAGCCTGTCAGGCCAGGCCATCAGTGACTCGGTGTTGATCGTCCTCGGGGATAACTGGAACGGTCGCGAGATCCGTGGGCAAGGTACGCAAATCCGTCTGCAACCGGGTGTGATCGGTGCACAGGCCAACGCATGGCTGGCACCGTTTGGGCGCAAGATCGGCCCGGATCCGGCGTCGATCAATGCCTGTAAAATCGGCGGCATCGTCGCCAACAATGCCAGCGGCATGTGCTGCGGCACGGCGCAAAACACCTATCACACGTTGGCTGGCATTCGTCTGGTGCTGGCCGACGGCAGCCGTCTCGATACCGAAGATGCGGCGAGTGTTGTGGCGTTTCGTGAGAGCCACGCTTCGCTGCTTGAACGCCTGGCAACGTTGGGCCGCGAGACCCGCGCCAATGCCGAACTGGCTGCAAGAATTCGCCACAAATACCGTCTGAAAAATACCACCGGGCTGTCACTGAATGCGCTGGTGGATTTCGACGAGCCTGTGGATATCTTGAGCCACTTGCTGGTGGGCTCCGAAGGCACCCTCGGTTTCATCAGCGCGGTCACTTACGACACGGTGATTGACCATCCGAACAAGGCCTCGGCACTGATCGTGTTTCCGGACGTGGAGACCTGCTGCAACGCCGTGACTGTGCTGAAAAGCCAGCCGGTGTCGGCCGTCGAACTGCTGGACCGACGCAGTCTGCGTTCAGTGCAGGACAAACCCGGCATGCCGGCTTTCGTACAACAGCTGTCGAACAATGCCTGTGCGCTGCTGATCGAATCCCGCGCCGCATCGTCCACGTTGTTACAGGAACAACTGGCGCACATCATGGCGTCGTTGACTTCTTTCCCGGTGGAAAAACAAGTCGACTTCACCGAAGACCCGGTGGAAAACGCTCGGCTCTGGGCGATCCGTAAAGACACCTTCCCTGCCGTCGGCGCCGTGCGCAAAACCGGCACCACGGTGATCATCGAAGACGTGACCTTCCCGGTGGAACAACTGGCCATCGGCGTAAACCGCTTGATCGAGCTGTTCGACAAACATCACTACGACGAAGCGATCCTTTTCGGACACGCGCTGGAAGGCAATCTGCATTTCGTCTTCACTCAAGGCTTCAACAACCCGGAAGAAGTCGCACGCTATCAGGCGTTCATGGACGACGTGGCGCAGTTGGTGGCGGTGGAGTTCGGCGGCTCGCTGAAAGCCGAACACGGCACCGGCCGCAACATGGCGCCCTTTGTCGAACTGGAGTGGGGCAGCGATGCCTACCAGTTGATGTGGCAACTAAAACGTCTGCTCGACCCCAACGGCATTCTCAACCCGAACGTGGTGCTCAGCGAGGATCCGCAAATCCACCTCAAGCACCTGAAGCCGTTGCCGGCCGCCGATGAGATTGTGGATAAGTGCATCGAGTGCGGCTTCTGCGAACCGGTCTGCCCGTCTAAAGGCCTTACCCTGAGCCCGCGCCAGCGCATCGTGATCTGGCGTGACATTCAGGCGAAGAAACGCGCTGGCGTAGACACCACCGAACTCGAAGCCGCTTACGAATACCAAGGCATCGATACCTGCGCCGCCACCGGCCTCTGTGCGCAGCGTTGCCCTGTAGGAATCAACACCGGCGAACTGGTGAAAAAGCTCCGCAGCCGCAAGGCAACTCATACAAAAACCGCCAATTGGCTGGAAGGCAATTTCGCCACCGCGCTGCAAGGTGCACGTTTCACCTTGCACGTGGCCAACGGTGCGCGAATGCTGCTGGGGGCGCCACGATTGGCAAAGCTTTCAGCAACATTGACGCGCCTATCCAAAGGTCAGGTCCCGCAGTGGACCAACGCCATGCCGCAACCGGAAAAAGCCATTCGCTTCAGCCCGACGGTGTCGGACGAACGCCCTCGAGTGGTGTACCTCGCGGCCTGCGTATCGCGGGCAATGGGCCCGGCAGCGGGTGATAAAGAGCAAATGTCGCTGTACGACAAAACCCGTGGGCTGCTGGAAAAAGCCGGCTACCAAGTGGTCTTCCCGGACAACCTGGACAACCTCTGCTGCGGGCAACCGTTCGCCTCCAAGGGCTACGCCGAACAGGCCGAACACAAACGCCAGGAACTGATCGGTGCCTTGCTGCACGCCAGTCGCGGTGGGCTCGATCCGATTTATTGCGACACCAGTCCGTGTACGTTAAGACTGGTTCAGGACCTGGGCGATGTGCGACTGGACCTGTACGACCCGGTGCGTTTCATTCGTACACATCTGATGGATCGTCTGGATTTCACGCCGCAGGAAGCGCCAATCGCAGTGCACGTCACCTGTAGCACCCAGCACCTTGGGGAAAGTCAGGCGCTGATCGATCTGGCGCGCAAGTGCAGCAAAAACGTGGTTATCCCTGAAGGCATTCATTGCTGTGGGTTTGCCGGCGACAAGGGCTTCACCACGCCTGAACTGAATGCTCATTCGCTGCGCACGCTCAAGGATGCGGTTCAGCAGTGTAGCGAGGGGATTTCTACCAGCCGTACGTGTGAGATCGGTCTGACGCAACACGGTGGAATTGATTATCACGGGCTAGTCTATTTGGTGGATCGGGTAACGCAGGCGAGGGTTATGCAAGAAAAATAGAACCCTGATGCGCTGCCATAGTCCACAGAATTAGCCCGGCCGTTACCGGGCTTTACCCAAACTCGGCAGCCCGTCCTGATGGCCAGCGATGCCTGGACCCTCAGTTCAAGGAGATACTCATGAAACGTTCTGTACTGTTAGGTCTGTTCGTTACTGTCTCGCTGATGGCGTCCACCTCGTTTGCCGCTGAAGACCTCTGTGCGGTCAACTTGAAAACCATCGAAAATGCCAAGGCACAGACTCCTCCGGAGATGACTGATCAGGTAATGGACAGCGTCAAAAAAGCCAAAGCCGATCAGGCAAAAGGCACCAAGGAAGGGACTGATGACTGCATCGCCGAGACCGAACAAACTATCCAGCAAATCAAGAACGCGAACAAAGGTGCGAAGTAATCCAGCACTTGGCCAACCTTCGGGTTGGGCTTGTGGCCCCCGGTGGCACCCAATATGAAGCAAACCAAAACCCGCCAATCGCGGGTTTTGTTGCATCTGCGGTTGGCCATGTGTGCCCACTTTTAATGCCATTGTTTCTATCAAACAATTTTTTCATAGCCCTTCTGCCAAAACCGAATTCTTGCGTCGTGCCGTAGTCTTTTAAGTAGGCCTCTTCAATCGTGGCTTATTTTCCGACCTCGGCCGAGCCGCCCGCACATACGGCAGCACCGAGACCATCAGCTCAAGGTGATATCCATGAAACGTACCGCACTCGCTGGTCTGTTCATCTCTGCTGCAATGTTGGCCTCCCCCGTATTTGCTGCGGACAACGACCTTTGTACGAGCAAGCTGCAAGAGCTCAAAAACAAAGTGACGTCATTGCCGGTGACCTCCAGCAACACCGCCATGGAGGTCAAAAGACTGATGTCCAGCGCCGAAGCTTCAAAAGCCTCCGGCGACGACAAAAAATGCGTCACCGAGGCCACCCAGGGATTGTCTCTCGCTAACAACCTGAGCAATCAACCCGCCCCATAATCTGCTGGAGCCAACCTTCGGGTTGGCCTTCTGAGGCGTGTTGGCGTACACTGCGCGTGCTTGTTGCTCACTTTGATTCACAGAGCAACAGGCTCGGGGCCGTTTAGGATTCGACGCCGGTTGCGAAACTTTAGGTGCATGCCGAGTTGGTAACAGAACTCGTAAATCCACTGTTGCAACTTTCTATAGTTGCCAATGACGAAACCTACGGGGAATACGCTCTCGCTGCGTAAGCAGCCTTAGCCCTTCCCTCCTGGTACCTTCGGGTCCAGCAATCATCAGGGGATGTCTGTAAACCCAAAGTGATTGTCATATAGAACAGAATCGCCGTGCAGTACGTTGTGGACGAAGCGGCTAAAACTTACACAACTCGCCCAAAGCACCCTGCCCGTCGGGTCGCTGAGGGTTAACTTAATAGACACGGCTACGCATGTAGTACCGACAGCGGAGTACTGGCGGACGGGGGTTCAAATCCCCCCGGCTCCACCACTCATACATCTAAAGACGTCCACGGACGTCTTTTTTTGTGCCTGAAATCCAGCAAATACAAGGGATTCAGCGCTTATGAGAGCTTTGGAGAGTTTCCGAGTTCCAGCCCGTTTGGTATCCCAGGTGGTATCCCGAACTGCCAAATGCTATTTTCAGGATACCAAAACGGTGCTGGAGGTAGCCCCATGCCTACTAACGCAACCCGCCTCTCCGATCGCCAGCTCAAGGCAGTCAAGGCAACTGGTAAAGATTTCGTCCTCAGCGACGGCGATGGCTTACAGCTTCGAGTCCGCGCGAGCGGCTCAATGATGTGGAATTTCAATTACCGAGAACCCCTGACCAGAAGCCGTATCAATATGGTTCTTGGTCCATACCCCGATCTTTCGCTAGCCAACGCCCGGAAGAAAGCCGCAGAGGCGCGTGAACTGCTCGCTTTGGGCACTGATCCCAAAACCCAGCGTGATGAGGTAAGGCAAGCCAAACTTGCTGAGACTGAACACACTTTCGAGAAGGTGGCCACCGCCTGGTTCGAGCTGAAGAAAGACTCAGTAACCAAAGCCTACGCAGAAGACATTTGGAGATCGCTGACGCTTCATGTTTTCCCAAGCATGAAAACAACGCCGCTCTCTCAAATCACTGCTCCAATGGTTATCAAGATCCTTCGCCCAATCGAGGCCAAAGGGAGCCTCGAAACCGTGAAACGATTGAGCCAACGACTCAACGAGATCATGACCTACGGGGTCAACTCCGGGCTGATATTTGCGAACCCCCTCAATGGAATTCGGGCGGTGTTCAAGAAACCCAAGAAAGAGAACATGGCTGCGCTTCCACCTGAGGAGCTTCCCGAGCTCATGATGGAAATCGCGAACGCCAGCATCAAGCGCACGACCCGCTGCCTAATAGAATGGCAGTTGCACACGATGACCCGCCCTGCCGAAGCAGCTACCACACGATGGGCAGATATCGACTTCGACAAGCGCATTTGGACCATTCCGCCAGAGCGCATGAAAAAGCGTCGGCCGCACACAATCCCTCTTACCGATCAGGCACTTTCGTTACTGGAGACGCTCAAGCAACTCAGCGGTAACAGAGAGTACGTGTTCCCCTCAGATAGAAATCCCCGCACCCATGCCAATAGCCAGACCGCCAACATGGCGTTGAAGCGCATGGGCTTTCAGGACCGTCTAGTCAGCCACGGCTTGCGCTCGATGGCGAGCACCATCCTGAATGAGCATGGCTGGGATCCGGAGCTGATTGAGGTCGCACTGGCGCATGTCGACAAGGACGAAGTTCGTAGCGCCTACAACCGGACGGATTACATCGAACGCCGGCGTCCGATGATGGCTTGGTGGAGTGAACATATCCAGAAGGCGGCCACCGGCAGCCTGTCGGCATCGGCCATCAATCAAACTAGAGATCGCAACGTCGTACCGATTCGCTGAATATCCAAAAGGGATGCGACACCGGCTACGATCCGTGTCGTGTAGTAGGGCGAAAGGAGTGACGACAGTTGCCAGATCTCTGGTATGCCTGCGCTTTTTCAGCCAAGCCCCTGAGTATGGGAAGGCTCCGCATTCCCATACTCAGGGGCTTACGCTTAAAGATCTATTAGGCAACCACGACTTTTGCCTTTCTACGACGGATCAACCCTGCTGTTAACTCGTAGTAGTAGATGGTAGCTGGAGCTGAGCACCGCAAATAGTGCTCCAGAAACCATCTCACGTGCTTTTCTCTCCAGGACCAGGGAGTCGCGCCCCCCCAGCGTTCACGAATCACCTTGTGCATCCTTTCTGCTTGCCTGATATGCCGCTGCCGCGTGGCATGCGCACCTTTGAGCACAGGACGCAGAAACAACGCTATGTCGAACTCGGACGTCATCGCCGACCTCCGATGTAAGCACTCACCACATCAATGCGGTTATGTCCCAATTCGTGGCTGATCTGCTGTCGTGCACGCTGATCAAGCTCTCGATCTTCTCGATGAACACGGCCATCATTAACGGGTGCAGGAAAGCCTGTCAGTTGCTCATAGCGCTCACAGGCGTAAGCCGCCCGCAGTTCATGAAAACCTTTCAAACCCTGTTCATGCAGGAGGTCTCGTGCCGGCCGCACGTTTTTTTGCATAAAGTCTTTGTAGCTTTCATCGGGTGCCAACAAATTTCGACTGCCACTGGGTGAAGCCTCACTGGCCCTGTCGAGGGCGCCACGAACTTGATCCGTGACCGCAATCCAACGCGGTGCCGATGCGCCTGATCGACCGCCTTTGGTGCCGTCCTGGATATTGATCTTGCCCAGTTGCCGAGCCTCACGTTGCAGCCGGGGCAAGTCCGCCAAGATCGCTTCACGCAGACGCATGCCGGTCTCCCGAGCAAGGAGCACAATGGCACTCACCCTCGATTGCTGACGATCTGACAGCGCCCGCGCGATCAACTCGACCTGGGCACGGTCTTGGCCATGCGGAGCCTCACTACGCACGCTTGAGCGCTGCAAGCCCAGCGCCTTACTCGGACTCGGGATTTTGACGTACTGATCACCGCGCAGCGCGGCCATCGTTCGGTTCACGCTGGACAGTCGGTTCTGCGCGGTGGCAATGCCGACGTTGCCCTGATCAACCTGTTCCCGCACGTGGACGGCGTACCGCATGAGGATCTCGCGGTCTATCTGGCGCGCGTCGTTGACCCTCGGTCCTTCATCGGATCGACACCAATGCACAAACGCCTGCCAGCGATCACTATGGGCTTTGACGGTCGCAAAATGGCCATCGCCAAACAGATCTTTCAGTGCTTGCGGTCCGGCATAGCTGAGCTGGCGACCGAAGCCGAAATTGCGTCCAGCTCGCTTACCGATGCGAGCCATTTTTCTGTTCCTGATCGACTGCAGCGAGCTCATGTAAAAGGGCTCGCCAGTGTGCACTCACGATAGCGAACTGGGCCCAATCAGTCGGGCGGAAACACAGCGTGTTGTCGGCGACGTAGAGATGCGCGCCTTCCTCTTTCAACCACTGAAGGATGGCTGTCGTCGAGGTGATAGTTTTACGGAGGGTGGCGACATCGGCGACACCGGCGACAACCCCTGCCTTGTCTGCCTTTGAGGGTGGCGACAAAGTGGCGACACTCGCGGCGACAAACCGCGCTTTCGGCTCCTTTTGACGCTGAGCCAGATGGTTGCGCAGCGCTTCATCAAGATTAAACATGGCACACCTCGAAGGTGTGGCCATCGGTGATCAACCACTGATGATCAATCAACTCGACCAGCAGCTTGGCGGCATGACGACTGCTCTTGCGGGCAAAGCGGGGACCGTTGCGATTCAATTCACGAATACTGAAACGCTTCCAATCTTTGACCTGTAGCCATCGCAGCAGCCGGTCTGCCTCCTCTTTTACTCGACACACTGGCTCCTGCTCTGTCAGGCGCTGGATCTCGGTGAGGTAGTAGCCGACTAAAGCGGAGGCCCGCTGGATATGGTCGACCTCCACGACGCTGCTCTCCTCCACAACTGCAAGAATGCCGGCGACGCGCAGCAGGTTATCGGCGGCCTTTGATCCGCTGGGCCGTACGCCGGCCAGCTCGCCAAACTCCCCCAGTTGAGCTTCGATAGCATCATGCAAATCAATCCAGCGACGACGCGCCAGCGGACTGAGGCTCAGCTTTGACAGTTGCAAGGCTCCGTCAGCGGAAAGTGACCAAGGCTGATAAAACAGTGCCGAAAGGCGGTGATGATAACGCTTGAGGGCGGCGTCTTTGGACAAGTCGACAGCCTGGTAGCTACGTTGCCCGGCTAGACTGGTGGGCCAGGTCATCAAGCAGCGCCCTAGAATGCCTTGCCCCTGCAGCAACGGATCACTGAGTAACTGCATGGCCAAATACGGTTGCAGCATCAGGTGCAGGCTCAGGCGTCGGTCATAGGCTCGTAGGCTTTCGCCTGCCATAGAGCGAGCACGATCAATCGGACTGCCGTCCCAGAGTGACGACAAAGTCGTGACCGCTTTCAAACGGTTGTCCCGACTCATGGTGCTGCTGCCGAGGAATTGTCCCCCTTCATCGCAGAACAACCCCATGCTCGGCAGGTCATGGCAGAGCCCTTTGATCAGCGCTTCAATAGTTGGGTCCGTGGTAATCAGCCTGGGTGCAGAGGGCTCCGCTTCGAGCGGTACACCGTTCGCGGAGTCGGGATCGGCAGGGTTGATACGCTGCATCTGGCGCTGTGCGGCGCGGTACCGGGAGAGCTGTTCGCGGTAGCGCTGCCACTGCTCGCGCTCCCATTGGCGTGCTGGCAGCAATGCAGATCGGTCTGCCGCAGTCTTGCGATCACCGGACGCTGCCACCGTGATCAGGTACAGCGAGAGGGGATAATTTCTCCCGTCGAGTTGTAAGCCCGCATGACATTGGGTGGCCAGGGCCGAGGCGGCCAACGCCGACTGAGCGGCCAGCGCCTGGGGTACGCCGATGACCTCGGCCATGCGCTCCACCGCAGGTCCAAGAAGCCCACCCAGTGCATGCACCGGATAAGGTTGGGCCACGGAATTCGCCTCAATCAGCGGTCGCGGTAGTTCAAGCTTCGGATCTAACTGCTGCATGGGTCCTCTCCTCGGTAGTTGCTGGCTGTCCTCACATACTCCCGCCACGCTTGTTGAGTGTTATCAGGGATCAAGGCCCCTGCGACCTGTGAGGTGTTCACTGACGCGGAACGTACGGCTCCTTACGACCGGGAGCGAGGGCATGCCCCCATGAATCTGGCCTCCTTAGACGCATCCGAAGATACGGGCGGGTGGAGGCTGTGCCGACTGACGAGTTCGGCACCTAGAGATCCTGGGTGGGAGAAGGCAAAACATCGACACCTGGGGCATGCCTGACTGTCAGTCAGGTGCAGCCTTTCCATGGGCTGCGGCACCGGTGCCTGTGTCATTGCGGCTGGCGACGAATCGGATTTGTCGGGCCGATTGTCACGAGGAGAGTTGCGGCAATGCCCCGTACGACTTGGCTTGCAGCAGTGGTACGAGCGCCCGTCTCTTTCCATGAGAAAGAGACGGGCGCAGTATGGCGCCGCGAAATGTGCCGAAAGGTAAGGTTGCTGCAGCGCAGCGAGGAAGGTCCATCGTCTGCCGCAGTGGACAGATAAGTCGAGTAGGCATCCATCACTTTTGGGGAGTGACCGTGCGAGCTGCCGGACGCTAATCGCACTTCGGGAAAACCACCACGCAAGTGGCGTAGCCTTGAAGGTTCTGGCTACCTGGGCTGGTGCTGTCAACGACAGCGATCCGTGCGCCAATTGTTATACCCACTCCAAAAGGCGGTCAAGCGTCATGGCCAAAGCGTGCAAAAAGTGGCGACTGTCGCCACTTTTGTCGCCATGCTCCAGACCACGTTCTACATGCGTTGTCGCCGCTGTCGCCGCTGTCGCCATCTATAGCCATGTCCCTAAGACAAGCTCGGCTCTGACGTCGAAACTGCGTTGCACTCGATAGAGATCGAGGGCAATTACTGACGGGGAAAGGAAAGCGTGGTGCTAATCAGATATGAAATGAGGCGGTGGATAGCGGTGGCCTCGAGAAAAAACGAGTGAACCCTCCGACCGGCGCGATCAAAGATCGCTAGATCGGAGGGTTTGGCGGGAAAAGCAAAGTCTCAAACGTCAATTACAGACTCAGGCATCGAGGCTGGTTGATTGGGAGGTGACGGCTTCACGCCGCATGATCAGCGTCTGCTGCAACCGCAGCAGAAAACCTGCTTCAAATGCTTCCTGGGGATCACCTGGACGATGATGCTTTCGGTTCTGCGCCAGTGCCCACCATAGCGGTAGTGATGAGCCGTCAAGCCAAGTCTCCGCACAACGAACGCCGTCCTCAATCATAGGGCCGAATTCATTGCCCCATGGGGTTCGGATGCCGGGATGGCCTTCAGCGGACGGGACAGAGCAGTACTCACCAATCTGATGATGAACGCGCTGAGCAGGAATCCCTGTCAGATATCGGAACGCCTTATCAAACAACACGGCGGCATCATCCAGCAGCTCCACTGCCAGCTCAACGTCCTGCGGAAAATGAAGCAGAATACTCTGTGCTCCATTAAGCCGAAGAGTGGCAGCCTGCCGTAGTTTAATCGCGGCATCTTCGGGGGTAAGCGATGCAGTATCGATGGTGTTGGGTTTGGGAAGGCTGATTAGAAGCGAGAGATCAAACATCACGGAACCCTCCGGAATAGTTTGCACCTTGAATCAAATCGCCAGGGTGGCGCACGAGCTTAAAAAGGGGGGCATGCCATTTTCCTTATCTCCTCGGACAAGTAAAAACTGCCATCAACCGTTGTCACGCGATTGGGTGGCAGACCGTACGGGGGTGACAAACCGGCGTCCGAGGGTACCGGCCAGGCGTAAGCCTGCCCCGCACGATCCGCCATAGAAAAGCAGCAGCTAAGCCTGTGTTAGCACTTGCTAGTAGCTATGGCGCCATGCGCCTCGAACAATTCAGGTTGTCACACCCAGTCGCGGGATTGACCACGACGGAGCAAAGCGTAAATGTGATGCCGCGACAACACAAGCATGAGTGTCAATAAGCTCCGCATTCGAATGTGCGCTCCGGGCAGAAACTCACGCTCGGCCGAATTCAGTGGCTATTGCCAGTCAGATATCACGCAAGCCTTCTTCTTTCCGAAGCCGTCCACAGTGATAGAATCGGTGACGCTACCCGGCATCTGGGCGTAGTGAAGGACGCAAGTACCGCGAGCTGGAGCACCATGGCACACCAGCGCACAGAATCGAGCGACCGTGGAAAATTCAGCGCGCCGTGACTGATGGATCAGTGCACGCGGGTGGAGCCGACGACGATATTGAAAGCGGGAGCGTACAAAAGTGAATCCAGCGAGGGGGTATCGTACGCCAAGAAGGCCGCACCTCGACAAGAAACGCTTACCGCCAGTAACCAGCAAAGCAATGGAGCCGGGGCGAAATCGCCAAAGATGCATTGCTTTGCCAGTGCAATTGATGAACGGGCTGTTAACGGGCGCGTAGAAGCTTAAGATGCGCCGCTAATGACTACGCCACGGCACATCCGCTCGATACACCGCAGCGCCAGCTAACCAAGCCCACCAACACCACCCAGTCACTTCCACTCACGATGGAGGGACCAAGTAAACCGAAGGGATTAGGCACAACAGTATGACAAGCACCCAACAACGCGCCGCACTGCAACGCCAGATTTGGCAAATTGCCAACGATGTTCGTGGCGCAGTCGATGGCTGGGACTTCAAGCAGTATGTGCTCGGCACCTTGTTCTACCGTTTCATCAGCGAAAACTTTGCCAGCTACATCGAAGGCGGTGACGACAGTATCAACTACGCAGAGCTGCCAGATAGCGTCATCACGCCGGACATCAAAGACGACGCTATCAAAACCAAGGGCTACTTCATATATCCCAGTCAGGTGTTCGCCAAGGTGGCTGCCAGTGCCCACAGCAACGAGAGCCTGAATGTCGAACTGGCTGCCATCTTTGCCGCCATTGAAAGCTCGGCCAACGGCTACCCTTCCGAGCGCGATATCAGAGGTCTGTTTACCGACTTCGATACCACCAGTAACCGTCTGGGCAACACCGTCAAAGACAAAAATACGCGCCTCGCCGCCGTGCTTAAAGGCGTGGCTGGGCTGGACTTTGGTAGATTTGATGCCAGTCACATCGATCTGTTTGGCGATGCCTACGAATTTCTCATCTCCAACTACGCCGCTAACGCCGGCAAGTCCGGTGGTGAGTTTTTCACACCGCAGCATGTGTCCAAGCTGATCGCCCAGCTTGCCATGCACAAGCAAACCACGGTCAACAAGATTTACGATCCGGCCTGTGGTTCGGGCTCACTGCTGCTGCAAGCAAAGAAGCACTTCGATGCACACATCATTGAAGACGGTTTTTTTGGCCAGGAACTCAACCACACCACGTATAACTTGGCGCGGATGAACATGTTCCTGCACAACGTTAACTACGACAAATTCAATATCCAGCTGGGCGACACTCTGTCCGAGCCACACTTTGGCGATGACAAACCTTTTGATGCCATCGTCTCCAATCCACCATACTCGGTGAAGTGGAAGGGGGCGGGGGACCCCACCTTGATCAACGACGACCGCTTTGCCCCGGCTGGCGTGCTCGCGCCCAAATCCAAAGCCGACTTCGCCTTTGTGCTGCACGCACTCAGCTACCTGTCGGCCAAAGGCCGTGCTGCCATCGTTTGCTTTCCCGGCATATTCTACAGGGGCGGAGCCGAGCAGAAAATCCGCCAGTACCTGGTGGACAACAACTATGTAGAAAGCGTGATCTCGCTCGCACCCAATTTGTTCTATGGCACCACCATCGCAGTGAACATTCTGGTGCTGTCCAAACATAAGACCGACACCACCACCCAGTTCATTGACGCCAGCGGCCTATTCAAGAAAGAAACCAACAACAACATGCTGCTGGACACGCACATCAACCAGATCATGCAGGTGTTCGATAGCAAGGCGAACGTGGATCACTTTGCGCTGTCCATCCCTTTTGAGCAGGTGGCTGCCAACAGCTACAACCTGTCTGTCAGCAGCTACATCGATGCCAAGGACAACCGTGAGGTGGTGGAGATTGCTCAGCTCAACGCCACCCTGAAAGCCACGATTGCCAAGATCGATCTACTGCGAGCGGAGATTGATGCCATCGTCTCGGAGATCGAGGCATGAGCAGCGTGAATTTCATGGAAAAACTGCTGGATGGTGTGGCAGTGGAGTGGGTGACTCTTGGATCTGTGGCGGATATTGGTACCGGAAGCTCAAACCGTCAGGATGAAAGCGAAAACGGAATCTACCCGTTCTATGTTCGCTCAAAGAAAATCTTAAAGTCAGATATTTTTGAATTTAATGAGGTGGCAATAATCATTCCTGGCGAGGGCGGGATTGGCGATATATTTCACTATGTAGAAGGAAAGTACGCTCTACACCAGAGGGCTTACAGGATTCATGTTAAATCAGATGTCGTGAGTACTAAGTTTTTGTTCCACTTCATGTCCTCTAGGTTTAAGCAGTACATTTTGACGAAAAGCGTGGGAGCAACTGCTTCCTCGATTAGAAAGCCCATGCTTGAAGAATTCCAAATACCCATCCCCTGCCCAGGAACGCCGGATAAATCGCTTGAAATCCAAGCCGAGATCGTCCGCATATTGGACGCTTTTTCCGAGCTGACCACCGAAGTAAAAGCCGAGCTAACCGCCGAGCTGACTACTCGCAAAAAACAATACGAGCACTACCGCGATGAGTTGATGAGTTTCAAAGACGGGGAAGTGGAGTGGAGGGCGCTGGGAGAGATTGGCGAATTTATTCGTGGAAAGCGTTTTACCAAAGCTGATTTTGTTGAAGATGGTATCAGCGCTATCCATTACGGAGAGATATATACGCGTTACGGCGCTTTTACGACGCAAGCTTTTTCTCAGGTTAGAAATGATATGGCTGGGTCACTGCGCTATGCAGAGCCAGGCGACGTAGTGATAACCGACGTAGGCGAGACAGTTGAGGATGTCGGTAAGGCCGTTGCATGGCTCGGAGAAGAAAAGGTCGCAATTCACGATCATTGCTATGCTTTTCGACATTCAATGGATCCGAGATTTGTTTCCTACTGCATGAATACGTCATCTTTCGTTGCTGACAAGGCAAAATATATCGCCAGAACCAAAGTAAACACACTGCTGATTAATGGGTTTTCAAAAATTAAAATTCCTGTTCCGTATCCAGCGGATCCAGAGAGATCCCTTGCAGAACAGGTTCGCATCGTTTCTATTCTTGATAGATTCGACGCGCTCACTAACTCTCTCGCTGAGCTTTTTCCGCGTGAAATTGGTTTACACCAAAAACATTACGAGCATTACCGTGACTTGCTGTTGAATTTCCCCAGACTAGAAAAGGTAGTGGCATAACATGAGCAAGGAGCTAACGGAAATCGCCCGACAGCTACAAAATACCAAAAAAAAGGTGCAGCTGATCTACGCCTTTAATGGGACAGGTAAAACGCGTCTGTCGCGTGATTTCAAGCAGCTAATTGCTCCAAAAGAGAACGGTAATGAAGACGGCGATGAGACTGAGCAAGCCGGGTTGTCGCGCAACAAAATTTTGTATTACAACGCATTTACTGAAGACCTGTTCTACTGGGACAACGACTTGGCCGATGACCTCGATCCGAAGCTGAAAATTCAGCCTAACTCCTTTACGGATTGGGTGTTGATTGACCAGGGTCAAGATCAGAATATCATCACGACCTTTCAGCGTTACACCAACGACAAGCTCACACCAAGGTTCAATGCGGAAAGAAAAGAGCAAGACAAAGACGGTAAAGATTTTACCGTCAGAGCCTTCTCGGAGGTCACTTTCTCGATGGAGCGCGGTGATGCGACGCACTCGGGAAATCTGAAAATCTCCAAGGGTGAAGAAAGCAACTTCATCTGGAGTATTTTCTACACGCTGCTTGAGCAGGTGATTGGCGTACTCAATGTAGCTGAACCGGCTGATCGAGAAACCGACCAGTTCAATCAACTGGAATATGTATTTATTGATGATCCGGTCAGTTCGCTGGATGAGAACCACCTGATTCAGCTGGCGGTAAACCTAGGGCAACTAATCAATTCGAGTGCGTCGGGTGTGAAATTTGTTGTATCTACACATAGCGCGCTGTTTTACAACGTGCTTTACAATGAAGTTGGTGCCAAAAGCGGATATATTCTAAGTCGCCTGGACGATGGCACCTTTGAGCATGAAGAAAAGCAAGGTGATTCAAACAAAAGTTTTTCTTATCACCTACACATTAAGAACATTATCGAGCAGGCTATCGCTACCAATAGCGTGCAGCGCTACCATTTTGCACTGCTACGCAACTTGTATGAAAAAACCGCCAACTTTCTAGGATATCGGAGATGGTCTGACCTGTTGCCGGAAGACAAGAAAGCGTACGCCAGCCGGATTATGAATTTTTATCCTCACAATACTTTGTCAAACGAAGAGATTGCAGAACCAACACCGCCCGAGAGAGAGATGGTTGGTCTACTGCTTAGGAACCTGAATACTTATGGCTATTGGCAGCAGGAGCCACAAAATGGTTGATTACGCCAAGCCCATAGCTGAGTCCAGCAACTTCATTGTTTTAGATAAGTACAGCAAGGAATGGCAGGTTGCCGAGAGCTACCAAAGCGAAGGTGATCTGGAGCGCGAGTTCATTCAGGATTTGGTCGATCAGGGCTATGAATACCTAAGCGGCCTGAACACGCCGGAGGCTTTGTTGTCCAACGTGCGCGTGCAACTTCAAACTCTGAATACTATAGAGTTTTCTGATAGCGAGTGGTCGCGCTTTGTCGAGACCTGGCTAGACAAGCCCAGCGATGGCATTGTCGAAAAAACCCGGAAGATTCATGACGATTACATTCATGACTTTGTATTTGACGACGGCCGAATCCAGAACATCTACCTGCTGGACAAGAAAAACATTACCCGCAACAAGGTGCAGGTAATCAAGCAGTTTGAGCAAAAGGGCAGCCACGCCAATCGCTACGATGTAACCATTCTAGTGAACGGCCTGCCGTTAGTTCAAGTGGAGCTGAAAAAACGAGGTGTTGCGATTCGCGAAGCTTTCAACCAGGTACACCGCTACAGCAAGGAGAGCTTTAACAGCGAGCACTCTTTATTTAAATATATGCAGCTTTTTGTGGTCTCTAACGGCACCGATAGCCGATACTTTGCTAACACTACCCAACGCAACAAGAACAGCTTCGACTTCACTATGAATTGGGCGAGAGCGGATAACAGCCTGATTAAGGACCTTAAAGATTTTACCGCCACTTTCTTTCAGAAACGCACCCTTCTCAATGTGTTGCTACACTACTCGGTATTTGATGTTAGCAATACATTGCTTGTGATGCGCCCTTACCAGATCGCCGCTACGGAGCGCATTCTGTGGAAGATTAACAGCTCGTATCAGGCAAAGAACTGGAGTAATACCGAAAGCGGCGGCTTCATTTGGCATACCACCGGCTCGGGAAAGACCCTGACCAGCTTTAAGGTTGCGCGACTCGCTACTGAGCTGGACTTCATTGACAAAGTGTTTTTCGTGGTGGACCGCAAGGATCTTGATTACCAGACCATGAAGGAATACCAACGCTTCTCACCGGAAAGCGTGAATGGTTCTGACAGCACGGCTGGCCTCAAGCGTAATCTGGATAAGGACGACAACAAAATCATCGTCACCACTATCCAGAAGCTCAACAACCTTATGAAGAGTGAGCCCGACCTAGCTATCTACGGCAAGCAAGTTGTCTTCATTTTTGATGAGTGCCACCGCAGCCAGTTTGGTGAAGCGCAGAAAAACCTAAAGAAACGGTTCAAGAAGTTCTATCAGTTTGGTTTTACTGGTACACCAATATTTACAGGCTATAATGCTTTGGGCGCGGAAGATACCGCGAGTGTATTTGGCCGTGAATTGCATTCGTATGTAATCACCGATGCAATTCGCGATGAAAAAGTGCTTAAATTCAAAGTCGACTACAATGATGTGCGACCGCAGTTCAAGGCTATTGAAACTGAGCAGGATGAGAAAAAGCTTAGTGCGGCTGAAAATAAGCATGCTTTGCTACACCCCGACCGTATCCGCGAAATAGCCCAGTACATACTGAATAATTTCCGACAGAAAACCCATCGCCTGCAAGCGGGCAATAAAGGTTTTAACGCCATGTTCGCAGTAAGCAGCGTGGACGCTGCAAAACTGTACTATGATTCTTTCAGGGACCTACAGAAGGGCAACGACAGGCCATTGAAGGTAGCCACCATCTTCTCGTATGCGGCCAACGAGGAGCAGGACGCGGTCGGCGAGATTCAGGACGAAAGCTTCGATGTTTCTGCTATGAACAGCAGCGCCAAAGAATTTTTGGGCGCTGCCATTGCAAACTACAACGCAATGTTCAAAACTAACTTCAGCGTGGACAGCAATGGCTTCCAGAACTACTACCGCGATCTGGCTAAACAAGTCAAAGCCAAGGAGATCGACCTGCTCATTGTGGTGGGCATGTTCCTGACCGGCTTTGATGCCCCCGCGCTGAACACCTTGTTTGTCGACAAGAACTTGCGCTACCACGGCTTGATGCAAGCCTACTCACGTACCAACCGCATTTTCGACGCCACCAAAACCTTCGGCAACATCGTCACCTTCCGCGACCTGGAGCAGGCGACCATAGACGCCATTACCCTGTTTGGTGATAAAAATACCAAGAATGTAGTCCTAGAGAAGAGCTATACGGAATACATGGAAGGTTTTACCGATGTAGTGACCGGTGAGGCGCGGCGTGGGTTTGTGGACGTAGTTCGAGAGTTAGAGCAGCGCTTTCCTGATCCTTCTGCCATTGAAAAAGAATCGGATAAAAAAGCTTTCGCAAAACTGTTTGGCGAGTATTTGCGCGTTGAAAGCGTACTGCAAAACTACGATGAATTTGCCAGCCTGAAGGCCTTACAAACCGTAGATATGAATGATCCGGTGTTGGTTGAAGCATTCAAAGCTCAGCATTACTTAAGCGATGATGATCTAACTGCATTGAAATCGATTAGGATACCAGCTGAACGGAAAATCCAGGACTACCGTTCAACCTATAACGATGTTCGTGATTGGTTGCGCCGGGAAAAATCTTCCGCCGAAAGGGAAAAGTCCTCCGTCGATTGGGATGACGTGGTCTTTGAGGTAGACCTGCTCAAATCGCAAGAAATCAATCTGGACTACATTCTAGAACTGATTTTTGAGAACAATAAAAAAGCCAAAAACAAAGCATCACTGGTTGAAGACGTGCGTAGGGTTATTCGTGCCAGTCTAGAAAATCGTGCCAAAGAAGGCTTGCTGGTCGACTTTATTAACCAAACAGACCTAGACCAAATTGGTGACAAGGCTAGTGTGATTGACGCCTTCTTCACCTTTGCCCAAGCGGAACAACAGAGTGAGGCAGAAGAGCTAATCAGCGCAGAGAGTTTGAATGCAGAGGCGGCTAGGCGCTATATCACCACTTCATTAAAGCGGGAGTTTGCCAGTGACAGCGGCACTGAGCTCAATGCTCTTCTCCCCAAGATGAGTCCGCTGAACCCGCAATACCTGAAAAAAAAGCAGGCTGTCTTCCAGAAAATCGCTGCTTTTGTTGAGAAATTTAAAGGCGTGGGTGGTCAGGTCTAACAAGATCATTCCGTCCGCCTGTAGAACTCCAAGGCGGCCGTGTGGCCAACCCCAAAGCTGCTGACGTCCGCCCCGGACCGTGTTGTTTTGTGCGGCGTCAGATTCGCCTGCATTTGGCCGGTTTCTGCCAGACACCACCTTCAGCCTCTTATCAAGCGTAACCTGGGTCCCGACAGCGACAGAAAAGTCACCCCTGATAATAGGATAAGCAAGGGTGCAAAATCGAAAAAAAACGACGGGCCAGAGCATGGCTATCTCGTGAGGTATTCCAATCGGTATTCCAATCAAAATTAAAAAAGAAAGTTAACGATAACAATCAACAATATAGATTATGAATTCAGATTACCCCGGCCCAAATACGAAGCAAAACAAAACCCGCCAAGTGCGGGTTTTGTTGCATCTGGGGGATCGACAATCGATAACCCACCGCGCCCCTCTGTGGGAGCGGGCTTGCCCGCGAAGAGGCCAGCCAGATCAATACAAATACCCAGCAGCCACAGAAGCCTCCGTCGCCGCGACCTTCCCCGGAGCCTCGCATGCGCCAAGCCCTCCTCATCCTCGACGTCCAGCCCGGTTTCGCCCCACCTCAATGGCTCACCGAAGGTGTCCAGACACTCATCGGCACGATGCCCAGCGTGATTTCCAGCGAAGGCGACCCAAAGCCCTTCTACACTCATCTCTCACACGTCTGAAACACTCACCAAACGAGCCCACATGACCACCCTCAAAGACCGTTTGAAGCAAGGCAAGGATGCTCGCAAGAACTGCTCCCGCGGTTCGCAGGCGTCCATGGGGAAAATAAATCGCGACCCGCTGCCGCTGATCAAAACGTCCAGTGAAGGCCGGATCAAGTCGCTGGTCGAATTGCGCTACGGCCGCATGCTGGTTTCGCCCTTCACCTTCTATCGCGGCAATGCGCTGCTACACGCCCACGACTTGGCCGCAACATCCAGCATGGGTCTGGTATCGCCCATCTGCGGTGACAGTCACTTGATGAACTTCGGCGGTTTTGCAACGCCGGAACGCAATCTGCTGTTCAGCGTCAACGATTTCGACGAAGCCCATCCCGGCCCTTGGGAGTGGGACTTGAAACGGCTGGTGGCAAGTTTCGTGGTGGCGGCGCGCGACCTTCGTCATGGCGACACGGTCGAAGAAACGGTCTGCCGCCAGGTGGTCGGCGCCTACCAACAGACCATGCTCGAATGCGCCGAGCAAAGCGCCTTGGAAACCTGGTACGAGTCCATCAGTTACAGCGATCTGCGGCAGCAGGCAAGCAAAGCGACCCTGGAGCATGTGGAGCGCGCCATCGAAAAAGCCGAGCGGCGTACCCATGCTGAACTGCTGCCGAAAATCAGTGAACGTGACGCACATGGCCGACTGATCATTCGCGATGACCTGCCGGAAATTTTCCATTTACACGAAAACACCACGTTGCTGGATGCCGACGACGACTGGCTGCGCTTGTCGAACTGGCGTGCGCTTTACGACGCGTTCATGCGCGACTATCCCGGCACGCTGCAAGCCGACCGTCGCGAGCTGTTGTCGCGTTTTCATGCCCACGACATGGCGTTCAAAGTGGTCGGTGTGGGCAGCGTCGGGACTCGGTGCCTGGTGGCCCTGCTGACTGACGATCAGGAGTTCCCGCTGTTCCTGCAGTTCAAGGAGGCACGTCGTTCGGTGCTTGCCGATTATGTGAAGACTAAATCGCGGGTGCGGCATAACGGTCAGCGCGTGGTCGATGGCCAACGGTTGATGCAATCGGCCAGTGACCTGTTCCTCGGCTGGACCACCAGCCCCAGCGGGCGACACTTCTATGTGCGCCAGTTGCGCGACATGAAAGTCTCGGCTGAGCTCGAGACGTTCGATGCGGACACCTTCGCCGCCTACGGACGCGTTTGTGGTCGCGCGTTGGCCCGCGCACACGCCAAATCGTCGGGAAACGCCGCACACATCAGCGGCTACATCGGCAAGAGCGATGCGCTGGCCGACGCGTTGTTCAAGTATGCGCAAAGCTATACCGCGCAGAATGAGCGCGACTTCGAACAATTCCAGCAGGCCTGCCGCAAGGGCCGTTTGCGGGCGCGCTCGGAAGCGGACTTTGCGGCGGATCACTTGCCTTAGGCATGTCTCAGGGCGTGAAGCGGGGGGCACTCATCGACATGAATTTTTCTTCACCCCACGACCTTTCACCAACGGGTACATTGCGCTCGCTCATTCAAGAAACTACGGTTTGCCCGCCCTCCCGCGGGCTTTTTTTTGCCTGCTGTTTTGTTGTCAGTGGGTTTAAAACGGTACTACGGGCGCTCCAAACGATACAAAGCGGATTCCATATTGGCCAAAAAAGGCGATGTTTGCTTGTTTGTGCAGCTAACCGGAAGGACTTTATAGAGCCATGCACTAGAAAGAGTCGGGGTTTCGGGCCCTGTCGCAATCCCCTGACGCAAACCACTTCCAACACCGCCATTGGGTGTACCATCAAACACTGTCCTTCAGATATCAGTTAGCCATGTCCACGCTAAGCGATGAGAGCCGCCAGATCGTAGCTTCTCTGGCGCACCGCGTTGGCCCCAACGCTGACATTGCAACAGTCGCGCAAGCGATCGCATCAATATTGCAGGATATGGACGCAGCCCTCACGCCCATCATCGGCCAACAAGGGGTTGCCGCGCTTTATCGCCGCAGCCTTCACCTGTGCGCCTCCAACCATCCGCGCCTGGTCGGCACCTATGACAGTGTGCTGGCCTCCCTGGATCTGACTGCCCTCAAGTCCGTACTCGTCGAGCAAAGCGAAGCCGATGCGTTGTTTTTCGGTGAAGTAATGCTGACCACGTTTTACGAGCTGCTGACCACGCTGATCGGGCCCTCGCTCACCGCACGTTTGCTTCGTGGCGTGTGGGAACCTTCTTTGAGCGACACCCCATCGCAGGAACTTTCGCCATGAGCACCAAAGTGACTATCAACCGCCTGGCCACCGGCGTGCCAGGACTGGACGAGGTGCTGGGCGGAGGATTGCCGGAGTTTTCGTTCAACCTGATCGCAGGTCCCCCTGGCTGTGGCAAAACCACCCTGGCGCATCAGATGATGTTCGCCCTGGCGACGCCCGAGCGCCCGGCACTGTTTTTTACGGTACTCGGCGAGCCGCCTCTGAAGATGCTGCGCTATCAGCAGCAATTCGACTTTTTCGACAGCGAAGCGATCAACCAGTCGATCCGCTACATCAACCTGGCTGACGACACCCTGGCCGGGAATCTGGACGAAGTGCTGCGGCGCATCGTCAGCGAGGTGGAGGCTCACTCCCCCTCACTGGTGTTCGTCGACTCGTTCCGTTCGGTGGTCCTGGCGAGCCAGACCCAGGACAACCCCAACAACAACCTGCCGCAGTTCGTTCAGCAACTGGGTATGTTGATGACCACCTGGCAGGCCACGACCTTCCTGATCGGCGAATATTTCACCGAAACCGACACCAACCCGATTTTCACCGTGGCCGATGGCCTGATCTGGCTGCGCCAGAGCGTTCAACGCAATTCCATGGTGCGCAAGATGGAAATCATGAAGATGCGCGGCCAGCCGACATTGCCGGGCCTGCACACCTTCCGCATTGCGACGTCGGGGATCAAGGTCTTTGCGCCTGCGCCACTCAATCCGGTTGAAGCGCCGCTGGAGTTCCCGATCAAGCGCCTGAAAATGGGCGTGCCACAGCTCGACGAGATGCTTGGCGGCGGCCTGCCCCGTGGTTATTCCTTGCTGGTGGCCGGGCCGTCGGGCTCGGGCAAAAGTATTCTGGCAGCGACCTTCCTCGCCGAAGGCGCGCGCAATGGCGAAACCGGTGTGATCGCGGTGTTTGAACAACGGCCCAATCACTCCCAGAACGCCACCCTTGCGGGCCTGATCCAGAGCGGACAGGTCGGTCTGGTGGACAGCCGCGCCCCGGACCTGTCCATCGACGAGATCGTGCAATTGCTGCTCAGCGAGATCAGCCGACTGAAAGCCACCCGTGTGGTGATCGATTCGTTGTCGGGCTTCGAACTGGCGCTGGCGCCGACCTTTCGCGAAGACTTTCGCGAGTCGCTGTCGCGCATGGTCACTGCTTTGACGAGCGCCGGGGTCAGCGTGTTGATGACCTCAGAACTGGAAGACCGCTACACCGATCTGCGTTTCAGCCCTTACGGCACGGCATTTCTCACCGACGCCATCATCGTTCAACGCTACATTGAAGTGCAGAGCCGTTTGCTGCGCATCATGGCCGTGGTCAAGGTGCGGGCCAGCGCCCACTCCGATGAATTGCGCCTGTATCGCATCGACGATAACGGCCTGCAGATCGGCGAGATGTTGCCGGATCAGGAAGGCTTACTCGGCGGCCGGCCAACCCGGCAGCTCAGCAAAGACAAGGTATGAATCAGGACCATGACTGAGGCCAATGGCACGAACGCGCAAACGATGGCCACGGCCGCTCGTGAGTTGTTCCTGCTCGGCCAGAAAACCGTAGAAGCGCGCGCAGTGCTGGCGGCACTGCAAAAAGAGTTGAGCGATACCAATAATCGGCTGGTGGACGCCCAGCAAATCGAACAATTGGTCGAAGCCAATCAGCAATTGGTACTGGCCATTCTCCTGGCGCAAACGGATGCGGAAAAACCCCATCGTTCACAGGAAGAACAGAAGCTGTTCCTTGAGATGCGCGAGGCTAACGCGCAATTGGTGATCGCGGCCCTCAGCGCACAAAACCTGCAAGCCTCGGCAGAACACACGCTGGCGCAGCAACGCAACATCCTCACGCTGGTCGCCCATGAACTTCGCAACCCGCTGACGCCCATCAGCATGATCGCCGGTCGACTGGTGCGGGTGCCCAGTGAAGAGCTGCCGCGCATGCAGGCGCTGATCGAAGGCCAGGTGCAGCACATGTCGCGGCTGGTGGATGACTTGCTCGACGTGTCCCGCGCCAGTACCGGCAAGCTGCGCCTCGATTGCCGGATTGTGGACATGGTGCAGATCATCCATCAGGCCATCGAAGTGTGCAGCCCGGTGATGACGGCTCACCATTTGCACTTCACCACTGAACTTCCCACGTGCGCGCTGGCGGTGAACGGAGACCCGGTGCGGCTCACGCAGATCCTTGGCAACCTGCTGGGTAATGCGGCCAAGTACACACCGGAGGGAGGCAATGTCACGCTTTCGGTCACGACCAAGGACGACGTGCTGCAGATGAGCATTTGCGATGACGGCATCGGAATTTCCACCCAGGCCCTGCCGTTTATCTTCGAGCCGTTTGTGCAAGACGTTCACGCCATCGGCTTCAACGGTGCGGGCCTTGGCATTGGCCTGACGGTGGTGCGCGAGCTGGTCGAAGCCCATGGCGGCACGGTGATCGGCATGAGCGATGGCGACGGCAAAGGCAGCACCTTTATCGTGACATTGCCGCTGGCGATTTGAGTTTTCCCGCTGGCCACGCAATGCTTGCGCGACGATCCCTGTGAACCGGAGCGCCCTATGCCTCTGCTATCCCTGCCCTGCAAACGCTTGACGCTGGCGGTGCTCGCCCCTGAACAGGCGGCGCTGGAAAGCGACTTCTACCGGCGCAACCTGAGGCATCTCGCCCGGTGGTCGCCGATTCGCCCCGTCGATTATCACAGCCCTGAACGCATCCGCCCGCGCCTTGAGGTGCAAGCCAGCGCTTTCCAGGCCGGTCTGGCGGTGCATTTCGCGTTGCTGGATCCGGACAACGGCCAGATGATCGGCGCCTGCAACTTCAGCGGCATCACTCGCGGGGCGTTTCAGGCCTGCTATCTCGGTTACCACATCGACGAATCTCATCAGGGCCAGGGCTTGATGCAGGAAGCCCTGGAAGCGGGAATCGGCTACATGTTCGATGAGCAGAAACTGCACCGGATCATGGCCAATTACATCCCTGGCAATGAACGCAGTGCGCGGCTGCTGGAGCGCCTGGGATTTGAACGCGAGGGCTACGCCAAGGCCTACCTGAGTATCGCAGGGCGTTGGCAGGATCATGTGTTGACGGCGTTGATCAACCCTGCGCCAAGTGCCGAGTACCACTAAGCGCTCATGGTGTTATTGACGACCACCTTTTGCGCACCATCGGGCAACAGGCAGCCTTTGGCCATCCACTGACAATCCCGGTCCCAACGATAACCGGTTTCCAGGTTGCCTCGATCGTCATAGTAGGCCAGCCGCAATTGGCCGGGATTCAGATCAAGTTTGGCAAAACCGGCGTGTCCGGTGGCAAACGAGGTGTCCTGCGATCCGGCGCCAACGGCGTAGAGTTTCTGGCCCCCGGCCCCGGAAATCACCCAGGCTGGCTCGGCGGCGCGTAGCAGCAGTTGCTGGTTGTGGTCGTGCCCGGCCAGGAACATGTCGACCTTGTTGCGCTCCAGTGCGGGCAACAACAGGTTGACCAGTTCACCGTCCTCACCATGCTGGCCATGATTGCGGACCGGGTGATGGGCCGCCGCGATGCGCCATACAGGTGCCGGTCCCGGTTGCTGGAAGGCTTGGTCAAGCAAGTCGATCTGACGCTGAAAGGTTTCCCGTGGCGCCGAGGTGTCGAGGAACACCATTCGCACTAACGGGCGACCATCGACGCTGCCGAAATCCTTGACGTAGAAGTTGCCCGGCATCTGCCAGCGACCCGAGCCCTTGCGCTGCCGGCCATATTCGAGTTCGACCTTTTGCGACGTGGGGTAATCGTGATTGCCCAACACGGCGTAGAACGGCACATGACTCAGCCACTGGCCCCAATAGACGCGCTCGAATTTCATTTGCCAGCCGAGGTCGTGGGTACTGGTCAGCGGTTTGCCATAGAAGTTGTCGCCCAACAACACAACCATATCCAGCCGCCCGTCTCTGGCCGCGACTCGCTCCATGGCCTGCCCCACTCGCCACTGTTGCAGATCGCCGCTGCCCTGGTCGCCCAAGGCAATCATCGACACGGCGGAAGGATCCAGACCGCTCAACGGAACAAACGGCGCCGGCGGTGTAAACATCCAGTACCCGACCATCGCTGCACCAATCACCAGGATGACCGCGACGATGCTTAGCCTGCGAACAGCTTTTCCGGGCACAAAACGTTTTACAGCCGGCGATGGAATTGGAGGGCGTTTCAATCAAGGGCTCACTTGGCATGGCCAGCCAGGCACTAAGGGGAAGCAATGGTTGCTATTAATAGATCACACCAGTTGTTCACACTTTGTTAAGAATTCGCCCCGTATACCTTTTTTTTGGCCCGTTGTTTTTCTGTAGGAATGAGCCTGTTCGCGAAGGCAATCTCCTGACTCCGCCCACAAGACGGACCAACAAAAAACCCGCCACCCTTTTCAGGGTTGGCGGGCTTTGTCGTTCAAGTCTTTTGAATCAGCTAGCCGTCTGCGGCTGTGCAACGCGTTCAGGCCGTTCATGCGCCTGGAGCACCGGTTGCTCCAGCCGCGCTCGCCCATAGAACGCCAGCGCTGTCAGCAAACACGCCAGCCACACGAAGATTCCCGCCCAGAAGGTGTGGGACATGTAGTGCCAGCCTTGCAGAACCCGCGTCGTGCCGTAGACGAAACCGAGCAGCAGCGAGCCGTACATCACCGCTTTGGAATAGCGCCAGCGGTAACGACGCGCCACGAAGTACAACGCCAGCATGGTGAAACCACCCGAAGCATGTCCGCCCGGCCAGCAGCGACCTTCCCCTGCGACTTTCAGCAGATCAAAATTCTCATACCACTCCTTGTGCTCGATTTTCCCGCCGTACTGGGTCGTTTCGATCGGGCAGTACACGCTGGTGTGGCCCTTGAGGTAGTGGATGACACCCGTGCAGATAGAGAACGCGAACACCACGTAGAGGAAGTCCCGACGGTGCTTGGTGGCGAACCGAAGCACCGGCGCGACTTTGATTTTTTCCAGGAATGCGATGATTTTCGAATGCTTTTCGGCCTTCAGGCGCGGCCAGAGAAACGACAGCAAGGCACCGACGATCGCTATCTCTCCGGTCCAGTTCGGGATGATCCGTGCCCATTTATGGGTGATCTTTTCGAACAGGTGGACATGATCCAGCGGAAACGTCTGCGTGACCGGATCATAAAAAAGATCATTGAAAGCGATGTCGATTTTGGTCAGATCGAACATCAGGAAAACCACGACCGCACAGGCCAACGGAATACCAAAGTTCACCCAATAAAAGCGGTAACGGGAAGACGTCAGCATCGTGTGTCCTGATCCAGAAAGTGAATTCATTCGGTGGTCACCGAGCGCCAGTCCGAGGCTTCGATGAAACCGAGCATGCGTGGTGCTTGAGGCGTTTCGGCCGAGATAAACAAAGACGCGCCATAACCGAGGGTAGAGGTCGGCAACTTGAGGTCTTTCTCCAGTTGCGACATGCATTCGCTGTGGGTCACCAGAATCAGGTTTCGCCCGGCCACCTTGTGCGCCAAAGCGTCACGCAGCATGGTGCCCTTGCAATTGATCAACCATTCTTCACCCATCCCGACCTTGTTGAACATGTAGCCAGCGGTCTGCGCCGTACGGATCATGGGGCTGTTGTAGATGTCAGCCTTGTTCAGCCCCAGTTGTTCGAACTGTGCACCAACACCCACCGCGACGCTGCGAGAACGATCGGTAATGCCATCGTTACCACTCAGGCAGGGGGCGCTGGAGTGATCGCAGCGTTCGACGTGCCGCACCAGCGCGATCACATTGCCTTTGGCCCAATCAGCCGTCAACCCCCGGGCGCCGGTTACATTGCCATGGGCCAGGTCCGGTACAGCGGCCGGCTGCAACAGCCACACCGTCAGCGGAATCACCACCAGTGCCGAGGCGAGCACGACAGCCGCATTGCGATAGCGGGCAAAACGGCTCAGATCAATCGAGCGTTTTATCCCGAACAGACTCAGTCTCAATTCCACATCAAACCGCCTCGCCGGCACGCATTACTGTCATTCGATGCCGCGAGGTTAGAGAGGCTGGCGTCGGCAGCCGGTGAAACTCATGTGAAAAAAAGCTTAAGACCGCACGAAAGTCTTGTTACACATCTGCCTGCAAAAACCATTCAGCTCTCGCAATTGCTGCCGATACAGTCCTGCTACACACCTTGCTGGCGACCAAAAACAACAATCTTCCAGCCAACCGACGATCTAGAAGCACAACGTTCCTGGAGGACTTTTGATGAATAGCTGGTTCGGCAATATCAGCGTGAACATGAAGCTGGGCTTGGGGTTCGGCCTGGTCCTGGCCCTGACCTGCGTCCTCGCCCTGACCGGTTGGACGAGCCTGGGCGGATTGATTGACCGCAGCAACTGGATGAGCGACATCACCCAGCTCAATGCCGGCCTGACCAAGCTGCGTGTGGTTCGCCTGCAATACATGCTGACCAACGGCGACGAAACCGCCGCGCAGAACGTCCACACCACACTCGAGGCGTTCTCCGCTCAGCAACAAGCGCTGCTGGTGAAATTCAAGAGCCCGGAAAACCTCAAGCTGCTCAAAGAGCAAGGCGCCGTCATCGACGCCTACAAGACGTCCCTGAACAAAATGCGCAGCGCGTACCGCACCGGTAACAGCGCGCGCGACACCATGGGCGCCAATGCTGACACCGCGAACACGCTGATCAATGCCATCAACACCAACGTGCAGCAAATGCCTCTGAGCGACCAACGCTTCGAACAATTCCAGGCCATCACGGCGGCCAAGGAAGCGTTCTTGCTCGCCCGCTACGAAGTGCGCGGCTACACCGCGACCACCAACGCCGAGACCGAGCAAAAAGCCGTCGGCCAACTGGACGTGGCCATCGCCAGCCTGAAACCCCTCAATGTACATTTCGCCGACACTCAGCAAGACGCCCTGCGTCAGCTGGAAACCGCACTGACCAACTACCGCAGCGCCTTACAGGCTTATAAAGCGGCGAACAGCGATGCGGTGCAAGCGCGCAAGGAAATGACTGACCAGGGCGCAGCCATCGTGAGCCTCAGCGAGCAGCTGTATCAAATCCAGCTCGACCGTCGTGACGCCGAAAGCGCACAAGCCCGCACCCTGCAACTGATCAGCACCTTGCTGGCGTTGCTGGTGGGCATCATTGCTGCCGTGATCATCACCCGTCAGATTACTGGCCCGCTGCGTGACACCTTGGCCGTGGTTGAACGCATCGCCAGCGGCGACCTGTCCCAGGACGTCAAAGTGACTCGTCGCGATGAACTCGGCGTGTTGCAACAAGGCATCGCTCGCATGGGCGTGACCTTGCGCGACTTGATCAGCGGCATCCGCGACGGCGTCGCCCAGATCGCCAGCGCTGCCGAAGAACTGTCCGCCGTGACCGAGCAAACCAGCGCCGGCGTGAACAGCCAGAAGATCGAAACCGATCAAGTGGCCACCGCCATGCACGAGATGACGGCCACCGTGCAGGAAGTGGCGCGCAATGCCGAAGAAGCCTCCCAGGCGGCGGCCGCTGCTGATGGCGAAGCCCGCGAAGGCGACAAGGTTGTGAACGAAGCCATCGCCCAGATCGAACGCCTGGCCACTGAAGTGGCGCGTTCCACCGACGCCATGAGCGTGCTGCAACAGGAAAGCGACAAGATCGGCAGCGTCATGGACGTGATCAAGGCGGTGGCCGAACAGACCAACCTGCTGGCGCTCAACGCCGCCATCGAAGCGGCCCGTGCCGGTGAAGCCGGTCGTGGTTTTGCCGTAGTTGCCGACGAAGTCCGCGGCCTGGCTCAGCGCACGCAGAAATCCACCGAAGAAATCGAAGGCCTGGTGGCCGGTCTGCAGAACGGCACGCAACAAGTGTCGGCGGTAATGAATAACAGCCGCGCCCTCACCGACAGCAGCGTCGCGCTGACTCGCAAGGCTGGCGTGTCACTGGAAAACATCACCCGCACGGTGTCCAACATCCAGTCGATGAACCAGCAGATCGCCGCCGCTGCCGAGCAGCAAAGCGCCGTGGCCGAAGAGATCAGCCGCAGCATCATCAACGTGCGCGACGTGTCCGAACAGACCGCCGCTGCCAGCGATGAAACCGCTGCGTCCAGTGTTGAACTGGCGCGGTTGGGTAATCAGTTGCAGATGATGGTGAGCCACTTCCGGGTGTAGGTCTCAGCTTGCTCCCCCCCACCAGCACTCGTGCCGACTGGGGGAGCAAGCGTGTCGAATTCTTACAGGCTAATAGGCGTTTCTCCCGTCCAAACGGCGCCTTTTCCAGCTATCCATGCAATGGACGGCTGACGGTTCTCAATCCTCCCGTGCAGTAATGTCGATAACTCCACTTCATAGGAGATTTATCGGCATGGACGGCTATCCATTACTCCAGGCACTTATCACGGCCAACAGTTCCGAGAAACACCGGGATCTGCAAAAACTCTTCAAAGACGCACTGAAGCTCACTTCAGTGTTCGATATCACTCGACTGACCGAAGCCAGCTTCAAGAAAAAAGTCGGGGACGCGATCAACCGTGACAGTACGCTCAAAGGGCACGCCTCCAGCATCGACATCGGGAAGCTCTACGACAACGCCAAGTGTCTTGCCGCCCAGGTCAGCCATTTATATCGGGAACAACAACTCTCATCTGGACAAACGCAACACCATTGGCACCCCCCAGGTATTCGTGCGGTCGAGAAACAAGGCCCCACCTATACCAATCTGTTTCAGGAAAACTGGGACGAGTCCTGCACAGTAGATTCGATCGCGGCAATCGACTCGCCAGTCGCTTACCTCAGAGCGCTGTACCTGTTTGCCAAGCAACTGGAAACCAGTGCCTCGCAATCAGCAACTGAGACCGTCAACCGAATCCTGCTGGAAAAGCGACGCCCGGATCTCGCAGCTCTGTCGATCGATCAGCAAAATACCTTCACTGCACAGCCCATGCTCAAGATCGTCAATGACATCCTGAACGCGAATATTCAGGAGGCACTGAAGAGCACCGCCGACAAAAACAAATCAACGTATGACGTATTGGCGCAACGACGTTATCCCTTCGCTCTTCCCTACAACATTTTTCATCATCAGTGCCTGCTGGGCCTCAGTGGAAAAACACCTTCGCTGGGAGAATTGAACTACCTCATCAGCACCCACCTTCCCATCACACAGACAGTCAACATTCAGTATGGCCAGGTACGGACATCCACCCCTTTCGAAGCCCAACAACTGTTGTCCGGGCTGAGTCCACAGCAGCAGGCATTACTGACAGAAGTCCCAAGAGAGGATGAGCAGTCTAAAGATAGCTATTGGCAAAGCCTCTATGGCACCGATGCACTTGCCAGCCTGAAAAACTTGGCAAGCTTTATGGAGCGCACAGAACTGAATGCAGGGCAAATCGAAGCGCTGCTCTCGCAAGGCAAACATGCCCCACGCCAATCCAGCAATGACCCAACGGCCGTTTCACTTCCCGGTCCGTATGGCGCTAGTTATATAAACGGCCCTTTCCCGGTAGGCACCACCACTGCCAACAACATGGCAATCATCAAAGTTGAGGGGGTTAAACAGATAGCCGAGGCGACAGACCCGCGACTTGTACGCTTGCAACGAATGATCCGCTTGCAACGCTGGCTCGATATCCCTTTCGCCGAGCTGGATACCCTGATCATCGGCGCGTTTGAATCACAAGTGCCGCGTAACACGCTCATGCAACTCGACACTTATACAGTGTGTACTTTGGGTGTTTATCGCTACTTTAACCGTCGGTACTCGATCAATGCCGAAGAGTTTGCTGCCTTGCTTTATCGAGTATCCCCCTCTGCCACCGGTGATGCCCCCGCCTTATTCGACCGGGTATTCAATCCGGCCCGACTATTCGATACGCCACTGGTACTCGATGGTCGAACCTTCAGCGCTGACGGCTCCGACCCGGCCTCGCATACCATCCTGCAACACCTGAGTGCCAGCCTTGGTCTGCCTCTGACCGAAGACTCGTTATTACTGATCGTCAGGAACACGAAGCAATACCTTGGCCCGCTGAAGTGTGATCTACGCACCCTGTCCTCGATCTATCGGCAGGCGCGGATTGCCCGAATGCTCGGCATTTCAATTGCCGACAGTGCGATGCTCGCAAACTTACTGGGGGGTGAAAGCATCTCTAAATGCTTGGCAAACGGATACGCCCTAGACAGTCGAACAATCCAAATAAACATCAGAAATTCCAGTCAGTATTTCAATCTAGTCGCACGTTTTCGCGCACCCAAGCAAGTCGACCCAGAGAACCCTCCCCTGCTTCTGTCAGGATCAACACTTACAACCAATACTTCATTGTTCGCCGATAGAAATCTCATAGGAAAAATTCACATCCGTTTCCCCGGCGACTCAAGCAATAATGATGACTCCGATGATGAACCCAGCATCACTATCAACCAGATCCCGACCGTTGCCGGTGATACGGTGATCTCTCTTGAGGGTTGCCCAATAGAGCTGCCCAACCGCGATCTCAATGTATTAATACGCAGTGCAACCAAGTTAGCGACCGTGATACAGAGCCCACTCAGTCAAACTAGCAACGACCTCGATAACACTAGCAACTACACCGATGTCACGCTGACGCAGAATGAGCCCCAGGGGCTTGATGTACTCAACTTGCTTGATGTGCTGATGCAAATGGACTGGATAACAAACTGGCTCAGTGAGTCCGCCTACGACATTCCCAAGCTGCGACGCCTCCTGGAGCCCATGGGCAGCGATGATCATTCGTTTCGAGATTTGCGGCAACATCTCACCAAGCTGAACGGCGATACCTTGCAGTGTGTGGTAACCCCACGAGAAGTAGCAGAACTGTCGCTTCCAAAAGACTTCGGGTGGCGTGCCCTACTGGCTAAAACATTGCTTGATGACAACGGCCTGGTAAAAAACTTCGCGCCTGCAATCAAAGACGATGTGCCGCAGAAACTGGCCACCGCACTGAACGACGTTATCGACCCACTGAAATTGGGTAACGTGCTCAAAGATGACTGCAAGCAAAAACTCAAAGACCTGCTACTGCGTGCCCATGATCGACAGCAGCACCTGATAGAGAAGCTCTTGCAGGAAACTTCTCAGCTCCCCATGAACTGCGCAAAGGGGGTGCTGTTATGGGCAAACTCCTCGACCCACGCGGTCCTCGCCGCCGCGCTGAGTGATGCACACTCAACCAGGCTCCCCACAGCACTCCACCCGGTTCTGCGCCACGCCGAAGCTGCCGTTCAACTGCATCTGAGCAACAGCGCCCTGCGCTTGTTCCTGCGCCATCCCGAGTGGCTGGAAACAGCAAACACGCAGCTGAAACTGACACTCAGCAGCTTGTACCTGCTGGATCGTTTCAACCACTGCATGAGCACCCATCAGCACCCGGAGGAAAGCCTTCTGAGCTATCTGGGGCTTGCCAATTCGACTGCCGATACCACGACAACGAACAGTTTCCTGGCCAAATTGCTGGGCTGGACGCCGACCGAAGTCAGTGTGGTGACCGCAACGCTGGCGTCCCGCAAAGCCAAAACAATGAAGGATGTGGATTGGGTAATGCGTTGTCATGCAACCTGCAAGACAACGGGGCTGAGCGCCACCTCACTCCTCGGCGCAACCGCCCTGAACAACGCAAGCGCGTCAGACGCCTGGAAGAAAGTCGGTGAAGCCGTCATGGCCGCCAGTCATTGATCCTGTTACAGGCTCAAGGAATGAACATGTCTATCACCATTGAAAAGCAACTTAATGAAAGTTTGCGTGATGCTCAACTCGCACTCTATCTGTCAGCGATCGTACCTGAAGACGAGATGTTGAAGTCGCTGAAGATCGCCGAACATCTCAAGACGCCTAACGACCTCTATCACTACTGGCTTCTCGATGTGCTGGTCAGCCAGGACGTACCCACCAGCCCGGTGGCTTGCGCCATTGCCAGCCTGCAGCAATACATCAACAGCATTCTGGCCAACATGGAGCCCGGATATCACACCGCGAATATCCCGGCCGACCAGATCGAGACCTGGCGTACCGTGATGCATCACTATCCGACCTGGGTAGCCAACCAGCAGTTGCATTATTTCCCTGCGGTCTATCTGGACCCGACACTTCGCAGGACCAGGACCGACAGTTTTCAGCAACTGGAAAACGACATCAACCAGCACCAACTCACCTCCGAGTCCGTTCAGGCGGCCGTCTTGGCCTACCTGACAAGACTCGAAGAAGTTGCCAACCTGACACTACTCAATGGTTACATCGACGGAAACGATTTCGCCAACAGCACCTATTACTTCATTGCCAAATCCCGAGCCGCGAATACCTACTATTGGCGCTCGCTGGACATGGCCAAGCGTCCCCATACGGGAAGCTCTGCAGTGTCCCTCGCCTCGCCCTCCAAGTTCGATGCCCCCGAGCCAGAGGCCTGGTCGGACTGGAAACGCGTGAATCTGCCGATTTCCGAAAGTGCCATCGAACATACCATTCGCCCGGTCATGTTCAACAATCGTCTGTACGTGATCTGGGCCGAGTGCATCGGCCAGGAAAGTACGGCGGTAACCAAGACGGCAAAAGACAGCGCAACCAGCACAGAAAGACCTGACACCAATCCGCTGTTTCGTTTGAACCTGTGCTACAAAAAATATGATGAGAGCTGGAGCACCCCGCAGACCTGTCTACAGGGTTACGCTTCACGTGCACTGTTTCACAATAAGACCTTGGCTAATATCAAGCTGGACACACACACCATTGCCCTCAATGACGAGCATCACTCAACGCATTCATTGCACATTGGCCTGTATGTAAACGACCAGCTCCCCAAGTCAGATATTGCGCCGCAGTTCCAACTATCGGTAGATATCGATAAAGACTCGATTATCACAACGAGTCCTACACGATCCAATACTGAAGAACTTGCCATAGCAATAATGCATAAACTTCTTCATTCGGGCATTCCCATCACGGCTGCCAGCGAGTGGAATAAGGCAAACAAAAGAACGCTCCAGTTCAGCCGAATAAACGCGGACAGCGTAAAACTTAAAGCCCCTCGATTTAACTTCCGCCTGGCCGATAATTCAGGCACGACAGAATTTATTGATTTTGCAAATTCTACAATAGAAAAAAGTGACGTCTCGACCGACGAAAATCGCAATCCTGTTCGAATGAACATCACCTTCGCCAGGCATCTGATCGAGCGCGCCGAAACGGGCATGGACAAACTGCTGAGCTGGGAAACTCAGCACCTGCAGGAGCCTGCTTTCAGGGAAAACGGTACGCCTGAGAACGTGGATTTCTACGGCGCCTATGGTCGCTACTTCGTGGAGTTGTTCCTTTATCTTCCATGGCTGGTGGCACACCGCTTTAACCTGGAGCGCCAATACGGTGAGGCCGAACGCTGGTTGCAATACGTGTTCAACCCCGGCCGCAAAAAAGTCAATGAAGGCAACCCCGACTATTGGAATGCCGTGCCATTAATCAGCGCCAGTCCATCCCCCGGCCAACCCAGCTACGCCATCCAGGACCCACAAGACCCGCATCAGATTGCCCTTAGTTATCCCGTGCACTTTCGCAAAGCCTTGTACATGCTCTACATCGATATCCTGGCCAATCGCGGTGACACGGCCTACCGCACGTTGACCCCCGATGGGCTGGCGCAAGCCAAGCTCTGGTACATCCGCGCACTGGACCTTCTGGGCCCTCGCCCGGATCTCAGGCAAACCGACCTCTGGTCTACCGTCACACTGCAAAAATTCAGTGACGAGACCAACAGCGCTCTGCGCGCTTTTGAGAATGAGCTTGGCATAAACAAAAGAAACCAACCGACAGCAACCTCCCCCAACATTGCGCCCCAGGTGTGCGTGCGTCCGTATGCACCGCCCCCCTCGGTACACGCGATTGACACGCCACACTTGCGACTACCGTTCAACCCGGTGCTGATCTCGCGCTGGGAAAAGCTGGAAAGTCGCTTGCACAACCTTAGACATAATCTCGACATTGTCGGCAAGCCACTGAGTTTCTCCCTCTTCAAGGCGCCCGCTACACCAGGCGATTTATTGCGCTCCAATCCTCAGCGTGCGGCAGAACCCGGCATTGAGCGACGCCCAAGTCTGGATATCCCGCCCTACCGCTTCAGCACCCTGCATGCCCATGCCATAAGCGCGGTAGATACCGTGATTCAGTTCGGTACAACGCTGTTGTCATTCATCGAGCGTACCGAGCAAGCCAGCTATCAGGAAATTCAGCAACAACACCTCTGGGATCTGGCAAACATTACGGTAGACCTACAAACCCAGGCGTTGAAGATCGACCAGAAGAACAAGGAGGCCTTGCTAGCCAGTAAAGCCATTGTCGAAGGGCGTGTGGATTATTACAGTCAACGGGTCAATGAGGTGGTCAATACAGAAGAGGTCGCCGCCGCCACATTGCACCTCACAGGGCGTATTGCTGAAGCCTCTGCCTACGCGGCCCAAGTGGTCGGCCATGGCCTGAAGGTCATTCCCAACATTTTTGGCCTGGCAGACGGCGGTCATCGCGTCGAGGGTGTGCCCTTTGCGGTCATGGCCGGAGCTCAAGGCGTGGCAGCTGCTGCTCATGGCGCTGGCGACGCCCTCGAACGTGCTGAGCAATACCGTCGTCGCCATCAGGAGTGGACACTCGCTCGCGATCAGGCAAGACTCGAAATCGCACAAATCGATGCACAACTGGCACTTGAAGCCGAACGGGAGACAGCCTCCCTGCTGCTGTTACGACAGACTCAAACGGCACTCAACCAAGCCAGAACCACCTACGACTTCCTCAGCAAGCGCTTTACCAGCTCGCAGCTTTACCAGTGGTTCACTGGCCAGCTGTCCATCTTCTATTACCAGGCGTATGACGAAGCCTTGTCGCTGTGCCAACTCACCGAGTCATGTTGGCGCTACGAGATGGCCGAGTATTCCACACAGCCGTTCTTCCAACCCCAGGGCTGGAACAGTACCTACCGCGGACTCGGCCCTGGGGAGTCGATGAAACTGGGCTTGCTGAAGATGAAGAGCGCCTACCTTTTGGGTCATGAGCGCGAGCTGGAAATTCGCAAGACCGTGTCGTTACGCCTGCTCAAAGACAAGGACAAGACCCCTGAATCCATTAATAAGCCCTGGAACGATACGCCTGCGCAGGGTGTGAAACCTGCGGTCACAGGCCTCAAATCAGGTCTTGTAAATAATGGCTCATGTGAATTCGAACTGACCCAGCCCCTGTTTGACAATGACTACCCAGGGCACTGCCTGCGCCGGATCAAGAGCATCAGCATCTCCCTGCCGGCGATCCTGGGCCCTTATGAGGATATCCGCGCTATCCTGACCCAGACCAGCAGCGATGTTGTCATGCCCAACGGCAGCAAAATGAGTAGCCGCCGAGCCAGTCAGCAAATAGCCCTTTCGACCGGTATCGACGACAACGGTCTGTTCACGTTGAACTTTCAGGACGAACGCTATCTGCCCTTCGAGTACACCGGCGCAATTTCAAAATGGAAGCTGTCGTTCCCTAATCACGCCGTTCAGAAAGCCATGCTCGAATCGCTCACCGATATCATCGTGCAGGTGCAGTACACCGCCAAGGCTGATGGGGGTGCCCGATGAGCGAACAAACCTCCATACCTGTCGATCTTCCGGCTCTGCCCAAGGGCGGCGGGGCGATTCAAAGCATTGGTAATGGCTTAGGCCCGATAGGGTCCAGCGGTGCGGCGTCCTGTGAGATCCCCCTGCCTGTTTCACCGGGTCGCGGATATGCCCCAGCCCTGGCCCTGAGCTACAGCAGTGCTCAAGGCAACGGTATTTTCGGCCTCGGCTGGAAATTGTCCCTGCCTACCGTTACACGACACACCCGTCTGGGCGTTCCGGCCTACACCCACGATGATTTGTTCGTCGGCCCCGGTGGTGAGGTCTGGATGCCTGAACGGGACAGAACAACAGGCGCAATCAAATCCAGCCACAAAATGTGCAGCGACGGCAAACAGCTGGTGCAACATGCTGTCGTGCGTTATCGACCTCGGATCGAAGCCGCCTTCGACTTGATCGAGCATTGGTCCAGCGCCACGAACAAACCGGGCTTCTGGCTGATACACAGCGCCGATGGCAGCCAACACCTGTACGGAAAAACATCGTCGGCACATCGCGCAGATCCCGACGCATCAGTGCGGGTAGGCGAGTGGTTGCTCGAAGAGAGCATGAATGCTCATGGCGAGCATATTCTTTATGAGTACACCGCTGATGAGGTCGCGACTCAGGGCTCCGCCGATTACCGCGCCCAGCGCTACCTGAGTCGCGTGCGCTATGGCAATTTCCACGGTGACTCACAGTTGTACCTGTGCAAGGTCGATGGCCTCAACGATAAGAAATGGCATTTCGAGCTGTGTTTCGACTATGGCGAACGCAGCGTTAGCCTGGAAGACACGCCTGGTTACGAAGGGACGCTGCCGTGCTCTGTACGCAGTGATCCGTTCTCGGAGTTCGCCTACGGTTTTGAATTGGGCACTCAACGCTTGTGCCAACAGGTTCTGATGTTTCATTACTTCCCGGATGAAACATCGATGGGCCGCGAACCAATACTGGTGCACCGCCTCCTGCTCCAGTACCAAACTGGCGCTCTATCCTATAACTGCCTGAGCGCAGCGTTGAACCAAGCCTTTGGCGACAATACCAATGAATATCAACCTCCACTTGAGTTCACCTACACCGGTTTCACGCTCAAGCCTGAGGCTCGCCACTTCAAACCCTTCGAGGCGCTGGCCAGGCTCAATCACCAGGAGCAGTTTCAGTTCGTCGATCTGCTGGGAGAAGGACTGCCGGGCATTCTTCATCGAACAGACAAAAGCTGGCGTTACAGCCAGCCTTTGCGGGACGACAACGCAGAAGATCACGTCATGTACGCACCATGGCGCGAGCTGCCACGAATCCCGCTGGCCGACAGCCGAAAGTCTCCTCGACAATTTCTCGGTGACCTCAGCGGTGACGGCCGTCCGGACTGGATCGTGGCACACCCCGAGTTCAGCGGTTTTTTCACGCTGAGCCCGGATGGAGATTGGTCGAATTTCACCTCATTCACCGCTGTTCCGACCGAGTTTTTCCATCCTCAAGGACAATTGGCCAGTCTGATGGGGACCGGGCGCAGCGATCTGATCATGATCGGACCGCGCAGTGTTCGCCTGTACGCCAACCAGAACAAAATCGGCTTCGCCCCCGCAACCGAGGTGTCACGCCACACCGATGAAGATGATCTGCCGCAGCCCGGCAACTCATCCTGTGAACTGGTGGCCTTCAGCGATCTTCTGGGCAGCGGCCAACAGCACTTGATCCGTATTCGTCACAACGAAGTGAAATGCTGGCCCAACCTGGGCCAAGGACGCTTCGGGAAGGGGCGGGTGATCGCCACCCTGGATTTCTCATACGAGCAATTCGATGCATCCCGCGTCCTGCTGGCCGACCTGGACGGCTCGGGGGCCGCTGACCTTGTTTATCTGCAACCTGATTGCGCGCGCATTTTCATGAACCACGGCGGTAACACACTGGGGCCTGCGGTCGACTTACCCTGGCCCGAAGGCCTGCGCCATGACCGACTTTGCAAGGTCAGCGCCGCAGACCTGCAGGGGGTTGGCTGCTCCAGTCTGGTTTTCAGCGTACCTGGAGAGGAAAGCCGGCATTGGCGCTATGACTTCATTGACACCAAACCCTACTTGCTCAAGTCGACCAACAACAACATGGGCGCTAGTGGCAGCGTCAGCTATCGCAGTTCTGCACAAGAGTGGCTGGACGAAAAAAAGCAGTTACTCAAGAACAACAAACCAGCGATTTCACGTTTGCCATTTCCTCTGTTCCTGGTCAAGCAACAGACTCAGTACGACGAAATCACCGGCAATCGGCTGACCCAGCGGTTCAAATATCGACGTGGCTTCTACGACAGCACCGAACGAGAGTTCCGGGGTTTCGGCCTGCTCCAGCAAACCGATAGCCCAACCAGCCGTGGCAGCACAGAGAACAGTCCTCACACCTCAGCGACACTGACCAAGACCTGGTTCCACACCGGTGAAGAGGTAGACCCGTCCAACCTTGGTTACAACCGTAGCGATGCGACAGCCGCAGCCCTGAAGGCAACAGTTCTCGAGATGGGAGAAAGCTGGGGGCCAGCTGAACACACGCCGGCCGTTGACGCCATCAGTCACATGCTGGCCCGAAGGCGCGAGTTCGCTCGAGCGTTGAGCGGCCACACTTTGCGGGTAGAAACGTACGGTCAGGACCAGTCCCCGAAAGCAAAGCACCCTTATTCGGTGCAACAACATCGGTACCTGATACGTGAGTTCAGAGGCCTGGGGAAACACAGCCCCTATTCAATCGTGCATCCCGCAGTCGTGGAATCCATTAACTATCAGTACGAGCGCATTCCTGATGATCCTCGCTGCACCCACACGATCAATCTGGAATGGGACTCCTATGGTCACCTCACCCACAGCCTGGAGATCAGTTACGCACGGCGTAAAACGGCTACCGATCCCCCCCCTTTCACGGATACCTGGCAAAACAAATGGTGGGGCGATGCCCATGACGAGGACCAGCAGTATTACTACCTGAACGAAACAAAAGCTCAATTTATCAACGTTAACACCCAGGGCAGGCGCCTGGGCCTGCGTTACCTGCAACGCACCAACGCGCTGAGGTTGCCCAAGACACCCTCGGCCGGAGGCCTGACCCCCAACACCATTAACTATGAAAACATATTGGAACTGAGCAATTCAGCGACCTGGGAAACCAGGCGGGTCATGACCGACCTGTCTTTACAGCGTTACAGAAAACCAGACGCAAGCGACACCTTCGCTGATGGCCAGGCCAGCGTCGAAGCCTTGTTTGATCACCTTGAAACAGCCGAACTCAATGAGCTGGCGTTGAAGGCCTACGACGTGCTCAAACTTATACCGAGCAACGCGTCTTTTGATATGACGAAGAAACTCCAGGGCAGTGGCTACAAAAAAATGTCCATCACTTTAGCGGCCGACAAGGAGTGGGATAAACAGGGCAACCTCTGGTCTGTACGACGCGGTTTCACCACTTACGCAAAACTGGACGGTTTTTTCAGGGCGCTGACATTCAAGGAAAGCCAACAGCATGGCTCAACGGCTATCACCTACGACGCTTATTACTGCCTGACCACCACTGTCAAACTACCGGACATCTGCACCACCACAGCGTCAAATATTGACTACCGAATACTCCAGCCAAAACAGATCACCGACCCCAACGGTAATGTCCAGGAAGCGTTGTACGATGTAGCCGGACAAGTTCAAGCCATCAGTTACCACAAAAGCAACTCCGGTAAGGATATCGGCTTCAAACCCATTGCCACCTATACCCGCCATTACGATGAGCGGCCCGACATCGCCATCGAAAATCCCGGCAGGGCACTCCAGGATGTCGCCAGCGTCTACTTTTACTCTCCGCTCAGTTGGATGGGACATATTGCGGCCACCACAACGCAAGAGCAGGACTGGCGCAAACAAGCCGTTGCGCAAGGCGATCTGTTGCCCAGCGGGCATGTCCGCGCCAGCGCTCGTACTCGTCTGGCCGACCTCAGTACCAAAACACCTTACGAGCAAAAACTCCAGACGCTGATAGAAAGCGTGGCACGCGAACCGGTGCACTGCGCCACGATGCAGGCAGACCGATTCCACAGCGACTCTGAACGACAAACCCGCATCGCCGTCGTTTGCTGGGATGGTTTTGGCCGGCAGTTACAAAGCAAACAAAAAGTCGAGCCAGGAATGGCCTGGATCGTTAATGAAGGCGGCACACTGACGCGGTTGAATGACAAACCGCAAGAGCGCGAAGTCAATCTTCGCTGGCGTGTCAGCGAGCGTATCGAATACGACAATAAAGGCCTGGTAATTCGTACCTATCGGCCCTACTTCAGTGACCGGCATCGGTACATCAACGATGAGTCGCTACGTCAGTCAGGACTTTGCGATCAGCATTTCCATGACCCACTGGGCCGACTCATTCGCGTCATCAATGCCAACGGCGACGAGCGTCGGTACACCTACCACCCCTGGTATTCCATCACCGAGGACGAGAACGACACCCGGCCCGACACGCCGTCCGATGATTCAACTACGCATGGAGGCGAAGTATGAGTACCACCATTCATCATCACACCCCGACACTGAACGTCGTCGACGGTCGTGGCTTTCAGGTTCGCGAAGTCACCTACCTGTGCAATGAATCCATCGCACAACCTCAGGCCCGTATTGCTCGTTACGTACATGAAATCAATGGTCAGGTCGTTGAGCAACGCAGCAGCGCCAGCGTAATAACCGCTGATTCAAAGCAGCTCCGCAGTCTGTCGGGGGCTTTGTTACTGACCCAAAGCATCGATGCAGGCTGGCGCCTGACCTTCTTCGGCGAAGCCGGTCAGGTGGCGGAAAAATGGGACTCTCGCGGTAACCATTGGCAAACGCACCATGACAATCAGTTGCGCCCGACGGTGACTTACGAAAAGCCCGACGGAAAAAACCGCCAGGCCATCGAGCGTTTTACTTATGCAGATAACTCAACCGACCATGCGAAAACGAACCAGTGCGGTCGGTTGATTCGCCATGATGATCCGGCAGGCAAACTGCTTTTATCCGAGTATGACCTGACGGGAAAGTTGCTCAGCGAAACGCGACACTTTCTGAAAGATCTACAAGCACCGGACTGGCCGGAAGAACTCGACAAACGTGATGAGCTGCTAGAAAACGATACCGCGCACACCACCCACTGGCAGTACGCCCCCACTGGCGAGACCCTCAAACAAAAAGATGCCAAAAGGCATACACAATACTTCTGGTTCGATGTCGCCGGACAGCTCAAAAAAGTCACCCTGCAACTCGATGGTGTCATCAAACACACGCTGATTCTCGATCAGGTCAGGTACAACGCCCTGGGTCAGATCGAATCGCAGACCCTGGGAGGAAAGATCACCAGTGCAGCGGTTTACACGCCTGAAAATGGCCGCATGAACCAACTGAAAACGTCGCGAGCAGGAAAGGCTCTCCAAGAGCTGCACTACGCCTATGACGCTGTCGGCAATGTGTTGAACGTCGAGGATCACACCAAACCCGAACAGCACAACGCCAACCAACGCATAGAGCCGATCAGCACTTATGTCTACGACAGTCTCTATCAACTGACCCAGGCTTCGGGTCGTGAAGAGCACGGAGCACGGATTCACGCACCGCTCCCCGATTGGTTGCCGAGTCCGGGTGACCGGAGCCGGCTACGCAACTTCACTCAGCGTTATACCTATGATGAGCGCGCGAATCTGATCAAGCTGCAACATCAGTGCGAGGGAAATAATTACACCCGTGAGATGGGCATCGCCCCTGACAGCAATCGCGGGCTGTTATGGAAAACGGGCGATCCGACACCCGACTTTGCAAAGGGCTTCGACACCAACGGCAATCTACAACTGCTGCAAGCCGGGCAACCTATGGAGTGGAACGCACGCAACCAATTACAACGCGTGACACTGGTCGAACGCACAGAGCAAGCAGCGGATGCGGAAAGCTACTTCTACGACGGCAACGGTCAGCGCGTTCGCAAACGACAAATCCAAAAGGCACACGCGCTCATCCACTGCAATGACGTCACCTATTTGCCGGGCCTGGAGATCCGTGAAAGCACTAAGGAGAAACTCGATGTCATCACTGTGCAAGCAGGGCGCTGCAGTGTGCGTTGTCTGCATTGGAGCCAGGGAACTCCCTCGGCTATCACGAATGACGCTTTGCATTACAGCTTCGATGACCATCTGGGCTCCAATACAATGGAGCTGGACGCCGAAGGCAACCTGATCAGCGAGGAAGGTTATTACCCCTATGGCGGCACGGCCTGGAGGGCTGCCCGTACAGAACTGGAAGCGAAGTACAGAACCATTCGCTACTCAGGCAAGGAACGCGATGCCAGTGGGTTGTATTACTACGGCCAACGGTATTACGCGCCATGGTTGCAGCGCTGGATCAGTCCTGATCCGGCCGGTGCGGTTGACGGGTTGAATCTGTATTGCATGGTCGGGAATAACCCGGTGAGATTCATCGATCACCAGGGCCTGGGAAAAGACGATATCGTCACTGACTTTGCGGCTAAGGGCCGGGCCAGATCACAACAGATCATGTCATCAGCCTCTCAAGTGTATCCCGGCACAACACCGGCGAAGCGGGAGAGTTTCCGCAAGAAGAACATCGGAACGAACCCGGACTACAAATTCACCAAAGGCGTGCTGAAGGATCATCTTGTTGCTCATTCCTATGCGGTAGACACAGAGCATGAGCAAACATTTATGGACTATTTCAACATCGCAGCGCCCAAAAAAGGCCCGACTGACTATAAAGGTGTAGACGCTGGCTATAAGGGCAGTGCTACGAGCACAGAGTTCTACCTGAACTTCGGAAGTTACAAAATCAATAATACTGCCGAGTACATGATGGATTTATCAACGCGGTACAGCGCAGCGAACGACGACTTGCTACATAAAAGAAGCTTCACCGAAGCTGAACTGATAGCTGATCCAACCCTGAGCAGGACGACCAGTCAAAGCAATGAACTACAACCGTATACGCGAGAGCTTATCGCAACGCATATCGAGCACAGCGACGGAATCATTCCGATAAGAGCTGGCGGTCCAGGGGCTCACTCAGAAGTCAGGCTCTTGAACTCGGTCGTTGCACTCTATCCAAACCGTGCTGAAAGGTTGCTTACTGACTTACACCTGTTCACGGACACCTTAATGAAAGGTGACGTCCCCGTGGCATTTCCAGCCTGCCACAATTGCAGCGGCATCATTCCTCAAGGCATCAATATCCCGACCGGGCGCAGTATTAGAGACTATCAATCGTTCAATGCTCATGTCCTGAGCATCAGGAGTGCTGAGCATTGACAGTCTTTGGCACAGAAGCCGCTAACGCAAAACAGTCCTAGCTCAAATACTGATCGCACTGGTAAACACCAACCGATTCCCAAACGGATCAGCGATGGTCATGTCCTGGCTACCCCAGGGCATGGCCTGGATCTGTGGGTGCGCAAACTTATATTCCTTGGCCAGCAACTGCTGCTGGAACACTTCCAACTCATCAGTCTCGATCCGCAACGCCGAGCCCGGTGTGCTGTCGCCGTGGTGTTCGGACAGATGCAGCACGCACTCACCACGAGAGACTTGCAGGTACAACGGAAAGTTGGGCTCGAAGCGATGCTGCCAGTCGATCTTGAAACCCAGGAAGTCGACGTAGAACTCCACGGCCTTGATTTCATCGAAAATCCGCAGGATCGGGGTGGTTTTGCCGAAGCTCATGGAGTTGCTCCCAGACTGATAAGGCCCAGAGTGTAGCTGGGCGAGATGTCAGCGCTTCGGCTTGGCGATGCCTTTCTTTAGTCTCAATGTGCCATCACTGTGACGCAGCACTCGGAATGTTTACTGGAATCCGTCACGCAAGTCCCCTTGCCGCGCCAGAAACCGCCCTTCCCTTCTTCCGTTTGCCTGGCCTTCGCTGTAACTCAAGACACCGTTGACCCACACCCCATCGATACCTTCCGCCGCCCGTTGCGGATCATTGAAATCAGCCACGTCGCGAATGGTCACAGGATTGAACAACACCAGATCCGCCCAATGTCCTTCACGGATGTCGCCACGTTCCTTCAAGCCAAATCGCGCCGCCGACAACCCGGTCATCTTGTGCACGGCGGTGTGCAGCGGAAACAGCCCTACATCGCGACTGAAATGTCCGAGCACGCGTGGGAATGCGCCCCACAAGCGTGGATGCGGAAACGGGTCTTCCGGCAATCCGTCAGAGCCCACCATCGACAGCGGATGCGCAAGGATTCTTCGTACATCCGCCTCATCCATTCCGTAGTAGACCGCGCCGGCCGGTTGCAGGCGTCGAGCGGCATCAAGTAGCGGCACGCCCCATTCGGCGGCGATGTCCATCAGGTCACGGCCACCCACTTCAAGGTGAGGCGTTGACCAGGTGATGGTGATGCGATGAGCGTCGGTGACTTGCTTGAGGTCCAGCGTCGATGAACTCGCCGCGTAGGGATAACAGTCGCAGCCTACCGGATGGGTTTTCGCCGCGTGTTCGAGGGACGCCAGCAGTTGTGGACTACGCCCCCAGTTACCGGCGCCGGCACATTTGAGGTGGGAAATGATCACCGGGGATTTCGCGTGGCGGCCAATCTGGAATGCCTCGTCCATGGCCTCCAGCACCGGCTCGAATTCGCTGCGCAAATGGGTGGTGTAGACCGCGCCGAAGGCGGTCAGCTCTTCAGTCAGCTGCATCACTTCATCGGTGGAAGCCGAGAAGGCGTTGGCATAGGCAAGCCCCGTGGACAAACCCAACGCACCGGCCTCAAGACTTTCACGCAGTTGCTCGCGCATCGCGCTGATTTCGCCCTGCGTGGCAGTGCGAAACAGATCGTCGAGGTGGTTGCTGCGCAGCGCCGTGTGGCCGACCAGTGCGGCCACGTTCAGCGTGGTATTCGCCGCTTCGACGGCGGCGCGGTAGTCGCTGAACCTCGGATAAACGAACGCTGCTGCGGTGCCGAGCAAGTTCATCGGGTCGGGAGGATCGCCGCGCAAACTCACCGGCGAAGCGCTGATCCCACAGTTGCCGACAATCACGGTGGTCACGCCCTGGCTGAGCTTGGGCAGCATCTGCGGCTGGCGGATCACCACGGTGTCGTCATGGGTGTGCACGTCGATGAAACCTGGCGCCAACACGCGGCCGGCGGCGTCGATTTCTTCGCTGGCGCTGGCATTGTGCAAGTCGCCGATGCGCTCGATGCGCCCCTTCAGAATCGCCACGTCGGCGGGATAACCGGGGGCGTTGCTGCCATCGATGATCAGGGCGTTGCGAATCAGCGTGTCGTACTTCATGTCAGTCTCCCAGCGGCAAGTGATCGTCGCCGCCGCGGTAATCGTCGAGGGCGAGTTTGATCCGCCGCAGACGCTCTTGATTGTGTTCGGGATTGGCCAGCGCCAGCTCGGTGGCAAGCACGTCGATGGCCAGCAACATGCCGTAGCGTGCCGCCGTGGGTTTGTAGATGAAGGAGGTTTCGACGCCTTGCAGCGGCAGCAGCACATCCGCCAATTGCGCCAGCGGCGAGTCGGCCCGGGTGATGGCGATAATCCGTGCGCCGTAGTTGCGGGCCAGCTCGACGGCCTCGAGCAGTTCGGGCGTGATGCCGGTCAGCGAGCAGGCAATGACTGCGCGTTCGGCATCGAGGCTGGCGGCGGTGACGCGCATCATCACCGGGTCGTGGCACACCGCAATCGGGTAGCCGAATCGCACCAGCCGCACTTGCAATTCATCACTGCACAAGGTCGAGCAACCACCCATGCCGAACGCATGAATCATCCGCGCCTTGCCCAGCAATTTCACCGCGTCGGCGAAACGCGACTCGTCGAACGCCGACAGGTGCTGGCGCAAGGTCGACTCGATATCGCCAACGATCTGCCCGTAAAACGCCGACTGATCGGGCGTGCCCGCCGGGTCCAAAAAACGGCTGCCGACGCCGCTGGCCTGGGCCAGTTGCAGCCGTAGATCGCGCAAGTCGCGGCAGCCGACGGTGCGAGCAAAACGCGAGAGCGTGGCGGTGCTGACTTCCGCTCTCTGCGCCAGTTCATCGAGGCTGGCGGCGGAGGCAAATCCTACGTCGTCGAGCATCAGCCGAGCGATGCGTCCTTCGCCCGCACTGAAGGAATCCTGACGGGCGCGGATCTGGTAGAGGATGTCCATGGCAGGCGGCTCCGGCTAAAGCAGATAAGAAAGACCCACGGTCAGGCCGAAGGCGACCACCGAGATAATGGTCTCGAGCACTGTCCAGGTCTTGAAGGTCTGGGCGACGGTCATGTTGAAGTATTCCTTGATCAACCAGAAGCCGCCGTCATTGACGTGGGAAAAGATAACCGACCCCGCGCCCGTCGCCAGCACCAACAGCTCTGGATGGGGATAACCCAGACCAATGGCCACCGGCGCGACGATGCCCGACGCGGTGGTCATGGCCACCGTGGCAGAACCGGTGGCGACGCGCATCAATGCAGCAAACAGCCAGCCCATCAGCAGCGGCGACAGGTGGAATACCTGGGCCAGGCTGACGATCTGATCGGTGACGCCAGCGTCCACCAGAATCCGGTTCAAGCCACCGCCCGCACCCACCAGCAAGGTGATGCTGGCGGTCGGTGCCAGGCATTCGTTGGTGAATTTGAGGATCGATTCGCGGTTGAAACCCTGAGCCAGACCGAGGGTCCAGAAACTCAGTAAAGTCGCCAGCAGCAAGGCAATTACCGAATTGCCGATAAACAACAGAAACTGATTGAAACCGCTGCCCGACGTGGAGATCAGATTGGCCCAGCCACCGACCAGCATCAGCACCACCGGCAACAGAATAGTCGCCATGGTGATGCCGAAACCCGGCAAGCTGTCGCGCGGTTCACGCTCGAGGAACTGCCGCTCCAGCGGATTATCTTCCGGCAGTTGAATGCGCGGCACGATGAACTTGGCGTAGAGGGGGCCGGCGATGATCGCGGTCGGAATCCCGATCAGGATCGCGTACAGCAAGGTCTGCCCCACCGAGGCCTGATACGCCTGCACCGCCAGCATCGCCGCCGGGTGTGGCGGCACCAGGGCGTGGACCACCGAGAGCCCGGCGACCATCGGCAAACCGACCATCAGAATCGACACGCCCACGCGCCGCGCTACCGTGAAAGCGATCGGCACCAGCAGTACAAAACCGACTTCGAAGAACAGCGGCAGTCCTACAAGGAAAGCGATGCAGACCATCGCCCAGTGCGCATTTTTCTCACCGAAGCGCTCGATCAACGTTCGCGCCATCTGCTCGGCGCCGCCGGACTCGGCCATCATTTTGCCGAGCATGGTGCCCAGTGCGACCACCAGCGCGATATGGCCCAGCGTCTTGCCGACGCCCGCCTCGTACGCCCCCACCACGCCCGACGGCGGCATCCCCGCCAACAGCGCCAGGCCGATGGACACCAAGGTGATAACAATGAACGGATTGAGTCGGTAACGGGCGATCAGAACGATCAGCGCGATGATGGCGATGGCGGCGTAAACCAGCAGCCAATAGCCGAAGGACGGTGTCATGCGGTACTCCTCGAAAGGGTCACGTCGAATGGGTTGTGAAACTCATAAAACATTTCGAGGTGTGATTTTCAAACGAGGTGAAAGTAATTTTCGTGCAGGGATAAGGGTTGTCGCGCAGAGGTATGCGGGGTCGTGTGTTATGAAAATCGGGCAGGCGGATTTTCATCACGCCTGCTGAGGAGTCAGGCGTCAGTCGTGATTCACGCGGGCGCGCTTGAGCAGTTTCTTGCAGCGTTCGGACAAGTGCAGCACGCGCAGGTGCTTGCCAGCCTTGGTGTAGCGATCTCGCAGCGCATTCAGCGCGGCGATGGCCGAGTAGTCGACGAAGCTCAGGTGGCGACAATCGATCGTCACGACGGGCGGATCGTTGGCGGGATCGAACTGATTGAGAAAAGGCGCCGTCGAGGCGAAGAACAGCGTGCCATGCAGAAGGTAAAGCTTACTGCCATCGGCTTCGAGGTGACTGTCGGCATAAAGCTCACGGGCCTGCTGCCAGGCGAAGTTGAGCGCCGCAATGATGATCCCGCAGAGCACGGCGGTGGCCAGATCGGTGAACACCGTTATGACCGTTACCGCGATGATCACCAACACGTCGTTCAGCGGCACTTTGTTCACCACCCGCAACGAGGCCCAGGCAAACGTCTGCTGCGACACCACGAACATCACCCCGACCAATGCGGCCAGCGGGATGCGCTCGATCAGCGGCGAAAGGAAGAGGATGAACAGCAAAATCATCACCCCGGCCACCACACCGGACAGCCGACCGCGCCCGCCGGAACTGAGGTTGATCACCGTCTGCCCGATCATGGCGCAGCCGCCCATACCGCCGAATACACCAGAGACCATGTTGGCCGCGCCCAGCGCCACGCATTCGCGATCCGGATAGCCACGGCTCTCGGTGATCTCGTCGGTCAGGTTCAGGGTCAGCAGGGTTTCCAGCAGACCGACCAACGCCATCAATATCGCGTAAGGGGCGATGATGCGCAGGGTCTCCAGGTTCCAGGGGATGTCTGGCAGCGCAAAGGTCGGCAAGCCGCCGGCGATGTGCGCCATGTCGCCCAAGGTGCGGGTCGGCAGGCCGAGCAGATAAACCGCCAGACCCACGCCCAGAATCGCCACCAGCGCTGGCGGCACGGCGCGCGTAAGACGCGGCATCACGTAAACGATGGCCATCGTCACGGCAACCAGCCCTGCCATCAGGTACAGCGGCGTGCCGCTGAGCCAGACGTCACCGCTCTTGAAGTGTTCCAGCTGCGCCAGGGCAATGATGATCGCCAGGCCGTTGACGAAGCCGAGCATCACCGGGTGCGGCACCATGCGCACCAGCTTGCCCAGTTTCAGCAACCCGAATGCGAGCATGATCAATCCGCCCAGCAACACGGTCGCCAGCAAGTACTGCACGCCGTGCTGCACCACCAGCGCGACGATCACCACGGCCATCGATCCGGCGGCGCCGGACACCATGCCCGGCCGCCCACCGAAAAGTGCGGTCAGGGTGCAAATGATGAAAGCGCCGTAAAGCCCCATCAACGGATTGAGGTGAGCCACCAGCGCGAAGGCGATGCATTCGGGTAGCAGGGCGAAAGACGTGGTGAGTCCGGCCAGGACATCGGCGCGCAGACGTTTGGGTTTCATGGGTGACCTAAAATACAGGCGGGGAAAGAGGGGGCGGATGTTACGGAATTGAGGGCGGCCCGGCCAGTTATTGGGCCGCCAGAAACGCAATCGCGGGCAAGCCACGCTCCCACAGGTTTTGCATCGTTCGCGAAACTGATGAACGACACAATACCTGTGGGAGCGTGGCTTGCCCGCGAAGAACGATGACGCGGTCTACAGCGAACTCAAACCATCTCGTCCCGAATCCATTCAATCACCGATGTACGCTTCGGCGCCCAGCCCAGCAATTCGCGCGCCTTTTTACCGCGAACCCGGCTGTTGGAGCCCAGGCCATAGTTGGCCATTTCATAACCCCACTCGGCTTCGGCCTCTTTCAGCGGCCAGTCTTGTGGCTCATCCAGATTCAGCGCTTGGGCGATCGCAGTGGTCATGTCGATGAACGACGCTTCACCGCTTTCGACGAAGTAGAAGGTGCCCGGTACGTTGTTGGTCAGCGCCAGCAGGTACAGGGAAACCACATCTTGAATGTGCACGTTGGACCAGATGTTCTGGCCGCTACCGACATGCCGGACCACGCCACTTTTACGCGCCTGTTTCAGCAAGCGTGGTAGCTGCACGCTGTCACGATTCACGCCCAGGCTATGGCCGTAGATCAGGGTGTTGCAGATCACTGCCGAGTTCACCCCGTCCTTGGCTGCGGCGAGGATCAGGTTGTCGATGGCCACGCGAGCAGCCTTGTCGACGGTAGGGGCCGGCAGGTTGTCTTCGTAATAGATAACGTCACTGGATTTGCCGCCCGACGCATCGCCGACGATGCTTGAGCCGCTGGTGTGCAGGAACACTTTGTTGGTACCGCGAAGTGCATCGAGCAACGCTTCTACCGCGCCGCGATGGTCGCTGCTGGCGGCGTTGATCACGGCGTCGGCAGCGCGGGCCTGGTCGGCCAGCAATGCGCTGTCGTCAAGCGTGCCGAGCACCGGGGTGATGCCCAAAGCACTCAGTTCATTGGCTTGTTCGGTACTGCGCACCAGGCCGGTGACCTTGTGACCCGCCCGGACCAGACCGGTGGCGATGGAGCCGCCGATGAAACCCGCTGCGCCGGTAATGAATACGTTCATGGAGAAACTCCCTGCGTTAATAAGTGATGCAGCCAGTATCGAGGACCGATGCCTGCGGAAACAGACAGCGTTGCCCAATTCACTCTTGCGCAGGGGTCACGAATCAGCCCTTGAAATCCGCGTTCGCGTAAGCCGCCAATTTGCCCTGGATGAAGTCCAGGAAGCACTGAATCCGTAGGGCTAGTTGCGAGTTGCGGTAGTACACCGCATTGATCGGCTGGCGATACCCGCTGTTGAAATCCGCCAGCAGCACCTGCAAACGACCGGCGCGAATGTCATCAATCGTCATGAAGTGCGACAGGCAGGCAATGCCCTGACCTTCCAGCACCAGGTGCCTGATCGTCTCGCCGCTGGAGGCGCTGATCGACGCCTGAATCGGCCAGCGATCACCGTGAACGTAACGCAGCGGCCATTGGTTGAGACCTTCGTTGTTGGTAAAACCCAGCAGCGTGTGCCCGGACAAATTCGCCACTTCAGCCGGTACGCCATGCTTTTCAAGATACGCCGGGCTGGCGACGATGTGCAGCGGGCTGCAACCCAGCGATCGAGCGTGCAAAGTCGAGTCGGCGAGCGTGCCGATGCGGATGGCGATGTCGGTACTTTGCTCGAGCAAATCGATGATCAAATCGTTGCTGTTGAGCTCCAGCTGGATGTCCGGATAGAGCCGGCGGAATTCGTCGATGTACGGCACGATAGCGTGCAGCATAAAGGGCGATGCGGCGTTGATCCGCAGACGCCCGGACGGGGTTTGCTGACGTGAGGTCAGGCGTTCTTCGAGCTCGTCCATCTGATCGAGAATCAGCTTGGCGTGCTCGAAGAAGTACTTGCCCTCTTCGGTCAGGTCCATACGCCGCGTGGTGCGGTTGATCAGCGTGGTATCGAGTTTCGCCTCCAGCCGCGACAGCGTACGGCTGACCGCCGAAGGCGTTTGCCCGACCTGTTCGGCCGCAGCGGAAATCGACCCGCATTCAATCACGCAGACGAAAATCTGCAACTCATCGGATCTGGCTTTCACGGATGCCCCTCATTCAAAACTGGCTTGATAGTAGCTGGATGCGGGGCAAAAGGAACCTTACGCCGGCAGGCCGAACACCTCGGTCAAATGCTGCTCATAGCGCGCGACATCGGCTTCGACATTCGGGCGCTTCATCACATCGACGGCCAGGAACGTCGGCAAACCGGTCATGCCGAGGAACTCGTTGGCCTTGTGGAACGGGAAGTACACCGCGTCCACACCCTTGGCTTCGAAGAAGTCGGTCGGGTCGTCGAAGGCTTGCTGCGGCGCGTTCCAGGTCAGGGACAACATGTATTGCTTGCCCTGCAACAGGCCACCACTGCCGTACTTTTGCGACGCGTCGGAACGGGTGCGGCCGTCGCTGGCGTAAAGGCTGCCATGGCCTTCGGTGAAGACTTCGTCGATGTACTTCTTGACGGTCCAGGGTGCACCCATCCACCAGCCGGGCATCTGATAAATGATCACGTCGGCCCAGAGGAATTTGGCGACTTCTTCGGCGACGTCGTAACCCTCGTCGATGAAGGTGGCTTTCACGTCGACACCGCCGCGATCCAGCACGCTCAGCGCGGCTTCATGCAGGGTGGTGTTGTAGCGGCCATCGGAGTGGGCAAATTTTTTGCCGCCATTGAGCAACAGGACTTTTTTCATGGGAAGTCTCGGAAGGTTGGAATTCGATGGCGGCAGAGTAGCGATCTGCCTCGCGCGGAATAAGCGCTGAATTCACAAAATTCATTTGACCAATACGCACGAATCGACAGGTGATTGTTGCCATAGACTTGCGCCGATTCTGAACTTGAGGAGATTTTTGATGAGTGAAATGCAAGGCTTCATCCTGCACGCCAAGACCCGCCCGGAAAAATCTGACGCCTTTGAAGCGTTTTTCAGCGGCTATGTGGAAGCAAGCCGCGCCGAGCCCGGTTGCATCGAATACCACATGCTGCGCGATAAACAGGACCCGACGCTCTTTATCTTCTTCGAGATTTGGCAGTCCCAGGCCCACCTCGATGTGCACTCGAACCTGCCGCACATGAAGCAGTTCCTCGAGCAGCGCGATGAGTACCTGGAGCGGGATTTCGATATCCGCGCCATCGGCATGCTCAGCCCGTCGTCCGCTACCCGCTGATCAGCAAGTGGCCGCCGAGCACGCCGAGGCCGATGAAGAACACGCGCTTGAACAACACGGCGCTAATCCGCTGGCGCAGCCATTGCCCCAGCAACATGCCGAGCACCGCCGGGATCAGCGCCAGCAACGACGCACTCAGCTCGCCGCCGCCTAGTGCGCCGCGCCATAACAGGCCGGCGGCCAAGGCCAGGGTCGAGACGGTGAACGACAGACCCAGCGCCTGCACCAGTTCATCCTTGCTCAAGCCCAAGGCTTGCAGATAAGGCACGGCCGGAATCACGAAGACGCCGGTGGCCGAAGTGATGACGCCCGTCAACACACCGCAAAGCGGACCGAGCCAACGCTCGGTGTGACGGCCGACGCGCAAGGTCGGCAGAAACAATCCGCTCAACGCATAGAGCAACAGCGCCGCGCCCAATCCCCGCACGACCCAATGACCACCGGCCATGCCGATCCACAACGTGCCCGCCCCGGTGCCGATGAAGATCGCCAACAGCATCGGCCACAGGCGTTTGATCAACCCTCGCAGATGCCCTCCGAATGTCAGTTGCCAGACATTGGTAAGCGTCGCGGGGATGATCAGCAGCGCGGCAGCCTGCGACGGAGCCATAGCCAGACCGAGCAGGCCCATTGCGATGGTCGGCAGGCCCAGGCCGATTACACCCTTGATCATGCCGGCCAGCAGAAAGGTCGCGATGACCATCAAGGAAAGGGCCAGACCGAGGTTTTGATAGAACGCGGCGAGAGTATTCATGGCGCTATCGTGAGCCCGGATTGGCTGCTTGAAAATCTGCCATATACTGAGACAGCCTCTTGTTTTGGTAGAGGCTCGACCTTCGGAACACACTATGCACTTCGACCTGACCGACCTGCGCCTCTACTTGAACATCCTCGACAGCGGCAACATCACCGCCGGCGCCGCTCGCAGTCATCTGTCCCTGGCGGCGGCGAGTGCACGCATCCGCGCCATGGAGGCTTCGTTGGGGATCGAGTTTCTGCAGCGAGGTCGCCGCGGTGTCAGCCCGACGCCGGCCGGCAAAGCCTTGGCACAACACGCCCGGGTCCTGCTGCAACAAGCCGAACGCATGCAGCAGGACCTGGCCGAATACGCCAAGGGCGTCAAAGGTCAGGTGCGACTGTTGTGCAATACCACGGCGATCACCGAGTACCTGCCGGAGTTGCTCGCGGACTTTCTGCGTAAACACCCGAATCTCGACATCGACCTTCAAGAGTTACCCAGTGCGCGCATCACCCATGCGTTGCGTCAGGGGGCTGCGGACCTCGGGATCGTGTCCGACGCCGTGGACACCGATGACCTGCAGACCCGGCCGTTTCGCGATGACCCACTGGTGCTGATCCTGCCTTCTGACCATCCCCTGGCCGAAACGCCGTCACTGACCTTCGCCGACACTTTGAGCCATGACTATGTGGCGCTGGGCGCCAGCAGTGCATTGGCGATCCACCTGGAAGAACAGGCCCTGCACATTGGCCAGCGCATGCCGATCCGCATTCGCGCCGACGGCTTCGACGGGGTCATTCGTATGGTCGCTCGCGGCGCAGGGCTGGCCATTGTGCCGCGGATGGTCATCGAGCGCTGGCCGCAGGTGCAAGCAGTCACGATCCGGTCTCTTCCCGAAGATTGGGCCAACCGCACCCTGAAAATTTGTGCCCGCGACTTCGACAACCTGCCTGGTTACGCCCGGGCATTGCTGGAAGCACTGACCCCGAGAACGCCTTGACTCTACCGTTAGGGGCAGACTCTATGCTGCGAGCTTCATTTCAGGAGTACACGCGATGAGCAAACGAATGCTCGTGATTCTGGGGCACCCCTCCACCGACAGTTTCTGCGGGGCACTGAGCGAAACTTACGTCCAGGCCGCCAAGGATGCCGGTCATGACGTGCGCCTGCTGCGTCTGGATGCGCTGGACTTCGATCCGGTCTTGCACGACGGCTATCACACGATCCAGCCGCTGGAGCCGGACCTGTTGCAAGCCCAGGCCGATATCACTTGGGCCGAACACCTGACGTTCGTTTATCCGATCTGGTGGGGCGGAATTCCGGCCCTGATGAAGGGCTTTCTTGACCGTATTTTCCTGCCCGGCTTTGCCTTCAAATACCGTGAGGGCAAGGCCTTCCCCGACAAATTGCTCAAGGGACGGACCGCACACCTGCTGGTGACCATGGACACGCCGCCCTGGTATTACAAATGGGTCTATCGCATGCCCGGCCTGCACCAGATGCGCAAGACAACCCTGGAGTTCTGCGGCATCAAGCCGTTGAAGACACTGACGTTCGGGCCGATCCTGGGTTCCAAGTCGACCCAGCGCGACGCCTGGCTGGAACAGGCCCGGGTCACCGCCGGCAGCTGACACCCCCTCGCTGTTTGCTGACGACGCGTCCTCGCCGTCAGCCCCTCCCCACGTCCCCTTCAAGCGGTCGTTCGTCGGTTGTGCGCGTCATTTACATGCTGCTGCAATCTTTGAACGCTATTCACTATATTATTCGCTCCGATCAGTCATGAAGTCTGGTCGCGCTACACCCTGTTTGATCATCGAGACGGATCTTTATGTATATCGGCAAAGCCGCCCAGCTGTCGGGCACCACAGTTAAAAGCATTCGCCATTACGAAGAAATCGGCCTGTTGCCCGAGCCCAAGCGTGAAGGCAAATACCGCATCTACAGCCAGCAGAGTGTCGAAGTATTAACGTTCATCAAGTGCGCCCAGCAACTGGGTTTCAAGCTCAAAGAGCTGCAGGTGATGTTGAACAACTACCACGGTGAAGAATTCCCGTGGGACATGGCGCAAAAAGCGATCGCCGAAAAAAAGGCCGAGCTGGTCTCCCAGATCGGCGCTCTACAGCAACTGCACAACGGCCTCGAAGAATTCGAAAACAACCTCAACGATGCCCGAGAGGAATGTCAGTTCGAGCGTATCGCCCGCTATGGCGAAAAAAACCCGAGCAATACGCTGAACTGAAGACCCTGCTGCGCCGGATGACCCGGCTCGCAGGTCACTTGCGCGCCTGCGTTACCGGTTATCAGGTCAGCTCAACGCTGGCTCCCGCACTGCTCGATCTTGTCCAGGCACCGGCGCGACCGGAACAATCGTCGCAAAGAACCACGGCGACACCAGCGTTACCAGCAGAATGGTCATGACACCGCTGGAAAACAGCGCCATCGCTACCAGTGCGCCCAAATCGACAATCGGCTTGAAGTCGGAAAACAGCAGCGCCATGAAGCCCACGGAGAAAATCACCACGTTGACCACGGTCGAACGGCCGACGCTGTGCATCGCCTGCAAAATGGCCGCATCGACATGAATTCCTTGCTGCACCAGCAGTTTGATTCGTGACAGCAGGTGCACCGCGTAATCGACCACACCGACTACCAGGAACGTCACCAGCGTCGTGCCGATGTTCAGCTCGATGCCGAACAGGAACATGCAGCCATAGACCGTCACCGAGGTGGTCAACAGGGTCAGCATGCCGAGAACGCCCAGGCGTACCGACTTGAGCCAATACATCATCATCAGCGTGACCACCACCAATGCCAGGGAAAAACTCAGGACCTGGCCCTGGGTGATTTCCTGCAACACGCCGGTCCAGATCAATGGCGTGCCGGCGTGCGTCACTTCGAGGTTGGCCGGTTTGTTCACCAGCAACCAGGCATCGAGCCGATCCAGCATGTCCTGGTAGTCGCTGGCCACCGAGGACGTCATGGTGTACAGCGTCAGCGCCTTGGAGTAGTCGGCATTGAGCACGTTGTTGAGGTCCGAGCCGCCGCCGTTCTCGAACAGCATCACGTGTTGCTCGATCAGCGAATTGCCCGGCACCTCGAACCGCTCGACCTGTCCTTCGTCATTGACCGACGTGACCTGCTCTGTCGCCTGGGGCACGCGCAAGTAGTCTGGGTTCATGTCGTTGAGCACCAGGTTCATGCGCTTGACGTAAGTGGCCAGAGAGTAGCCGTAACTGACATGCGGTTGCTGCTTGATGAAGTGGTCGAGCTTGTCGATGAACTGCACCACCTCTGTGGTCAGCACGCCGCGCGGCTCTTTGCTGTCGATGGCGATCCAGCCCGGTGCCGTGCCCGCGACCTTGGCGTGGTTGATGAACTGGTCGGAAACGCGGATATGACTCTCGGACTTGAAATAGGCGATGCCCGAGTCTTCGATATCGACGCGGAACGTAAACACCGTCATCAGGACCAGCAACGGCAGCGTCACCACCAGGATCGGTTTGCGCCACTGAATCAGTCGCGCACAAAACGCCACCAGGTAACGCGAAATTATCGACTCCTTGTGCACGGCAGCTAGAGTTTTAGGCGTCTGGTCCTTGCCCCAGATCGAGATCCAGGCCGGAATCAGCAACAGCGAAATGATCAGCGCCGCCGTCAGGCCGATGGACATGAACACGCCGAAATTGCGGATGCTGACAATGTTATTGGTGGTAGAAATCATGAAGGTGGCGATGGTGGTCACCGTCGTCAACACCACCGGTATAACCATCAGCCGTTGCGTCTCGCGATTGGCTTCGCGGTTACTTTTACCAGCGCTTTTCTGTTCGTAATACTCCGCCATCACATGGATCGCATCTGCGCAGCAAATGGTGAACAGAAACACCGGCAGTACGCTGGTCAGCAAGTCGAATGGCACCCGCAACAGGGCCATCAGGCCCAGGGTCCAGATGGTGCAGAACAGAATATTGAACAGCGGTAACAACACGCCCAGCGGTTTGCGGAAGAAGAAAATCAACAGCAGGGTGATCAGCAAAAAGACAATCGGAAACAGCACGGCCAGGTCATGGTCGATGATCTCTTGCTGGGCCGCGATGAAGATCGGCATACCGGCAATGAAAATCTCGTCCTTGAACTCGGGGTGCGCCGCCTGATAGTCCGCGACGATGCCACGCACGATCTGGTAGGCGCGCAGTTGCGCCTGGGCATCGTCTTGCTTGGTGCCCAGCTCGGCCACCAGCATCGCGACTTTCTTGTCCTTGGAGACCACCCCCTCGACCATCAGCTCGTTGCCCATGATCTGCGACTCGACCAACGCCGGGTCCATGTCGTAGGCGTTGAGGGTCTTGTGGATCAGCAACTCGCCATCGTCGGTCAGCACGATGTTTTCCAGATCACCCATGGACGCCATTTCGCGGATCGGGTTAATCCGCTCGGCGAGAAAGGTCAGGAACTGCTGATCATGGGCATCCCAGTTCTGGCTCTGGGCGTAATCACGCAGGGCCTTGGCCTGGGCATAGTCGTTCTGGGAAAAACCGTTCTCCAGAATGTCCCTCACCAACAATTGCGCGCGGCTGTCGTCCGGATATTTGGCGACGATTTGCGTCAACTGCTCCTTGTCGGCGTCGTTGGCCAGGATCATCTTGCGCATCGATTGCGACATCGAAAACAGGGCGTTGAGGGTCTGCTTGTTGAACACCGTCTGCGGGTTGTTCAGCGCCAGCATCACCGAGTCGAACGTACCGGTGAACTCGCTTTGCAGATCGATGATGGTTTTGCGCGCAGGATGGCTTTCCTTGAGCAGATAAGGGTTGGTGTCAGAGATCAGCGCGCCCAGCGTATAGGTGAAATACGCCGTGACCGCCACCAGCAGGAAAACGATCGCCCGCGCATAGCGCTCGACGAAGTTCAGGTATCTTTCCATAGTCATGCGTTCCAGGGTCGTCAGGGTCGGCGCTTAGCGGGCAGACACGGCAAAGTCGGGCACGTCGCCGGTTTTCAGCCCGCGCTTGATGGCGGTCTGGGTGAACAAACGGTCTTCCAGTTGCACGTTGTATTGCAGGTGGTTGAAGCGCATCTCTGAGCGCGTGCCGTCGATGAAGTGCTCGGTTTCGCTCAGCACGATGCTGTCAATCGAGTCGATGGTGTCGACCTTTTGCGTGCGCATCTGCTTGACCAGCACGCCTTTGACATCGAAGAAGTCTTGGCGCATGACCAGGAAATTCTGTTTGTCGATCCACACTTTCAGTTTGTTGTAGCCGGTCTTTGCCAACACCTCCGGTGACGCTGGCTCACGCTCGATCACGTAACAGTCGCGGCCCTTGACCTGCTCTTCGCCGACCAGCGTCTGGGTGTAATCCTTGACCCGGACCTTGTCCAGGTCGGCGTAGGAGTACTCGCTGCCCATGAATGAGCCGCGCTTGTCGGTGGTGGAGATCCGTCGTGTCTGGCGGCTGACCGGCAAGTACATCCACTGGCTGTCTTCCAGGCCCAGCGTTTCGTGGGGGTTTTCGATATGAAAGGCAACGTCGCGCACGTCCGTGGGGGCGGAAAAATACATGCTGAATTTGTCGCTGTCCGGGTAATCCTTTTGCAGGTAGGTGAACTCACGAACCCGGGTATTACCCTTCTTGTCGTGGAGGATCAGCGACACTTGGGACATGAAGCTTTTACCGTCGTTTCGATCCCGCACCTGACGGATGATTTCATCGGCATTCTTGCCGTCGGCGGCGGTGGCGCAAGCGCCGCTCAGGATCAATGCGGCAGCGGTCAGACTTTTGAATAGCGGCAACATGGGAACTTCCCTTTTCGTCAGATAAATACGGTCGAGCCAATGCGCCAGGGGCGCGCAGGCGTCATGGGGTTAAAACAGGTAACCGGCGGACAGCCGCACTTGATCGCGGTTGTCGTACTCGCCGAAGGTTTTGTCGGGCTTGCCGAAGAACACATCCACTTCAAGCCCGAGCTTGATCCAGTCCACCGGTTTGTAGGTGAAGATGCCTTGCAACAGCGCATCGTCCTTAAAAGGTGGCGAGGCGGCGACCACCAGCCGGCTCTTGAGTCGGTCCTGCCAATGGGTGCCTTCGGCCGACAAGGTGAACAAGTGTTCGCGCTTGTCTTGCAGCATGCCGTCCTGCCAGTCGAGCAGTTGCTGTTCCTGCCATTGCAACGAGATCAGCCAGTCGCGCAGCAAGTAATCGACGCCCAGCAACGATTTGACCATCGGGGTGCTGTCGGCGCCGTAGGCGCGGGTCGGATTGGTCACCCGCCAGTTGTCGAACCAGGCAATTTCGCTGCGCACCACGATGCTGTGACCGGCGTCGATCGCCAGCCCCGCACCGCCCATGGTGTAACGGGGAAACTGGCGCTCCAGCCGAGTGCGACCGTCATCGGCCAGGCCTTCGACGGCGTACACCGGGTCTTTCTGGCGGGCGTTCAGTGCGACGAAACTGGTGTCCACCGAACCGATCCGGCCGTTGGCGCTCAAGCCATACGAAAAGCCCTTGTCACCGTCGTAGCCGGGCTTGGAATCCAACAGAAAATACTGTGGATCCGGCACAGCAAACAGTGGTGCGTCGAACTCGCTGCCCGCCACCGGCGGCTGGTTTTTGACAAAATCGGTGACCCACAGCGCCTCCAGTTCCCACTCGCCCACCGGTTGCGCAAACCGCACCATGGGCACCGCGATCCGGCTGTCTTCCAGTAGCGGAGTCAGGCCGTCGCGATAGTCCACCGGGTTGACCTGATCGAGTACCCGCAACTCATCGGCACGGCCCCAGACCACTTGTTGCCAACCGATGGTCACCTCGCCGTCGCCCACCGACTGGCCCCAGTACAAATGCCGCCAGTCGGCGTCGAAGCGGTATTTGTCCCGCGCCCGTTCGCTGTACGGATTGTTGCCGTCATACCGGGCGTCGTAACGCACCCGACCTTTGGCCTTGTAGTAACCACCGTCCCAGTTGTCTTCCAGGTTGGCCTTGAAATACATGGCCTTCTGAGTGACCTGGTCGTCACCGTGCAAGCGCAGCGCGGTGGCCACGCCGACTTCGGCATCGGCGTAATCCGGCTTGAAGTCGTCCACCGTCAATTCAGCCAGCGCCGGCGGCGCGGCCATGCACGCCAACACCGCCCACGCGGTGCGGCTAAAAGAAGATCCCTGCATGGCTACATTCCCAACCCGACACCGCCGTCGATCACCAGGCTCTGGGCGGTTACCCCGCCCGCTTCGGGGCTGGCCAGGTAACGCACCATCGCCGCGACTTCTTCGCTTTGAATGAAGCGTCGCATCGGCAGTTTCTTCTTGGCGTTACGCAGGATCTGTTCCTGGGTCAGCCCGGCAATGGCCGCTTGCGCCGCCAGTTCACCTTGCAGCATTGGCGTATCGATCCACGCGGGCAGAATCGCGTTGACGGTGATCTGCCGGGGCGCCAGGTCCATCGCCAGGGCTTTGGTCATGCCGACGATGCCGTGCTTGGAAGCGCAGTACGCGGTGTTGCGGACCTTGCCGGCGCGGCCCAGGATCGATGACATGTTGATGATCCGCCCGCGATCCGGCATCAACGGCAGGCATAACGAGGTGACGTAGAACGTACCGTTGAGGTTGACCGAAATCACTTTGTGCCAGTTGTGCAAATCTTCCGGTTCATTCTCGTTGCAGATGCCGGCGCTGTTGACCAGCACATCGACGTACTCCACTTGTTTGGCCAGCACTTTGAAGAACGCTTCCATGCCTGGCAGGTCGGCAATGTTCGCGGCATGGGTTTCGACCCGTGCCTTGATCTGCCCTTGTTGCTCATCGACCCAACGTTGCAGTTCCGGCAAATCCAGGTCCAGCAGGATCAAGCGGTGCCCGGCGTCGGTGGCAAAATTCTCCGCCACCGCCCGGCCGATGCCCTTGGCGGCGCCGGTAATCAGAATGGTCCGGCTCATGGCATTTTCAACCCGCCGTTGACCGGCAGGACCTCACCCGTCAGGTACAAACCACGATCGGCGATGTACAGCACCGCCTCGGCAATTTCATGGGGTTCGGCGTAACGTTTAATCAGCAGGCGCGACTGGATTTCCTGTTCCTGACTGCCAATCAGTGCCGTGCTCATTTCGGTGTTGACGATGCCCGGGGCCACCGCATTCACCCGAATGTTGCGCGGCGCCAACTCCACCGCCAGGGCACGGGTCAGCGCTTCGACGCCGCCCTTGGCCGCGGCATAGTTGCTTTGACCCTTGCCGGGTTTCTGTGCGGCCACCGAGCTGATGTTGACGATGCAACCGCTGCGCTGGCGCATCATGGACGGAACCACCTGCTGACAGCAGAGCAAGGTGCCAATCAGGTTGGTCTGGATCACCTCGATGATGTCACGGCTCGGCATCGTCGCCAGCAACCCGTCACGGGTGATCCCTGCGTTGTTGACCAGCAGGTCGATGCGCTGGAAATGCTGTTCGACGCGTTCGAAAAAGCCCTTGATGCTGTCGCCGCTGCTGACGTCGCATTGCAGCGCCAGGCATTCGAGGCCCAGCGCCTCGACCTCGTCACGCAAGGACGCGGCCGACACTTCGTCGCGCACAAAACTGAACGCGATCTGATAACCCGCGCCGGCCAGGGCCAGGACGATCGCCCGGCCGATGCCACGACTGCCACCGGTCACTACTGCTACTTTATTCGGCATGACCGTTCCTTAGAGTGAGTTGTCAGTCTTGAACTGCGCGAGGCTGAAGCCGTGGGTCGCGGCCAGGGCACGAATCTGCTGCACCTGCTCGCGACTGATATCGCCGTAGGAGTAGTGCTGTTTCATCCCGGACAAGCCCATCAACACCGACTCCGCCATGCAGGCATACAGCTGACCTTCCTTGAGGTAGGCGCGCACGTTGCGGATCAGGCCATCGCCCAGCGGGGTCTGGACGATCCCGCCGTGCATGTACAGCACGTCAGTCCGTTGGCCGGAGAGGTTCTGATCGACGTTCAGCGGCACCGCGATGTCGCAGATCACGCTGTTTTCAGCGAAGTGCCCTGCACCGAGAAACGGCTGGGGAGCGTTCGCAGCACAGAGCACGATGCGCGCCTGCTTCAGCACATCAAGGTCATTGCTGACCGTGATGAACGCATTCGCGCCCAGGCGTTCTTCGACCAGGCGCTGCACCCGCTGACCGAGGTCGGCGCCGGCACCGTGGGCCTGCAACAACGCGTCTATGCCGTCGAGTTTCTGCAAGCGGCTGGCGAGGCGGTCGTGCTCGGCGACACCCTTGAGAATCGCACGGGCGGCGTCGGCGTAAATCAGCTGGGCGGTCTTCTCCAGACGCCGCAGGGAGCCGTCACGACCGCTACCGATGAGGATCAGGTGCTCGACACTGGTGGACAGCAACGAGGCGTACGTCGAGGCAATGTTGCCGGCCGCGCCGACCACGGCGGCCGTCTGCTGGCTCAGTTCCAGGCCTTGCTGCTTGCAACCCTGCTCGATCGCTTCCAGGCCCATGCCGATGGTCAGCGCGTTGCCCGAGGTCAGCGCCATGTCGGGGATTTTCAGCGCCTGACAGTTGTTGGTGACGATCGAGGTGTACATGCCCAGACCGGCCACGCTGTAGCCATCGGCACGGGCATCACGGATGCGATTGCCGACTTCATCACGAATGGTGTCCAGGTCACCACTGGCGATGTACGCGGCCATGGCATCGGAATCCATGCACAACGGGTACAGGGTGAATTCCACGGCGGTGCCGAGTTTCGAGCGAATCAGCACCGGGCCGATCGGCGCGGCACGCCGCTCCGGAGCCATGCGTTTGATGAACTCGCGCTTCTGTTCGGCGCTCAGGGTGGACAGCGACGGGTCGACATCACTCAGCATGTCCGAATCGATCAGGTGATTGATGAACGCCACGCGCGCCACCACGCGAACGCTCTCGTCAGGCTTTGGGAGGTTTTCAGGCTCCTTGAAGCTCACCTCGCGTGCAGGCACTTCGCCGATGCTATCGGCGCACACACCGGCCGCCAGCGGAAAAGCATCACGGCGACGCAGCATGTCGCAGACCTTTTGCAATGAGCCCATCAAGCCGTCGATTTCCTCGAAGGTGATGCACACCGGCGGCTCCAGGCGAATCACGTTGGCGTTGCTGCCCGACGGCGCGACCCGCAGCGATTCGAATTGCAGCAGGTAGCCGGCGATGATGTAACCCAGCGCATCGTTGTACTGCGCAGACGCCTGGACCAGCGAACTGGTGCCGGTCAGGTCGTGCAGTTCGAACCCCAGCAACAACCCGCGACCACGCACATCGGCAATCACGTCCGGGTACGCGGCTTTGAGTTCGAGCAACGACGACTTGAGGTATTCGCCTTTCCTGTTCACATCCTTGAGCATCGCGCTGTCGTTCTCGAACAAGCGGCGCAACGCCGACAGGGCGATATGACACGAGGCATCGTCTTCGGCGAAGGTCGAACTGTGGATGTAGCTGAAATCGTTTTCGTAGTGGCTGGCGCGGATGACCGTCGCGGCGATTTTCATCAGGCCACCGCCCAACGCTTTGGACAGGCAGTAGTAATCGCCCTGCAAGTTGAAATGGCTGGAGCCAAGCAAAGTGCCGGTGCGACCGAAGCCCGATTGCACTTCGTCGATGATCAGCGGGGATTGCTGCTCGTTGCACAGGCGACGCAGGCCCAGGTAGAACTCGCTGGCAAACTCGTTGATGCCGCCCTCGCCCTGGATCGGCTCCAGCAACACCGCAGTGATCGCACTGAACGCTTCACGACGCACTTGCAAGGTCTCGCCGCTCCACTCCAGGCTCAGCCAATGCCGAGTGTGACGGGCCGGCAAATCCTTGAGTTGCTGAGGTTGTTGCGGGTCGATGAACTCGACGTTGAGACCAAATCGGGCGAACGGCTGGCGGTACTGTTTGCCGTAAGTCAGCTGGACGGTATTCACCAGTTTGCCGTGGAAGCTGCCGCGCAGGGCGACGAACACCGGCTCGACATGCAGTTGCGCGAGGTTGTGTTGACGCACCGCTTCCACCACTTGGCGGACGGTCACGTAAGACAGATTGTCCGGCAGCAACCCGACAGGCAGGTCGAGCTCGTCGACGTCCAGTTCGACATAGGCCTTGTCGCTGGCGGTCAGGTTGGCGAGGGCGAAATCCCGTTCGTCAAACTGCTTCTGCAAGGTTTTCTGGCGGCGGTATTCGGCATGCTTGACGGCGATTTCCACCGACTCGGCGCCACTGTTGGAGAAGGTCGAAATGTAGCGCTCGCTATTGTTCAACTCCCGGTTGAACGCCTCGCTGAGCTCGCGCCCCAGCAGACCGGCCGCGCCACGCACGGACATCTGCGCATTGAACGGCACATCGGCGCGCAACAGGCCGCAGAGTTGATCGACGAACTGCGGGTCATTGTGGCCAAACAACGCAGCGCCATAACCGCCGAGAAAGTCGGTGACGGTCACATCGCAGCCCTGTTTGTCGCGGTAGAACAGCTTGCTGCCCAACGCCCGATGGAACTGGCACTCCAGACCCAGGGCCTGCATCAGTTCAACAAATTTCGGTCGTACGTAATCGCGATAATCCATGACAGCCATATCCCTTGATTAGAAAAATAGAAGCGATTCAATGCGCTCAAAACGGCTAGTCGGCCGCCTGATAATCGAGCTGGTAACAGGCGCTGAAACCATTGTCGTCGCGGTTGATGACCAGGCAGTCGCGCAGCACCGCGTCCCGCCCCTCACCGAGCACAAACGGCAGGCGCAGATCCACCGGTTGCTGCAACCCGATGATCGGCGGCACACGCTGGGCATGCAGCGCGTTGCGGGCCAGGATCAGGTCGACCAGGCTCGGCGCACCGCTGAGGATGCCGGTCACCGGCACGCTACTGGTGATGTGCGCGGCACCGGCGCGGGCCAGCGTTCGGGCCAGGTCGGCGTCCTTGTACGGATCGCCGCTGGCGCTGCTGACCAGCAGATCGATCTGCTTGTCCGGCAGGTTCAACGACCCCACACGCGGATGGGCGGAGAGTCCGGCCAGGCAGGTCTGCGGCCCATCCGCCAGATCGTCGGCCCGGCGCAAAATCAACGCCGCCGCCCCTTCGCCGGCAATCCCGCCGGTGCCTTGGCGATCGAATGCACGCAAGGTTTGAGAACCATCGGTGCTGATCACGCCAGCCTCGGCCAATGCGGCCAATGCCAATGGATCGAGTTCACTGCCGGCACCGACCACAATCGCCGCATCGATACGGCCGCTTTGCAACGCCGCGCACGCCTGGCGCAATGCCGCCAGATTGCCGGCCACGCCTTGCATGTAAGCGTTGCATTCACACTCCAGTTTCAGCGCCAGGCTGACAATCCCGAGCAAGCCGTTGCTCAGGCTTTTGAGTACCAGGAACGGGTCGAGCGCACGCTCCTGCAACACCCGTTGAGCGAGGCGCCGCATGTCGGCGCCGGACTCATTGCGGCACTCGTGGAGCAACTCACCATAGGCCACCAACGACGGATGGGTGTAACCGCCCTGACAGCAATAGAGGCCATAACGCAGACCGTCATTGCCCGGTTCAAGCCCGGCTTCAGCCAAGGCCTGGCGCACCGCGCTGACACCCCAGATCACTGCTGGCGGGCAATAGCGCTGGAGGTTCTGGGCCACGTCCTGGCGGCTGGTTTGATGGTCTTCATCACTGACAAGCCCGAAGGCCGTCACGCGCTCACTGTGAAACCATTTCGACTGCAGCAAAGCGATGCCGCTACGGGCTTCACTGGCCGCCGACCAGAAGCGTTGCACGCCCCAGCCGCTGGGTAATACGCAACCGCTGCCGGCGACCGCAACACGCACAGTAGCGTCAGTCATTGTCCGTGCTCCCGATATTTGCCAAGGGCCAGGGAGGTGTTGAGGCCGCCAAAACCGAAGGAGTTGCTCAAGGCAAAATCCACTCGGCGGCTGACCGCTTGCCCGGCGCAATAGTCCAGGTCGCACTGCTCATCGACGTCATGCACGTTCACGGTCGGCGTGACCAGATCGTTCAGGCACGCCAGCGCCGTGACCATGCATTCCGGCGCCCCGGCGGCGGCAATCAAGTGGCCGAACTGCGACTTGTTGGCACTGACGGTCAGGGACCGGTAGTGCCTGTGCTCGGCGAACACACTTTTGATCGCCAGGGTTTCCGCAACGTCATTGAGCGGCGTCGAAGTACCGTGGGCGTTGATCAGATCGATTTGTTGCGCGCGCAGGCCGGCGTCGTCCAGCGCAGCTTGCATCGCCAGCGCCGCGCCCCGGCCTTCGGGTTGCGGGGCGGTGACTTTGTAGGCGTCCAGGCTGCTGCCAAAGCCGAGGACTTCGGCATAGGGCGTCGCCCCTCGCGCCAGCGCGTGTTCAAGGCTTTCCAGCACCACGAAACCACCGCCCTCGCCGGCAATCAGGCCACTGCGATTACGGTCGAACGGCCGGCACAAATCGACACCCCAGCGCTGTTCGCTCGATGCCGCGCCGAGCAGGTACAGCGCGGCCATGGTGTCGAGGTTCAGCACCGAATCGGCGCCACCGGCAATCGCCACGTTCACTTCACCGCGACGAATCATCTGGAAGGCATTGCCGATGGCCTGGGAGGCTCCGGCGCACGCGCTGCTGATATTAATCACGGGGCCTTCACAGCCCAGTCCATCGGCAATCACCCGCGCCAGCCGATCATTGCTCTGGCGCAACGAGCCCTCGGCATTGACCTGTCCGGCACGAGGCATCAGGTGTTGCCAGCCTGGGGCACTGCCATCCGGTGCCAGCGTCAACAGCATGTCGGCCAGCATGTGCTGGGGCGCGCCCGAGGCGCAGAGCACGGCGGCTTCACGTAGTTGATCAGGCGCAAGTCGGCTGTCGTTCACCGCTTGGGTGGCGGCCACCCAGCCAAAGCGACTGCGCTTTTCCAGCGCAATGTTCCAGGCGGGATGGTCCTTCAAGGCCTCGGGCAACAGGGTCATATCCACGGCTGCGGCGTAGCGCACCGGGAACGTGCCGTCGCCCACCCCGTCGGGCTGCCATGGACATACACAATGTTCGGCGCCGAGCATTTTTTCCCAGAGGGTCTGCCATTCGAAACCGAACCCGGTCACGGCGCCCATGCCGGTGATCACAATCCGTGTCGCACTCATGTGTGCTTCTCCAGGGTTTCACTGGCCAGCAGCAAAGCGCCCCAATGACCGGCGCGGCTATGGCTGACAAACAGCGTGTGGCCCGGTGTCGCCGAGGCACTTTGGGTGTGGTGCAAGGCCAGCGCGATCTCGCTCAGCAACGTGCTGGCGCCAAGATCGCCGGTCATGTCCCGAGCGCTACGAACGCCCCGTGGGTGTTCGGCGAACAGGCTCATCAATTGCGCATCCTCGGGGTTGGCGACGATCTGCTCGACGTCACCGAGACACAGTTTTTCCAGGCTCAGCGCTTGGTCGATAACCCGCCGGGCAACCGCTGCGCCACGTTGCGGATCAGCGCTGTAACCCCGAGCGAACCCGGCGATGCGCAAGGCGTGCGGGGTGGTGCGCGAAGGGGCCGAACTCAGCAGCAGCGCCGCGGCCCCCTCACCGAAAATCGCCTCGGCTGACGGAGTGGGTTCACGCAGATACAGGGCCGGCGTCAGGTTCGGACTGCTGCTGACCACCAGCGCGGCGTCGGCGCGTTGCTCGACAATCTGCTGGCAGGCTTCGACGAGGGCATCAAGCCCGGCGTTGTCCTGGGAACAGAACCCGCCCATCGGCCCGTGGCATTGCAACGCTTCGGCCACGTAGGCCATCACGCTGCTGTTGAGCAGCGTGATGGCGTGCAGTGGCGGTGTGTTGGCCAACAGTTGTGCCAGAGGCTTTTGCGGTTGCTCGCTGATCGCTTGCACCGCGTCCCAGCAAGGACTTGGCGCGTCGACCTCCGGAATGGCTGCCGTGAGGGCAATCCGTGACGGCGGCAGTTGCAGGGCCGCCAGCGCGGGGGCCAGGCGTGCCACGCAATGCAACAGGCGCAAGCCTTGTGGTTCGACGCTGCGCTGGATCTTGCGGTCGAACAGATCGCTGACCAGACGCGGTGTCGGCAGCGCAAAAGCCCGCCGCGTCGCGTCGAATGCCAGCGGTTGCGGCGAGGGCGGCGTCCCGAGCAGGTCGGCACATTCGCTGCCGGCGGCGTTCAATACGGCCGCCGAATGGATGTAAACGGCAATGCTCATGTCATGCCCTCCCCAGAACCAGCGAGCTGTTGACGCCGCCGAAACCGAACGAGTTGGACATCACCACGTTGATCGACTGGCGCATCGGCTCGCTGAGAAATGTCAGCGAGGGGTATTCGGCGCGGTCGTGATCGTAGTTCAAGGTCGGCAACAGTACGCCGTCCCGCAGGCTGATCAGCGACAGCACCGCTTCAATCGCGCCGCTGCCCGCCAGGGAATGACCGATGGCCGATTTGTTGGCGGTGAACGTCACGTGTTCCTGGCACTCGCCGAACACCCGCTGCAAGGCCAAGGCCTCGCAGCTGTCGTTGGCCTGGGTGGATGTGCCGTGGGTGTTGACGTGTTGCACGGCACTGCTGAGCAGCCCCGCGTCTTCGATTGCAGCTTCCATGCATTCCTCGTATTTGCTGCCATCCCGGCTGCTGGAGGTCATTTTCTGTGCCTCGCACACATTCGCATAACCCAGCACTCGCCCCACCGTCGTGGCTTTGCGACGTTGGGCATGCTCGGCGGATTCGAGAATGACCATGGCCGCACCCTCGCTGATCACGAAGCCGCAGCGGTCCGGCATGAACGGTCGGCTCTGCTCGCTGGCCGGCAGGTCGGCCTGGCACAGCGCGCCGAGGCTGTTGAACATGTAATACGGCAACTCGTTGGCCATCAGTTCGACGGCACCGCAAATGGCCAGATCGATTTCGCCACGCTCGATCGCCCGGTAGGCGCTGCCGATCGCCATGGTGCCGGCGGCGCAGGCATCGGAATGAGTCGAAATGTGATCGCGGATCCCGAGCGTCTCGGCCAGGTGCAGGGTCTGCTGATCGACCCGGCGCCCGAAGAGCGCGCTCGATGGCGCCGGGTTATCCAGCAGCTGATCCAGATCGACACGCCCGGTCTCACCCATGAAGCGACTGACCCGATGCAGGTCGTGACTGTCCGCGCAGTGCTTGTTGGCCCCCAGGAACAATCCACTGCGGGTGTGAGCAAAGGCTGTCGGGGTCAGGCCGGCGTGCAGCAAGGCTTGGCGGGCGACAAACTCGGCCAGCACGCTTTGCCGCGGGTGCAGCGCGGCATTGCCGCCGAAACCGGCGGCGATCTGCTGCCACTGGCCGTCGTCGATAAACCCGGCAGCGCTGTTGTTGAACCCCAGCGCCTTGAACCGTGGATGTTCGCGAACACAGGACTGCTTCTGGCAGATCCGCTCGAACAACGTGGCGGCGTCCAGCGCCATGGGCGCCACCAGACCGAATCCGGTCACATAGACTTCTCGTGTCCGCATGTGAACTCCTACACCGTCTCTTGGGCGAGAGTGGCCACAAATTTCTCTACCTGGCGGCGTGAAACCTCGTCGCCGTCGGCCGGCACCAGCCGTGCACTGCAAGCGCCGCAGACCACTTGCTGACGTTCGTTCAGTACGGCTTGATGAGCGCCGCAATCGGGGCAGTTTTGCGGCAGATAGTTGAAGAGGTTGCGGCACTGTTGCGCCCAGTTGCGCACGGTGGTGGCGGCAAATACCTGCGCCGGCTGCATACCGGTCTTGAGTTGATCCGGGGAGTAGCCGCTCAGGCTTTGCTCAAGCAAGGCCTTGCCGTTCTCGGTGATGCGACCGTTGACCAGGAACTCACTGGCGTCGCCACAGACTGCAACGGCGTGATCCAGCACGCTGGTTTTGGGCAAGGTGCAGCCATATTGACGACCGAGTTGAAAGCTCAGATCTACGATGTCCAGAGAATCGGCACTGAGGTCCTCGACGATACTGCTGTTTTCATCGATATCATCGGCGCTCATCACCAACAACTGCGCGAGAATCTCGCGGGTGCTGGCAATGACGTTTTCCAACTTCAATGGGTTGTTCATCTCTATCTCCCTATATCGTGATTTCTTCATGAATTCCGTATGTGAGAAGTAACTATTCCCACAGCAACTTCTCACGCGGCGGAAATCTAAACTCTGCCCTTAAGGGGAGAGTCAACGAACTATTCAAAGTTTTTTAACAACTTGAGAGTGGCGTCCGAGCCAGCCTGCGCGCAGCACTCGATTGGTACCAAGCCTCGCGCCAATCGACTTATTTACTTAACAAACGCTGCGTATGGTGGGAGAGCGCACTCAATCGTTGGCTAAATAGAGAGGGGCGCAAAAGTATCAACTTCCAGATCGCAGAACAGACGTGCAAATAATAGAAACCGGACAAGTAAAATAGTTATAACTTCATAACCATCGCTCTATATCCGCTCAGCCGTTAAATAACGCGCCTTGAGAATGTTCAAGCCGATCCGGGCAACCCGGCACAGCGCTTCTGGGTAACTGAGTGTCGAGCACAGACAACTGACCGGGCACGGGGCGCTATAGGGTGCGACTTCAGTTCTCTAGTCCATTGCCCCGGAGTCCACATGACCGCACCTATTACCGTTCTTCGCGACACTCACCCACTGCCGGTGCTCGATGCCTGCAAATGGGAAAAACTCGAAGGCGACCCGCACACCGTCAACCTCAACGCCTACACCAGCGAAGACGGCAGCAAAATCATGGGCACCTGGATCTGCACGCCGGGCAAGTGGTATGTGGAATACGTGAAGTGGGAATACTGCGATTTCCGCGAAGGCTATTGCATCATCACCCCGGAAGGGAAAGAGCCTATCCACCTGCGTGCTGGCGATATTTTCGTCATTGAGCCGGGGATGAAAGGTACCTGGGAAGTGGTTGAAACCGTGCGCAAGTATTTCGTGTTTGCCTGATGCAAAAAAACCGGGAGATCACCCGACGTGATTTCCCGGTCAATACGTTTTCAAGAGCGAGACACAACCTGTGGCGAGGGAGCTTGCTCCCGCTCGGCGGCGAAGCCGTCGTAAAGTCAGCCAATGCGCTCTGACTGAAACACCGCATTAGCCCCTATTGGGTCCGCTTCGCGAACCAGCGGGAGCAAGCTCCCTCGCCACAAAAACATCTTTCCAGAATCCCGGGGCAAACCTCTTACTGGGGTTTGCGATAGCTGTTGATGATCGCCGAGAAGTCTTTACCACCTTCCCCACGCTGGCTCATCGCCTGATACAACTGTTGGGCCACCGCGCCGAGCACCACCGGTTGATGCGCCTGACGTGCCGCCTCAGTGGCCAGCCCCAGATCCTTGAGCATCAGTTCGGCACCGAAACCGCCGGTATAGCCGCGCGAGGCCGGCGCCGTTTCGACGATGCCCGGCCATGGGTTATACATTTCCGAACTCCAGCAACGGCCGGTGGAACTGTTGATGATCCCGGCCAGTACTGTCGTGTCGATCCCGAGAGCATCACCCAGCGCCATGGCTTCGCTGACACCGACCATCGAGATCGCCAGCAGCAGGTTGTTGCAGATCTTGGCAATTTGCCCGGTGCCGACTTCGCCGCAATGGACGATGTTGCGGCCCATCTGCGCCAATACCGGTTGCAGGGTGGCGAACAGTTCAGGCGTGGCGCCGACCATAAAGGTCAGTGTCCCGGCTGCCGCACCGCCAGTACCGCCCGACACAGGTGCATCCGCCATGGCCACGCCTTGCTTGGCCGCCGCCGCAGCAACATCACGCGCCGTCTGCGGATCGATGGTGCTGCAATCGACTGCCGGCACGCCCTTGCCGATACCCGCCAGCACGCCGTCTTCACCCAGCCACACGCTGCGCACATGCACAGCGGCTGGCAGCATGGTGATCACCAATTCTGCGCCTTGAGCGGCTTCACGCGCCGAAGCGCTGATGCTCCCGCCCAGTTGCTCCAGCTCTGCCAGAACGGTTTTGTTCAGATCGACCAGCCGCAGTGCATGGCCAGCCTTGATCAGGTTGCGCGCCATTGGCGCGCCCATGTTGCCGAGACCGATAAAAGCGATTTTCATGTTCGGCTCCTTAACGCAAGTTGATGGTGGTGTTCACACCGTCGTTGACGCTGTTGTCATCGAACCAGCGACTAGTGACAGTCTTGGTCTGAGTGTAGAACTGCACCACTTGCTTGCCATACGGACCGAGGTCGCCGAGTTTGGACCCGCGCGAACCGGTGAAGCTGAAGAACGGGACCGGCACCGGAATCGGGATGTTGATGCCGACCTGGCCGACGTCGATTTCAGTCTGGAATTTACGCGCCGCCGCACCGCTTTGGGTGAACAGGCCCGTGCCGTTGCCGAACGGGTTGGCGTTGACCAGTGTGATGGCCTCATCGAGCGTATCGACTTCCAGCACCACCAGCACCGGACCGAAGATTTCCTGGGTGTAGATCTGCATCTCGGGGGTTACGCCGGAGAACAGGGTCGGGCCGACAAAGTTGCCCTTCTCGAAGCCTGGAACCGTGATTTCGCGACCGTCCAGTTCCAGCTTGGCGCCTTCCTTGATGCCGCTCTCGATCAGATCCAGAATCCGCGCCTTGGCCTTTTTGGAAATCACCGGCCCCACATCAGTGCCCGGCTCGCTGCCGGCATTCACTTTGAGTTTCTGCGCCAGCGCCTTCAGATCAGGCAGCCATTGTTTGGCCGCGCCCACCAGCACCACGACGGATGTGGCCATGCAGCGTTGCCCGGCCGCACCAAAACCGGCACCGACCAGCGCGTTGAGCGCTTGTTCGCGGTTGGCATCCGGCAGCACAACGGCGTGGTTCTTCGCGCCCATCATCGATTGCACGCGTTTGCCGTGTTTACCGGCCAGGTCATACACGTGAGTGCCGACGGCGGTCGAACCGACGAAAGAAACAGCCTTGATGTCCTTGTGGGTGCAGAGCGCATCCACCACGTCTTTACCACCATGAACGACGTTGAGCACGCCGGCCGGAACACCGGCTTCGATCGCCAGTTCCACCAGCAGCATGGTTGACATCGGGTCCTGTTCGGACGGTTTGAGCACGAAGGTGTTGCCGCAGGCGATGGCCATCGGGAACATCCACAGCGGAATCATCGCCGGGAAGTTGAACGGCGTGATGCCGGCGCAAACGCCGATGGGTTGACGCAGGGTGTAGGTATCGACGCCGCCAGCAACGTTCTCGGCGAACTCGCCCATTTGCAGGCTGCCGATGGAGCAAGCGTGTTCGACCACTTCCAGGCCGCGGAAGATATCGCCTTCAGCGTCGGCGATGGTTTTGCCTTGCTCGTTGCTGAGCACCACGGCGATGCGCTTGGAGTGTTCGCGAATCAACGCCTGGAGCTTGAGCATGATGCGCATCCGCGCGCCGATCGGCGTCAGCTTCCAGGTCTGGAAGGCGCGATGGGCGGCGGTGATTGCGGCGTCCACTTCCTGTGCGGTTGCGAACGGTACTTTCGCCAGCACTTGCTGGGTCGCCGGGTTGACGATGTCGTGCCACTCGGTGGTTTGGGACTCGACCCACTCGCCGTCGATCAACAGCTTTACCGTTTGGACAGTGGTTTCGTTTGGCGTGAGCGAAGCGTTCATGTTGGGTCTCCGGGACGTTGTTCTTATTTAGAGAGCTCTCTAGAGAGCCAAAGCGATAAAGTCGCCTTGAAATGAGGCGTGTGTCGCGAATTGATTGTCGGACTGTTTTTGGAGTATAGATGTGCAAACTTCTAATAAGAACGCACATAAAAGCCGGTCCATCATGCAAAAAAACATCACGTCTCTTGGCTCGTTGAACTGGGATGACCTCAAGTTTTTCCTTGAAGTCTCCCGCACCCGCAAGGCTAGCACCGCAGCCAAGCGCCTGGCGGTCGACTACACCACCGTGTCGCGGCGCATCAGTTCGCTGGAAGCGGCGTTGGGCACTTTGCTGTTCGAGAAATCCCGGACCAGCGGTTTTGTACTGACCGCCGAAGGCCAGCGGTTGCTGGGTTACGCCGAGTCGATAGAAAGCACGCTGCACATGGCCTGCGAGCAGGTTTCGGGGTCTGGCGTGGCGTTATCCGGGCATGTGCGCATGGGCTGCACCGAAGGCTTCGGCAGCTTTTTCATCACCCCGCAGCTCAGCCATTTCGTCGACGCCTACCCGGCAATCTCCGTGGACATCCTGCCGCTGCCGCACTTCATCAGCCTGTCCAAGCGCGAAGCGGACATCGTCATCGCCCTGGAGCGCCCGGAGCATGGCCCTTACGTCTGCTGCAAACTCTGCCACTACAAATTACAGCTCTACGCGACTCAGGATTATCTCGACAAGCACCCACCGATCCGCCGCCCGGCTGACTTGGGCAAACACTCATTCATCAGTTATGTCGACGATCTGGCGTTCAGCTCGGAGCTGTTGTACCTGGCGAATGTGTTGCCCGGCGCCAGTGCCAACCTGCGCAGCACCAGTGTGATCGCGCAATTCGTGGCCGCACAGCAAGGGCGGTCGCTGGCGATTCTGCCATGCTTCCTGGCGGCCCAGGATCCGCGCTTGCTGCCGGTGTTACCGGAGGAGATCAACATCACTCGGCAGTTCTGGATGTACTGCCGTGAAGACCTGCGCAAGCTCAAGCGGATCACCCTGTTGTGGGATTACATCCGCGCGGTCACCGAGCAGAATCAGGGTCTGTTGATGGGTGAAAGCCGGGAGATGCTGTTCGCCGATTGACAGTTTTTCAAGGAATCAGGTGACGGAATCGTAACGAGGTCAGCAAGCCTTTTCCAACGGTTTGTAACAGGAATTGGTACTCAACTTGTAACACCTCGATATCGAAATTCAGAGACGCACAGGCATGGGATAAGGGCCACGCGAGGGCTCCCATGGTGGGGACGCCTGCACATACCCGTACTGAGGTGGTCATTCAGATTTTTCTGCCAGATTCTTAAAGCCTCCTGCAAGTCCCAGTCTGAGTTCGGCCATACTCAAGCCCTACGTCAAGGGAGCTAATCATGAGCTGGGAAGAAGTACTCAAACTGTTCGGTGCCGCAATCTTCTCGCTCGGAGGCGGGGGAGTTGTTGTCTTTGCCCTCTCCTCTTGGTTAGGGAAAATTTGGGCAGGAAGGATATTGGCAGAGGACACCCACCAACTCTCTACGCGGCTTGAGGAGACCAAACGGGATCTCGATGTCCTCAAGGAGAAGACTCTCCGATTTCAGAATGACAAGATCCTTGCTTACCGTGAAATTACTGAAATCATCGCAAAGCTCCTCGCCATCATGGATGCAGAAAATGGGCGGATAGTAGGCTGGGATACCGACAAGGGCCCGGTTCACGAGTTTAATGAACAACGACTGAAGCTTTATGGCTATCTGGCCATGCTTGCCCCACAGGCAGTCATGGACGCCCAAGACGATCTTGTCGATCACCTCTTACTCACCGCCTCCGGAGACGTCGATTACAAGTGGTCTGAAGTCCGAGAGAAAGTCCTCTTTCTACTAAACGCGGTCCGTGAAGACATCGGCTTAGCCGCAGGCTCAATAGTCTATAAGGGCAAGCTTTGAAGGTTCTCATGGGCCCTAACCGAGAACTTCAAGTAGTCTTGCACCACGCCGCCATAGTTGTTGGCGTACACGTCTGCAATGGAGTGTTTCCACGGATGTTGACTCATAAAGCCCCTACTATTCCTTGTTCTTCAAGTAGTACGCTCGACCCTTAGGGGTGAATCTAAAATACGCACCACGAGTACCAGTAACCTTTTCCAAAAGTCTTCGCTCTATTAAAACATCAATAGCGGCGTGAGCTTCCACATGCCCAGCAGGTAGTGCAGCGGCAATCGTGGACAAAGTTGCTCTGACCTCTCTATCAGTACACCTAGCAATGATTGCCAGCACCTTGAGTCCATTAGCAGACACCTCAACCTCAACCGCCTCCACCGCTTGACGCCTCTCATGAAGCTGCTGCTGGAGCAAAACATTGTGCGCCTCCAGTGCAATATTACGTTGATGGCTGCCCGCTAAAAGGGCGGCGGTGGCGGCAAGGCGGTCTTCCTCATCGGCTGTGGCGCGTGGTTGATATTTGACGAACAAAGTTCCTGCAAAGCCTATGCACACCAGAATCAGGACAAGTGACCAAAGGGGAATGGAAATCTCAGATGCGAGCCAGCTTGCAAGCCCGCCTAGTTTCTCGGGCATCCAAGGGGGCAACTGCCCATTTTCAGTGACGTACCCGAGAAACGATTGCCCAATCACAATGGTTATGGCGAGCCCCAAGGCTCCCAAACCTTTCCAACTGCCCTTCAGTTCCATGAACGCCCCAGCATGCAAATACACCGAGTCTACCAGAGCAGGGATGGCACATTGCCCTAATAGTAGTTTGATCATTCAGGAAAATGTCCAAGCCCCCCGACCCGAGACAACGTGCATTTCGAGACGGCACGAAGGAGCTTGCTGCCCTGAAGATTGAGCATGAGCGGTTGCGTTGGAGGTTGAGCGAGTTCTATCGAGCTGACGCTGAACGGGAGACAGCGAAGATGGGATACCAGTACGGTGACTATTCGCAGCTAAATAAGTCCTGACCAGAAGGTAACCACCGCCCGTCACAGCGTGCTGCGACCACCTTAATACTGCGAAACTACGCGACAGGGTTCGCGCCCTTAAGAATCCAGATGACCGTTTTCAATCATTGAAAATCAGTGCAAAACGGTCCGCTCCAGCTACGTCGCGGCCTACACGCCCGTTCCACGCTTCACACACAATTTACGCACAGGTTTATCCACAGGTAGTACGTTGCAACACCCCCGAATGCGCATTATCTTGTAGCTCAGTCGCAGAAAAAACCCTACATGTAGGGTTGTGAGGTGACTCGCGGGCCTCATCAGAGGCAGGGAAAGGAAAAAGCATACGAGTGAACACGCTGTCGGTCGCCAAACTTAAGCGTGCTCACCCGCACCAATCCAGAACCTAAAACCGATGTGAATCGTCAGTCCTGATGGGTTACTCATTGAGCCAAATGCGCGAGCGTTTGGCAATCGTTAATAACGGTCGGTGTGTCCCAGAGGATTGGCAAAACCAATGCTATGTTAGTGGAGAAATCGGCAATGCCGACACTACTGATCACCTGCAACGCAGGTAAATTGGGCGTCAAACGCCAACAGATGATCGCTGAAATCTACAAATTCTCAGCAACCAGGCTCACGGCATCCGTCTATGCAATTCAGACGGACTGTACGCCGAAGGAAATTTTCAAGCGTCTCAAGCCGTTCATCGAGTACGACGAAACGCTTTACGTATCAAAGATCGATGCCACGGTTGGTCACGGAGACTCGGACGTCAACAAATGGCTGGAGATGAGCTTGAACGGTCAAACGCTGCACTGATTTGACACTGATGTGAGGAAACCCCGGAAACGGGGTTTTTCTTTATCTGAATCAAACTCCAGTAATGACACGCGGTTCGATGGCACCGGGCCATAGCCCTCAGTAAGATCAAGCCATCACTCAGAAGGAAGTCGACATGAAGGCATGGATTGGGGCGGTTGCACTGTTGGCGTTGGCGGGATGTGCCAACCACCCAGTAGATTGTTCGATGGGCATAGCATGGGACGACTGCCTCCCCGACACCAAGGGCTATGCGAACAGACAGGAGCACCTGAACGACCTTTGGGTGGCGAAGGAACAGCAAGCAGCCAAAGATGACGCACAGTGCCAGTCCTACGGGGCAACACCCGGCTCTGATGCATACGTGAACTGTCGTGTGCAACTGGACAAGACCGCTACCGACCAATTAGCACAGGCCGAGAAGGAAAGGCGCCAGCGTGTCGTGCGGATGTTGAATTCGCAGAGCCAGCAGTACCAGCAACCGGCGCCACAACCTTACGTGATTCCCAAGCAAACACATTGCACTTCGACCGCGTACAGCCAGACAGTCGACACCAACTGCTTCTAACACCACGGAATCGGAGAGTCAGCATGAAGAAAGGGATGATGGCAGCGGTTGCACTAGCTGGGTTGGCGGTATGTGGTCAGGCAATGGCAGATGGGAATAGCCTATTGACTCAATGTCAGGCTTCGATTCGATTCATGAACAATAACAACGACAGCACGAACGAATTCGGACAAGGAAAATGTCTTGGGATCGTCGAGGCCATCATCGGCACAGCAATCATCCGTAACGATCAGCTTCCCAAAGAATCGAGGGTCTGCTTCCCCAAGGGCGGCATATCCAACGGACAAGGCATACGAATTGTCGTCAAGTATTTGCAGGAAACTCCGTCCCTTCTGCACATGTCTGACACGCTCCTAGCCATGGTGGCAATTGGACAAGCGTACCCCTGCAAGTGACTCATCGTGTGAGTCTCAGCCAAGACCGCTCTCCACAGAATCCATGCCCCGCCCCGAAAATTTCGGGCCACTCGCACATCGGTTTGAGAATCAGGCTGGAAAACAATGATGGGGCTCACCCGGCGTGACGTACTGCATCCAGCGAAGACGGGCACTGTCCACACCGGGCGAGCGGGACAGATTGTAGGTTGCTGCTCTCTGGCTGTCAGTGATTAAAGGCGTAATCGCATGATTGCGTCAGTGATCGCTTGTCCATTCGTATCCAGCGTTTCCATGGCAACCATGGCGTTAGCGGCGACAATCCCGACACCGTTCTCTGAGAGCCACTTTGTAACTTCTTCAATGGCCGCAGCTAAGGCGTGCTGGTTGTAAAGAAGCAGCGTCAAAGCATCCGCCGTTGCGATCTTGCTTTCTGGGCTATCTGACATGGCTATCGTCCTTGAGTGATATTGCGCGAAGCCTAGTTCATCTCACCGCTGGCTGGGGCTGGGTAAGTAATTGCTCAGGCCTACCCAATTGTCTGCATTCGACATGAACAGTCCTTTGAGCTGGATTTGACCAGCACTCTTCGTGGTTATGACCGGCAGAAGGCGACCCATAGCCGACGCTCGCGACGCTGGCATCCTAGTTACAAACCCTCTGCATCGACCTCTTCAGGCTCAAAAATATCATCTAAAGAGCCGTGTACATCGTGGAATTCAAAAGCTCCCAACGCCCGCTTACCTACCTGAAGTCGGCTTGTTATCTCGATTTCGATGGTCATGGTACGTCCGGAAACAGAGCTGTCTCGGCGATGACTACCTTGAGCATCTGCCTGAAGCTTGGCGGAAAACCCTCGATCAAAAGCTACGGTATTCATTGAATCTAGAGTTACCTCATCAAAAAAAGTATCCGACTCAGCTATCGCGCCTGATACACCCTCGTGGTTTAGGATCGAGTAGTTATGCTCCTCGAAGAACTCAACGCATTTCTCCTCTAGTGCGTCTAGATCAACAAAGCAGTAAGGGAGATCATCAAACATTAGAATAATATAATCGAATAGTACTTCAGAAGTTAGATTTATGCCTAAAATCGGTTCATCTGAAATAACAGATTCCAGTCGTGAGGCCAACCACTCAGAGTCATAATAAACGTACTCGACTCGGGAGAAGGCGTCATTGTTAAAGCCCTCATCATCTAAAACTTGCCGGAAATCTTCGTATCCGAATATCGCAGCAACTACCGTCCCTAACCCCGTAAGAGAAAGTTGCAAATCATCGAGCCTTAGGATTTCGTCAAGCTTGGCGATAAAAAGATACGCCGACGGGAAGCGGTGTGAAGCCGCTGCCGCTCGCAACTTGGAAATATTTACATTAAAGCGTTGCCGCTCAAGTTCCGTTTGGTTTTTTTTGTGCTCTTCGTCTTGCTGGGCGATACTCGCTCTGCTTTTGGCTTCAGCAGCATTCGCCTCTGCCTCTGTAGCTTTATGTCCTTGTTCAACAGCCTTTGATTTTAAGCGTCCCCCCCTGTCTTTCATGTGCTTCAATATCTCCGACTTACGGTCGAGATCCGATTGCACGCTTTGTTCTATAAACTGCTTGTCTGGGTCGGATAGTAGTCTTGCTTTGTTTAGATCCTCTTGCTGTCGCACTCTATACAGCTCTACACTTACGGCTTGTTTGTAGAGCTTGTCGTTTACGACCTGGAGACATGCCTTAACAAACAATGAGGCCCAAGGAAAAATAAAGAGATAAAATAAAGTGAATGTTAAGGGTGCTAAGAAAATCGCATTGAACGCAAAAAAATCAGTTGTTGTTAGATAAAGATAAAAACTATTAATGCGCTCCGATGGCTTGCCCTCTCCCCAAAGAAGCAAACCTATCTGGTTCCAATTGCAAATTAACCAAGATATCGTAAAAGTCCCGATGAAAGGGTCATTGATCCTGACCTTAGCAGCACCGGAAACAGACGACCATAAATCATCTAAAATCTTCATGAACACATCATCCTGACCTGAGAAATGCAACCCTTGCGCATCAATGCCTTAATCGGCCACGGGAAGGCAATGGGGACTACGCCCATCCGGTACCGGCTTTGAACAGGGGTGACGGAAATACTGGAACGATACAATACCTGAGCTGGGCGACTTCCACCTAGGGGATGCGGTGTGCTCTGCCCAAGCCCCACCAGGCTAAAGCTCTTGTCATCGACTCCCTGTGCGTGAATTGCAGGCTTCCTGGTGCAGGGCCATCCTCACGAGCATCTGGGCAGTCGAATGGAACCCTGCACTGACCACCCTGCAGATAATTGTTGTGAATGCCTGCTTTTGGCCGATATCTGCCCTTTAACGGCGGCAGAAATCGCTCAATAAGTAGCTACTTTTGGCCGTTCAAGTCGACCAAAAGGAGTGGAAGTTGGTGGTCAGATATCCAGGGACGCCTCACCTAAGAGGGCATCCAGATCATCAAACATTTCTGAGTAGTCATGTTGAATTGGCTTCATCGAATCATCGAAGTGAATTCGCTGACGTCTCAACTTGAAATTGGAGCTCGGTTCCATAATTTGCCAAAATCTCACAGCCGACGTCTCCCCCCCGAACATTGACATGATTGATTCAGTAATAGCACGCGGGCAGTTCATACCGAATGTCACGGATTTGATCGGTGCAGGACTGCGGTCCAAACCGATTGGCCCTAGCAACCTCCATTCTTTCTCGTACCTCCACTCGCTAGATTTCGTCAGCAATGATGCTCGTTCGACTTCATGTTGCGAAATCAAATCTCCGCCTTCTATCCACCTAAGCAAACAGTCTGCGGAAATCTGGCGGTCTCCACCATATACAACCCGTCGGATCGATGAAAACTCCAGCTTAGAAACATCGTACTCAATGCACACGCCACGGTGTTGTTGGCCGTAGTGTGACCACATCAGAGGACTATCGACCTTTTCACTTAGGCATAGAACGCCAGTCGCGTGCGTTTTCTTCACTTCATCTTGAATGAGGTTTAACAGTGCTTGTTTGAAATACGCAGCTGGATCACGAACGTCAGGGTCGGTAATGTAGTACTCGATACCTCGTATAACCTCATTGACTTCACTATTCCCAAGCTTGGCGCGATGAACGTCTAATTTCTCTCCTCGTAACCTCAGGCGCTTCAAAGATGCTGACGTCTCTTTTTCAACCCGTCGGAGAACCATCAATTTTAGAAGCAACTGTAACCCATCTATAGTTTGAGTCCCTGCCACCACAACAGGTCGACAATCTAGCGGATCATTGAATGTTCCTGGATCTGCAAAGTAAACCTTACCGTGGTAAAGCTGCTCCACCATGCGATCACTGAAACCGAGATATTTGTACAGGCTTTTAGGCTCTTTATTTGTCATAACAGCAGGTCCCTGTGGGCGGCAGCAATCATAGCGTTGGACAACCTTCACGAGTTATCACCAATTTTATCTACTATACAAGGCCTGTGAGTCGCCTATGAATTAGTAACACATCTGAATGACCGCTAGTGGCCGATTGTTGCCTGTCGTGACGGGCCGCAAACGACCCAGGCTGACGGACAGCAAGTGCACTCATCGTGGCGCCCTTTTAATCCATTAGGGCCTGTCTTCCCCGTGCTTGCTTTTTAATCTGGCAGACCAGCATAACGTTGCTGACGGCTTACAAACTCAAGTACGTGGTCGGCCAAGAACTCCCAGCCGATTGCAACACCTGATTGAACCGCCATTTGTGCATAAAAGCCTTTGCCGTACCTAGGATGGTAGGTGTGGAGCCACAATACTTCTCTCCCGTGCAGGCTTATCACTTTTACTTTGGGCTCCAGCGTTGCAATAACCACGGAATGACTTTCTATGGCCCACTTAGCCTCGGAACCTTGAGTCACAATCACGTCAGGCTTGAGTACCCCTAGCTCTGTAGGCAAGTACGTTTGGCAGTTCTGGAATAGGATGCTATTTGCCTTGGAATTTTGGGCTTTCCCCATGTTGCATTTCGCTGAGTTGGCATGCGCAAAGTACTTTCTTGCTTCAGCAATGACGAGGCCTGGAACGAAACGCTTAAGGATGTACCAAGCAAGTTGGTGTGTCCGATACCAATGTCTAGCCTTATTGAGACTTGCGAAGTCTCGATTGAGCTCTTCATATTTGCGGACTTGGGAAGGGAGCCTTGCTTCCGGGCCCAGCGTCTTGTCAGTACTACCTGGATCCAGTGAAAGAAACAATAGCCGTGGCACCTTTCCAGAAGCGTATCCGCTGCTCACGAATGCGGATTTTGCTTCACTGAAGTTATCACAGCCAGCACTACATTGGCTCTTATACCGGCATGCAAAATCTGTCGCCAATATTCCTTCACGGCGATACATGGATTCCAACTCATCGATCATGTAAATATCCTTTAATCTCCGTCGAATGCTGGATTTACACACGTTTTTGCGATACGAGAAAGCACTGTTTTCTACATGTTTGAGCCCCTGTACCGAGATCAAACGGCAAGGCATACAGCGTGATGGCCATGCCTTATAGTTACATCAACCCTATCGGCTGCAAGCGATGACCGCTTTTGGTCGTTCTCTGTCGGTCGTAAGTCACTCTTTGAAATACGCTGATACCCAAACTTTTCAAAATCGGCACCTGCCCTTGGCCGAATATTGCCTGTGAATCTGTGGCGGAATATCAGATAGGGTATCTGGAGAATCGGTCAAATTCCGACTCAGAATGGGTCGGCATCAAGCCCGTATACACTTGCCCGTATAGCCGTAAAAAGCTCTTTTTCGAATATCAGCGGGGGTGACAACAGGCGCCACCCATAGATCGCTGCTGTAATCGCTTCCTACGAGCCTACAGAGGCTGTATTCGCCTTGTTCAACTCCAGTCCGAGACGCTTCATCACACGCATGGTGGCGGTAGGGGCCATTGACCACAACGGGCGGAGGGGATGCCGCGAGAGATAAGGCAATCGGCAACTGCCTGGAGGCTGCTTGCTCCCTTTAGTGCGTACAGTTCAATCGCACCTTGGCGTGAGCGCCTGCGATGGACGTTAAGCGATATGTATCGAAGGGAGTCGGAGCGAGAGACGGCGAAGATGACGTATGCGTATGGAGACCACTGCAATCGTAAGTCGTAGACCCAGCATATCGAAGGTGAAAGACTGACCTATTAAATCGGAGGGCGGACAATCTCGCCATGGATGTGAATTTTCGGCTACAGCCAATCGATGGCGAAATCGTTATTGTTGAGGACGATGCCCTCTTACGTGATCTGATGCGAGAAATCTTGGTGGATGTTGGCGCTCAGTGTGTAGCGTTCGCCACGGCGGATGACGCCCTGATCCACCTGCTCCAATCTGGTACGCAGTGTGCCCTGATCATCGCGGACCATGGGCTACCGGGGCAGGTTCAAGGTGCTGAACTGGCTGAGCTTGTCCATAGCAGATGGCCCAAGATGCCAATAGTTATAACAAGCGGCTGGACTGAGACCTTTATCGGCCTGCCCGAATCTACTAACTTCCTTCCAAAACCATGGACATTAGAAGGTCTGGTGATGGCTGTTGCTGAGTTGCTACAACCCGGAGTCCCTACTACGAAGATTGCTGGACGACCGAACAACGGCGACTGATAGCCAGGTCGAACAGCGGCGTGGCTGCAGTGAGATCGCGAGAAGAGTTAATGTCTTGGGTCTCAGTCGAATTGCCGCTATGGGTCGTATTCAGCCCCTCGTGACAGGGGGCAATCGACCTAAAGCAGGTCCTGACACTACTTCTCGGTGAGTTCGACTGCCGCCTGCCACGACCCTGCACGTTCACACCTTACGCAAGCTCCTTATTCAACACCGACATTTCACTCTGCAATTCGCCGACCAGCTCCGCGATGGCTCGACTGGACGTTAATGTCTCGGTTCTAACCCCAGTGACCAATAACTCGACATGACCAGACGACGGTTCAATCACTTTTATCATGAGTGATCCATCTGGATTTGAAGTGCAGATGCAGGAAAGAGGCAGAAAACCACACTCGATGATGTGGCGAAGCTCAAGAATGGAAATCATGACTCACGCCCTCCAAGTCAAAGGTTGTTTGGGTTTCTGTTTAGTAATAATAGGCAGCCTGCTTCGTGCTGACCGAGATCGCGACCAACTGCATCACCGCTGTTTGCTAACCTTCCCTTCACGTCTCGATATCCGCTATGGGCAGCTCTCTACTGATCATGGTGACTAGGCTTGCTAGTCAAATTGAATGCAATTCCGCAACACCCAACTTTTCAATTTTTGCACCTGCCCTTGGTGGAAATCACCCGTAAATCTGCCGACGGAATATCAGAGGGTATTTGGCAGAACGGCGAAAATCCCGCAGTTCTCTCTTGATGCAGTACACGATTGCAATACTCGATCCATATGCCGGGACCCATACAGCAAGGTTGTGCCGCGCATGGGTGATCGCTTTCATGGGTGCACTCGAGGCGGGGCAATTAGGTCAGTGGAACTTGAGCAAAAATGTCAGTCCGACACCTGTTGCGGCTCCCATTGCGCCAATGAGGCAGGCTACGACCATCATCGGGAATTGCTTGCGTTCCAGAGCGGACTTACTGGCTTCAGCATTCAGCTTGGCCGTTTCAGCCATCAGCTTGCCAATATTGGCGTGAATCTGTTCCAGTTCAATCGGTGGGAATCGAGGTTCAGAAGGCATGACTTCATCCTTTCAGGTTGCTTGATTTAGTCGAGTGCCCCACTCATGCACTTATAATAGCCTGCCGGGGGCTATGTACACGCGGTTCTGCCTTGTTTGACCACACCAAGCGTAGCTCGTGATCCCCATCCTGTGGACTCGTCTGGTTACTCCATGGGGTCGCCCCCATTTGGCATGCCCAGCATCGGAAATGTGAACTTCGGTTACCAGTTTGCCCCAAACCGGCTACCGGCTACCGGCTACTTGCCATGTTGGTGTACCGGCCCTTTTCCCGGAAATGTGGCGGAGTCTTTAACCCCCTGCCGGGCTGCCAGATCGCTGTCTGGCTATGATTTTAAAATATCCAAGAGGCACTATCCATGCCCTCGCGCCGTTGCTACTAATGCACCTCAGTCCCTCTGACGTAGTGGTTGAATGGAGTCGACGCTGTAAGAGCCAAGCTGTCGTTGGCTGTAAGGCATTAGGCCTGACTCAGCTCTCGTCTGATGCGGTAAACAGTGGCTACGCCGCACTTGGCCAGAGTTGCAACATCATCCGCAGACATCTTCGGATGCTTCTCCATCAGCCGCTGAACTGCTTCCCACTTGGCTGCATTCCTGCCCTTGCCCGTAGGCCTCCACTCCGGCTCAGCCGCACGCTTGTTCTCCAGCCCCTGCCGGATACGCTCTACCCGCTTTACTTGATCCAGCCGGGCCATGGTGGCCATGAGTTCGATCAGCATATCGTTGATAACTCGCATGATGGCTACATCGATACTGTCCCCCTCAATCATCTTGTGACTGGTAGGCAAGTCAGCCACAACCAATCGGAGCCCCTTGGCCTTGATGGTTGCCTTGAGAGTGTCCCAATCGGCTTGGGAGAGACGGCTAAGGCGGTCTACAGACTCCACCAGCAGCAGTTCGCCTGGCAGGGCAGCGTCCAGCAGCCGCATCAGTTCAGGGCGAAGGAGTTTGGTGCCGCTGATGTTCTCGGCGTACACACCGACGATGTTCAAACCCTTTTCAATAGCGAACGATTCAAGTGTGACTCTTGCACGGTTGGCGTCCTGATCCTTGGTACTGGCTCGCAGATAGAGATGGGTGTTCATGGCCGACTATCCTTTGTGCTTGGATTTTATAGACCTATGATAATACGGCACAAACACTATCAGTTAGCTATATTTTAAGGATATATGATAGGTCCGATAGACGGTTATCGAACTACCAGACTTGTCTACTTCTCTGATAGGTCTAGGGGCAAGCGAGCTAGGCCTTCCGGCTCAAGTAAAAAGCTTCTGGGGCTTGTACTTCGGTTCAAAGTACAAAGCGCGAAGCGCCAATGACGTATTTGTACTTCAGTTAAGAGTACGAACGACCCCGGCTGGGTAGCATGTTCAGAGTTGATCCTTCATTGCCACCGAGATCACGGCACCAGGCAATCACAATCAACAGTATATGGAATACAAAAGAAGGGCGATTTGCTTGATACCGATGTTTGTATCCCCCGGAAACACGGACTTTGGCGAGTCTAGGGTGGTGTAGGGGATGTCACCGACGCCTGCGAGAGGATAGATGCTGGTTAGTTTTTGATCAGCTAGCTGCAAGGTGGCTGAGGGGAGGTCGACATCCTTCACTTGCTTAGAACAAGGGCCTCCACATCGGCGATGAGTGCAGATGGCTGGCATTTCAATGCAGCGGCAAGCTTGAAGATGATGGTAATAGTCGGCTGGTTGACGCCTCGTTCGATGAGACTCACGTAGTTCCGCTGCACATCAGCCTCAAGGGCCAGCTTTTCCTGGGTCAGTCCTGCCAGCTTCCGTCGCTCGCGAAGAACCCTACTGAATGCCAACCCTGCGTCCAAGCCATAACCCCCTAAGTGAGGGGTGAACTGTCGTGCCCAGGGCTTACTACGTCTTCACAATATACTGTGAATATTTGGTTCTACATGGCACCATTCTCCCTAACGCTGTTGGCATTTTCGGTCAGCCTGAGGGCCGGGCTAGAGCCACCGTGTGAGCTAGTTAAATTGACTACATACCCCCTAGGGAGCTGCGAGATGAACGAACAGAAAGGTACATCCCCATGTGTCGCTGATGGCGAAGGTGAAGCCTTATACGCCAACCCATCAGCCTTTATGGAGTTGAGTCGGTTGAATCGAACGAATCCGCACGCTGTGTCAGTCATGCTTACGCTGACGTCGATCATGGGTGGCAACGGAGTTGTACAGACTACCCAGGCGAAAGTGGCCAAACACTGCAACTCCACACTGCAACAGGTCGAAAAGGCCATCACCGACCTTGCGGATGCCGGTTGGATCACCTCCGTAGATGCGAGCACCGAACCTGGAGGTCCTCTGGTGTGCTGTGTAAACCCTGACCTGGCTAGAGCGGAAAAGCCTGACGAGCAGAAGTGAACCAACTCCCGGCTCCATGGTAGAGAAGTGACTGATGACTGATCGAGAATTACCCAGTAGCCAAGCAGTACATGTTCCACGGTATGCATTTGAGGCTATGGCGGCTTGTACAGCGCTGGACGAGGACAAAGTCGCAGTGATGCTGCTTCTGCTGGTGCGAATGGACCGTAACCGTTCTGTGAGGATTGACACGTCGCTGTTGCCTGATTTTCTTACGCTCAGCAGTGAACGGGTGGAACGTGCGATCTCAAGCCTCATCAAGAATGGCTGGGTAGATTCAGTTGATGAAGATGAGATGCGGCACCGTGTCCTCGATTGCGTTGTCCACTCAGCGTTCATCCACGCAGACTTCGATACGCTGATGAGGATAGTAAACACCCGCTTAACGGCGGTGGATGTTCACTAGGCGAAAACTGCCCCAAGCTCATCTCTGCACATTAATGATCACATCTGGACGTTAACGTGTGTGGGATGGGCTGACCCTAGCCCATCCAGGTGGGCTACTTAACAGCATCTTGTCTTCTCGCTGCATTCCGATGCTTCGCTACCTGCACCCTAAGGCGCATTGAATGAGCTATCCCTAGCTCATTTGGTGAGCTTCTTTTACGGCTAACCCATGGAATAACCCTGCACGATACCAATGAGTTCATTCACGCTCCTTCTGCGGTTCGGCATGGTTATCATCAAGATCAAGTGGGGGGCATTCCACGCTTCTGAATAGAATGGTTATCTATGCCTCGCGGCATGACATCTAAACAGTGGGGTAGGGGCAGACAAACCCCACACGCTTTTGATCTGAACCGTGCAGGTATGTGGTGACTGATAGTCACGGATAACTGACTTCGAAGTCTGCAACCTCCATTTCTCCTACCTGTGCCTCGGGGCACGATTAATAACTGTATAAGTTCCAAGGGAGGAAAGGGGGGGAGCCCCCTCCCGCTTTTGCTTTGAATTGTGCAAGGGGAACTCGTGCCTGAAGGCACAGACTAATTCCGCGTGACCATAGTCACGGCTAACCTTCTTGCATTGATTAAACGTGGCTCAGGCCACAAGTTACCTCAGCAAGGTTCAGAGCAGGATCAAGAGCGGGGAGGGGCTTCTTGCCCCCTCTCTCCCCTTAACTGAATAGAGTTATAATCGGTGCCTCGGGCACAGGATTATTTTGCCGTGGCGTAGACGCCACGATGTAACTGTATAGGCGTGCTTTATCTCTAGGTGGACGCACTGGAGTTGCTTGCCCATTCCATCTTGCGTTAGGCGTGTCCACTCATGCAGCTAGGTGAATCCCTTACTATAAGAAAGCAGCGTCAACCCGTCATACCCGTCATGACATCGCCACAGCCCTTGCTGCGTGGGGCGTACAGCCATGACGGGTTATTTTACAACCCGACATGAACCCGTCATACCCGTCATGGCCCCCTTGTGCTTGAGTAGACTCTTCGCAGCTCGGCGGGCGGGGATGATTCCGATAGATCGCCTACCAAACCCCTGGGAGTGATCCACATCCTTCCATCGGTAGTTCGTTTCGCCTTGCATCCCAGTTCGGACAACTTCTCAGCTACGGCACGGTTGCCCAAGATTTCCCCGGTCGCTGTGTGGTATTGGGCTTCGATGTCCAAGGCTTTCACAACAAGATGTTCTTCAATGTAATCAGCAACGAACTCGGCTAGCCTTTCCTTGGGGCAGAAACCGATCATTTCCCGTTTGCTGACGGTCATCGGTGGATCACCCCACGGATGGAACTCAGACAAATCCACTGTCTCTAGTAAGTCCCGCACAATCTGCATCCCGCCTTGCTCCAAAAGCCAAGGTTTGAGAATAGTATTGATGAACAGCATGGTTTCTTTCTTCGACTCCTTGTGCGTGATGAAAGCAGGCACCCAGAAGCGGCGGTCCTCCTGCTCCAGCGGCAATGGGAAATGGTCATTGCTCGACATGATGAAGTTCAGGAAGTTATCCACCGTGGTATCGGGGATATGCTTTCGTCGCAACACGATCGTCTTGCTCCCCTGGATGGATTTCAGGGCGTTAACCGTCGACTCGGGTTTTTTGTAAACCTCGTCAATCAGAATGATTGTCTTGCCCACAAGGGCATCATTGAAGTTACCAACCACGTCTCCTAGGGCCACTGTTCCTACGCTAGACTTCCCTAGCAGACCAGGTAACAGTGTTTCAGCCAAGAAGCCCTTGCCGACCCCATGCTCTGAACGCAGCAAGACTGTGGCGTTGATTCGCTGGCCGGGATAGCGGACTGCATGAGCTAGCCAATCCCGGAAGTAGTACCGCTCTTCGTGGATGGGGAACAGGCGTTGCAGGAACTCAATAAAGGGTGCTGCATCGCGTGTAGACACCGGCATACCACTCGGGCGGATATCTGGGCCGGTCCATAAATTCAGCAGTCTGTTACCGCCGTACTCCATGATTCGCCGGTAGTCACCGGGGCGGAAGTCCTCGGCGAATACGATAGGCAGCTTGTTGAGCAGACCTTCCCCTGTAATGTCTCCAGTTCCGCCAGCATCTCGGTAAGCCTGGACTAGCATCATCGGGTTGCCTTGTGGAGCAACTCCCATGTTTCGAAGGTCGCGGAATTTTGGGCGGCTATCCGTCGAAGGTACGATCACGAATCGATCCTGCACACTACGAATTGCAGTAATATTTTGGTTTGCTAGTTCAACTACAGTTGCGGGCATATATGTCTCCTTGATTTTAGTGTTCAAAAGTTGCTTATCCGTAAATCGGGGACTTCCCGTAAGTTAGAATGATTGAGTCTGAGTGGCATGATTCCAATCACATCCTTTACCTTTCTCCAGGCAACACGAAACCCGCTCTGCTCAGCGGCCTATTGGCTTGAGCAACCGAGGTAACTTCTGTGTGGCTAGAATGGTGCGGGGGAGATAGCTAAGATCGTCTGGTAGCTCACTGCGTTCTTCACTACGTCGTAGTATTCACCTTCGGTGCGTCTGCCTCGACTTTCTGCTCCAGTCGAGCGTTCTCTTCTACTAGGGCCTGGGCCCGCCCAATAATCGCCTGGACATACTTCAGCGGGTTATTCAGAAGATCTAGGGCGGCGTTCTCGTGGACAGCCACACCGTCAGTAACCATGCGGTCGTAGGCACGGATTACCTTTAGGTGGTACTCAGGGCTGATCCACATCGCATAGGCGTAGAGCAGTTCCTTCACTACGAAGGTGCCGCCCGTGCGACCCCGCTTGGTGATGTATGATTTAAAGCGGGGATTTCCCGTATTATCCAAACTTTCCACCAGCTTAATCGTCTCAGGCCGTCGCATGAACTCATGCAGCTCCACTGTCCGTGGGGTATGGCCGACCGTTGCGGCTTTCTGGACATCATTGAGACAATACCGGCCCTCGGCGTCTCGCTTGACGGTGATGCCATCGATTAGAACTTCTTTCGTCTGGTAGTCAGACAAACTTAAAACTTTACTCATATTTTACTAATGCCCTCCTGGGCAAATAGAGCGTCAACGAATGCCGACGCTAGTATGTTAGGCTGCGTCTTGGTTTTTCCAATATTGCAGTATTTCTTCGGTTTCTCTTGCTTTACATTCTTTGCGGTACTCATTGTACAGCGGCAAACGTTCACGCAAGTCGCCTGCAAATAAGTACAGATGCTTACCGTTGTCTAGAACGTCAATCAACTCATCCTCGATAAGAAATCCCTGGTAACTTCGCTCAACCCACTCAAAATTGACCCGCTCCATAAATGCAACACTTGCACGGATATCCGATTCTCTTCCGTAACCCGGGGCATAAGAGCATGAGTGAATCATCATCGTGCTACTGTCATATATCACCCAGTCATCGGCTTGTAGGGCAATGGCTGAAGCGACTGAGGCACATGTAAAGCCGATCTCGACTGTGATCTTTGCCTCACACTCATCCATCCGGCGGCATAGGTAGTCGCAAGTTTCCAAGCTTCCACCGGGTGATGAGAGCCGGATATACACCTCATCCTCTTCTGTTGCGCATGCCAGGATGTTAACTAGTTCGCCATACTCGTAAATCTCACCAATAGGGCTCGTAATTGGTATGGTGTATTGGGTCGCACTTCTCGCTCTTGTAATGATGTTAGTTAGATGTCGGCTGCCCTCAAGTTTAACGATTTGACTGCTAGTGTGGTATTTCATAGGTTATCTCTTTCTATTGCGGTTTTTAGGTAATGGTTGCCCGCCGCTACATGTGTTGCGTTGTGATTGGCGAGTTTATTTCTTATTAATGGTGTAGCCATTTCGAGCGCTAGAAGATGGCTGGCATGAAGTCACCAGCCATCTTTATGGTCTATTTCGTCCAGATCGGTGCATAAGGTCGTCCTGGGCTAATTACGTCCATGTCGTTAGCGCTGTGTCAGTTAGGTACCGGCATTTGGCTTAAGGGTAGACTTGGGTTTCACGCTGTTTGCCAGAACGAGTCTCTTACAATCCATCTCGGCCGTGCTTAGCAATGAACTGTTCGATCCAGATGACTCCTTTTCCTGTGAAGAAGGGAGTGGCCTTGCACTCAATTTCTCCAGTCACCTCATCCTTGTAATTTCCCCATTTTACCTGGAGTCGTCCCGCATCCTGGTGCTCTTGATATGGCTCATTAAACTTGTAGCGCTTCGACATTAGAATCTTGTGCTCACGCATATAGGCAAACAGGCGCTTCTGTCCTGTTCCAAGCGTTTTTGCAACTTGCATCACGCTGAAGAGCTGAGCCGTATCTGCCATGTCTTTATAAAACTCGACCTTCGGCGCGTTGTCCTTGACCTGCTGCTCCAGCGTAAGCACGCGCTCTGTATAACCTAGAAGCAAGTGTTGAAGGGTCGGCACGTCACTTAGGGCTTGCATTGGCGTCTTCATCTGACATTCCAGTTCGTGCCAGCGATCAATAACTTTGGCCCGCAGAGTAGCACTGTATCCAGTTAGTAGGATTTCCACCTCGCGGCGGGGGAGCTTGAAACACGGGTTACGTTTGCCATTCTCGGCTGTGTAATAGCCAGCAAACTTGCTGCCTACTCCCAAGCTGGTTAGCATTTTCCGGATGTCACGCAGCACGTCCGCATGCTTCTTCTCAGTCAACTTCGCAATCTCCAGGCTACTCATCGTGAGAGGGGCACCTGTGATACCGCTGTAATCCACAGAGGCTCCCGGAAACTGATAGGCGAAGGGTTTTCCGTTAGCCATGATGACAGCGCTAGCGGTTTGGTTGTGTGCAGCGTTGGTGTACGCGTCTTGCATTTTCATATAATTGGTAACTCTCAAAATTAGGGTGTAGCTGCCCGTCGCTACAACTTAGTAGCGTTTAATGCGGGCGATGGTAAAGATTGTCTCGCGCATTATTTCAGTACTGGGCGAGGTCAGTGCGTGTTCAGGTTGGCGCTAGGTCATAGTTCAGTCCTATAGTTTGTTGTTCGGGTTTTTCCGAGCAGCAGGAGGCTGTCACGGAAACTTAGAGTCCGTTGTATTAGTAGGGTTTGGAATCGAAGTGCTTTAATGGCTCTATGCTCAGCCATGTATGCGAGGGCGATTCTCTTATGTCATTCGTTGCTCTCCATTCTTGGTTAAGGGTGTTTCACGGGGCGAATTTATTTTGCAATTATGGCATGGCGGTTACTCGTACAATTTAAACTAGGGCTAGGAAGTCTGGAATTTGCTAAATCCCGGACACGACAAAAACCCTGTGCAGTTCCCGGTAATTTCCGAGCTCGGCAGAGAGTTGTGTTCTTACTTGTCCAATGGACCTGTTACATCTTGGCGGGGCGTGCTGCGAATCTTAGCGAGTTACTCGCGGAAGTCAATAGCCTTACGCGAAAATATTCTTGGCTCTGTACTGTCCCAGGTTCTTGTGGGCTATTTTTCTGTCTTCGTTCTCGTTGGGCGAATGTTAGCAGGGCGAAGTTTGGTGTCAACAGTTTTTTCGCGAAAGTTCGCCGTACTCCAACTAGCAGTACACTTCGATAGCGATAAGCCACCAACTTCCGCGGTCAACAAACGCTATTTTCTTGGTCCGGCGTGGCGATCTTTCCTTTATATGGGGATTTGCTTCAGTGCTTCCGTCATGGCCTTTAACGGGCTGCGACTGCCGTAGATGCTGAAGGTCACTGCACCGTCTTCGTGCCCGGCAATCCGTTTGATCAGCGAGTCCTGCACCCCGGCACCCCGCAGGTCGCCAATGAGCGTGTGGCGGAAACTGTGGAAAGCCTTTCTCGGGTCGGAGATGTCTTGCTTGGTTTTGTACCGACCGAACCACTTCGACGGTGCGTGACCAAGCTTCCCCCGCACAGCTTCCAGTTCAGGAAACAGGCGATCTGCTCCGGTGCTTCTGACTGACTCGACGTGGAGCAACAACCCCAAGTCGATCAAGGCCGGGGGCAAGGGCAGCATGAGTCGGCTGGCGTTCCTGAGGTTGTCCTTCACGACTATATCGATGCGGATGCACGGGATGCCCTGTTGGTGAGGGCATTCTGTGTCAGGTCGGGGTCGACAGGTAGGGAGGCGTCAGAATAGTCCCCAGCAAACCATCACTGATTAACGCCAACGAACAATTCCGTAAGCATCTCCGCGATGGTCGCAACGGGCACCCCTGAACCGTAGACATCAAAAGTTATCGTGCCCGACGCATGCCCCATCACGGCCTGTGCGTAAGCCGTAGGAACTCCCTTGGCCTGCATCAAAGACGCCAGCGAGTGTCGCATGGAATGGAACACCAAGCCGGGACCGAATGAATCACCAAGGGCCGCAGGGATTGCTTGTTGGTTCGCCCACTCCCCCGCTGTCTTGTAGCCAATCTGGGCTAATGAATCCGACCCACTGAGCCTGCACGCTTCGACGTACCGTAAGAACGCTGCAAGGTCGAACCCATAAGCACCGTCAGTCAACGGCACCAATCGTTCACTACGCTTGTTCTTGATTGACTTGCCCTCCCCCGCCTCGTTGATGTGGATCGCAACGATTCCCGCCTCCAGGGTCAAGACGTCACTCGTGGTCAACTGGGATATTTCGTTCAGGCGCCCACCGGTGATAGCCCCGAGACTCAGAAGCCAGCGCTTCCACGAAGTCTCAGGCAGCGTATTGGAGTAAGCCACCAGCTTGCCTACCTGATCCTGGGTAAACGCCCTACGACTCGACTCAAGGCCCTTTGTAAGCTTCAGCTTCTTGTCGTAAGACTTGGGGATGTGGCCATTTTCAACTGACCACGCAAGAACAGCTGACAGCTTAACGAGCAGCTTATTGACCGTTGAAGGCATGCGACCAGCTAAAAGGCGATCACGCAGAGCCACGAGGTCAGCCCGCGAGTGCGTCCGCATGTCCAGTTCACCGAGAGCCGCAGAGATGGTCCCGTGGCAAATCTTGGTTTCCTTCAGGGTCGATGCCTTCTGGTCCTGTGCACGGTCAGCCAAGTAGAGGCCCGAGAGAATCTCAAAGGTCATCGCTGGGGCCAATACAGATATCGATACCGGAACGTCCGCTACTGACTTCAGGGATCGCGAAGAGCTACCTACAGAACCCGAGTAGCCATCATGCAATCCGCCCCACACCTGCGTAATGTCGCCATCACGTCCAGACGCAAACAGCTCCACCGAGACAACACGGAAATGTTCTTTCAGCTTGCTCCACGAAGCATCAGCGTTATCCAAATGGAACGCCCTGACGAACCCCGCAAGCTGTTCTGAAGCGTCCAAGGCGTCCCGCCTGTTGCTCGTCTTGAGGGAAACTGAAGCGAACTCAGTGGTGCTGCCCGTGGCCCTGAGACGCATGTAGTAAATCCCGTTACGCCTGAAGTGATACGGCTTGGCGAGCCTGGTTGTCGGCTTCACGGGAACAGCGAGGTTTGTAACGGTGTTTGTAACAGCAGATCGAACTTCAAGGATACTCATGGCGGTTAGCCCCCGTATTCATTGGGTTAACCTGTATTCCTTGAAGTTCTGGATGTACTGCCGCGAGGACCTGCGCAAGCTCAAGCGGATTACCCTGTTGTGGGACTACATCCGCGCGATCACCGAGCAGAATCAGGGTCTGTTGATGGGTGAAAGTCGGGAGATGGTGTTCGCCGATTAGTTGGCGCTCACCTCATCCAATTCCAGCATCAACCCGCTCAAGCGCTTGACCTTGCGCCGCACCGCCTCTTCGAATACGCCGGAGCGAGGTTCGATCAAGGTGAACCAGTTTTTGGCCCGGGTAATCCCTGTATAAATCAATTCCTTGGTGAGTACAGGGTTCAGGGCATCCGGCAGAATCAACGCCGTATGGGCAAATTCCGAGCCCTGGGATTTGTGCACTGTCATGGCGTACACCGTTTCGACATCATTGAGACGGCTTGGCAGAACAAACCGCACGCCGCCCTGCCCATCATTACGCGGGAACGCCACACGCAACACCTGCTTCCCAACCTCTGGCCCCTCGCGCTCCGGCAGCTTGAGGGCAATGCCGATGTCGCCGTTCATCAAACCCAGACCATAGTCGTTGCGGGTCATCAGCACCGGTCGGCCTTCGTACCACTGCTGGTCGCTGTCGATCAGCCGAGCCTTGAGCAGCGCGGCGGTCACGCGTTGATTTAAACCTTCAACGCCCCACGGCCCTTTGCGTACGGCGCACAACAATTGGAAGGCGTCGAAGGCTTGCAGTACCTGGCGAGCCCAATCGGTCCAGCAGGGATCATCAAGCGTGCTGTCGAGCGGTGGTCGCAGGCTGCGCAGGAGACTCAGGTAATGGCGATACCCCTGCGGCCCATCGCCATGCCCCTCAAGCAGCAAGCGTTCCAGCGCCCGGTCTTGCTCCCCCTTGAGGGACAGGGAAAACACGTCGTCATGGCTTCGCGCTGCCAACAACTTCCGAGCTTCCTCGGGTTGCTGCTGGTTGACCCAACGAGCCAGTTGGCCGATGCCGCTGCCCTCGCCGAACCGGCGTGAATGACGCAGCATCACCACTTGCTGGGCCAGTGGATGAGTCCCTTGGGTGTCTTCCTGCAAACCGCTGGCATCCAGGTTTTCACCGCTGACCGCTTGCAGCCACAGGCGAGTCTGTGGGTTGTACCAACCAGCCTCGGCGTCGCGGCACAGGTCACCCAGAACGGCGCCGGCCTCCACCGATGCCAGCTGATCCTTGTCACCGAGCAGCACCAGACGGGCATGGGCCGGCAACGCGTCGAGCAGGTTGGCCATCATTTCCAGATCGATCATCGAGGCTTCGTCCACCACCAGGACATCCAGCGGCAAGCGATTACCGGCGTGGTGACGGAAATGTCGAGTACCGGGACGACTGCCGAGCAGACGGTGCACGGTGGTGACGTCTGACGGGATCTTCACTCGTACGGTTTCATCGACTTCCAGGGTTCTGACCTGCTGACTGATGGACTCCGTTAGTCGGGCTGCAGCCTTGCCGGTGGGTGCCGCGAGACGAATACGCAACGGCTTGCCCGCCTCCACTGCCGGCGCCTGGAGCAACGCCAGCAAACGCACGACCGTCGTCGTCTTGCCGGTCCCCGGGCCACCGGTAACGATGCTGAATGCGCTGCGGGTTGCGAGGGCACAGGCGAGTTTCTGCCAGTCAATCACTTCGCCGGGCCTGGCTGAGCCGAACAAGCTGGTGAGCCGTTGGGACAAATCATCCGGCGTGGTTTCGTGTTCCACCAGGCGTTGGCGCAGCGAGTTGTCGATACGCCGTTCGTAAGCCCAGTAGCGACGCAAGTACAGGCGTTTGCCCGATAACACCAATGGCCGATGCTGCGCCGCCTCGCGACCATCGACCGCCAATGCGACCAGACTGCTGGAGGCCAGGACCTTGCACCAATGGGCACCGTCCAGCGCCTCAAGCAATTGCGACGGCAACAACATCGCGCCACTTTGCACATCACCTTCCGGTGGCAGCGACAGGGCGAAGTCCGGTTCCTTGAGCGTCTCGAACAAGTCCAGGCACACATGACCGTGGCCCAGCTGATGACTGGCCAACGCGGCGGCCAGCAGCACCAGCGGATCGTCGCCGGGAGCCAGTTCGTGAAGAAAAGCGACGAAGGCTTTGTCCAGCGCTCGCAACCAGCCGCGCTCGACCCAGCGTGTCAGCAATAGCAGCAGATCATCGGCGCGACTCAACGGCGCCAGATCCGCCAGGCTTTCGGCGGTCAACGAAGTGGGCAGCAAATCAGCGAAAGTGCGACTCATAGCAAAACTCCCTGTTCCCAGGCGGGTTCGGCCTTGGGTTCTGGCTTACCCTGGAACAGCCGGTCCAGACGCTCGATCAACTCCCTTGGAGGCCGGGCGAAATACACGCCCTGGCTGGCCGCGCGCGTACCACGCAGGAACAGGTACAGCGCACCACCGACATGCCGGTCGTAATCGTAATCGGCAAGTCGCGCCTTGAGCTGGCGATGCAGCGCCAACAGGTACAGCACGTATTGCAGGTCGTAACGGTTGTCAAGAATCGACTGCTCCATGGCCTGCTCGGTGTAGGCCGCGTCATCGACGCCCAGCCAGTTGGATTTGTAGTCGGCGACGTAATAGCGGCCGTCGTGCTCGAACGTCAGGTCGATGAAGCCTTTGAACATGCCATTGAGCAACACCGGCTCGGCAGCCACCCGGGCCACGCCGTTGTGGGTGTATTGACGCACCAGTTCATCGAGCTTGAGCACATCGACCTTATGACTGGCGAACCAGAACTCCATCTCGACCCTGTATTGGGTGAGCTGCTCGAATACCACGGGGGGCTGCCCGCCACCGATATGCAGCGGGGACGTAAGCAGGTGCTGCAGCCAGTCGCTCAGGGCAGTTATCCAGCCCTCCCAGCCACGTCGATTGCAACGACGGGCAATGGCGTCTTCCACCGCTTGCGGCGTGGCGGCAAAACCTTCGTCACCGGCCCATTCGAGCAAACCATGAAGAAAGGTGCCGGGGTTCGGCCCACGAGGGAATCGATGGATATCAGCACCACCGGCCACCACTTCTCGTGGTGCTTGCGGATCGAGGCGTTCGTCGTCGAATAGCTTTTGCGCCTGCGGGCTCTCCGGCGCTTCATCAGTGCCCACGCTCATGCTGTCGCCAATGCGCAGGGCACTGTAGGAAGCAATCCACCAGTTTTCGCTGGCCTTGCGCTTGGGTATCAGCGGAGCAAGCAACGTCGCATCGTCGTGCGGCGGATGGTAGTGCTCGACGGTCGCTTCAGGCATTTCACCGTAGTTCAGCGCTGCACAATCCTGCTGCAGGTCTTCCAGCCACCGCTTCAAACCTGCCGACTCGGCCAATGGTGCTCCGCCGCCCAGCAGATAACCCAATGCTGACAGGTGCAGCACCGAGCTGTTGTTATTACCGCGTTTGAGATCAGTCACTCCGAGCCAGCAGGCGTGTTGCGCCCGGGTCAGGGCCACGTAAAGCAAGCGCAGATCCTCGGCAAGACGCTCATCATCCGCCTGAACTATCAACTCGGCCGTCGGCTTCAAGGTCACTTGGGCCTTGCCCGTGGCGTCGTGGTAATGCAACGGCAGACGGCTGCCATCCACCGGTTTCGCCGAGCAAATGAATGGCAGGAACACCAAGGGATACTCAAGCCCCTTGGACTTGTGAATGGTCACGACTTTGACCAGTTGTTCGTCACTCTCCAGCCGCAGGATCTGCTCTTCGCCGGCCTGACCGGACAACGCCAGATGCTCGGACAAATGACGGATCAGCGCTTGCTCACCATCGAGTTCGGCGGCGGCCTGTTGCAGCAACTCGGACAGGTGCAGCAAATTGGTCAACACCCGCTCGCCGTCGCTGCGCGTGATCAATGTCTGTGGCAGCTGGAAGTCATGCAGCAATCGCCGCAGCATTGGCAACACGCCCTGCTTGCGCCAGAGCTCGCGGTAATGGCGGAACTGCATGACCCGCGCTTCCCACGCCAGTTCATCCTGATTCAGCCGCTCCAGTTCAGCCAGCGACAGGTTCAGCGTGATGCAGGCCAATGCGGCCCGCAGCGGGCGCTCGACATCCGGCTCGGCACAGGCCTTGAGCCAGGTCAGCAGATCGTGGGCCTCCTGGGCGGCGAATACCGAGTCCTTGTCCGACAGATAGACGCTGCGCACGCCCCGGGCGGAGAGTTCGCCACGCACAGCCTGGGCTTCTTTACCGTCGCGGACCAGGATCGCGATATCCGCTGGCAGCAGCCCTCTGAAGTCCTTGCCGTCCTGTATGAAACCCGCACGACCTTGTTGCCCGCCGTTGAGCAAATCGGTGATTTCACTGGCGCAGGCGGCGGCGAGTTGTTGTCGGTACACCGCGCCGGACAGCGGCTGATCGGCGGACAAGTGCCAGATGTTCAGGGCGGGCACGACCTGGCCGTCAATGTGCAGAACTTCTTTGCGTCCTTGGGATTCGACGGGCAGGAACGGTACCGGGTTCTCACCGTTCTTTTCACGAAACAGGAACGCGCCTCGCCCCGACTCGCGAGACTCTGCACGCTCGAACACATGGTTGACCGCACTGACCATGCCATGGCTGGAGCGGAAATTCGTACCCAGGGTATGCAATCGGCCAGCGGTGGCCTGACGGGCGCGCAAGTAGGTGTAGATGTCGGCACCGCGAAACGCGTAGATCGCTTGCTTGGGGTCGCCAATCAGGAACAGACCGCATTCGGGATTGTTGTCTTCGATGCGATAGATGCTCTCGAAGATCCGGTACTGCACCGGGTCGGTGTCCTGGAACTCGTCGATCAACGCCACCGGAAACTGCTCGCGAATCAGGGTCGCCAGCCGCTCACCGCCATCGGACTGCAACGCTGCATCGAGGCGCAGCAGCATGTCATCGAAGCCCATCTCCGCACGGCGACGCTTTTCTTCCTCGAACCGTGTACCGACCCACTGGGCGGCGTGTTGCAGCACGGCGGCATCAGGAGTCGGCAATCCATCGAGACTGGCCTTGAGGCCGGGCATGGCGTCCAGCCCGGGATGACGGGGTACTTCGCCCTTCCAGGCTTCAGCCATACCTTCGGGAGTCAGGCGCGTGAATCCGGTGCCGATATCCAGTTGCTCAAGGGATTCGTCTTCAGCCCAGGCTCTGATCTTTTCGAACCAGGGTTCGAAATAGCGCGCCTGCATCTTGCGACCGTCGACGCTCTTGCTCGCAACACCCTGGTGACAGATGGCAAGCAATTCGTCCGCCCACTGGCGCCAGGGCATCTTGAGTTCGAGCAAGGCGGCCCGTCGCTCTTGCAGACACTCAGTGATCAGCTCGGCAGGCTCTTTACCTTCAACGCTGTCTCGCTCACTGGCGAACAAACCACGTACTCGCGACAGTAAAGCCGCTGGACCGCCCCAATTTCCGCGCACCCAGTTCAGCGCATCGCCTTGCATCGGGTAACAAAACAGGCGCCAGTAATCGCGCAGGACTTCGCCCAGCAAATCGCTGTGATCGGTTTCCAAGGATTGTGTAAACAGGCTGCCACTGTCGAACGCGTGTTCGCGCAACATGCGCTGGCACCAACTGTGGATGGTTGAAACGGCTGCCTCGTCCATCCACTGCGCGGCGATGTCCAGGCGGTTTGCGCACCCGGACCACTGCTCGGGAAGGTATTCCTTACGAAGCTCCGCGATAAGGCTATCGGGCGCCGGTGTTTCATCGCGAAAAAATCGCGCTGCTTCAGCAAGACGCGTGCGGATACGTTCGCGCAATTCTTTGGTTGCAGCATCGGTGAACGTCACAACGAGGATTTGCGGCGGCAACAGTTCACGTCCGAAGCCGCTCGACTCTGCGCCGTGGCCAAGGACCAGGCGCAGATAAAGCGCGGAAATGGTGAAGGTCTTGCCGGTCCCGGCGCTCGCTTCGATCAGTTGGCTGCCACGCAGGGGAAATGCCAAGGCCAGAGGTTTTGTGGTCATCAGCGCGCCTCCTCGCTGTTCAATGAACGCCAAGGCGCTTCAAGCAACGGCCGGTACAACGCGTTGCACCAATCCGGGAACGTTTCGTCTGCGGTAAGCGTGTCGTAGTCGGCGAACTGCCGTGCGAGTGCCGGGCTTTCCCGACGCTCACCATCGGTAGTCAGGCCATCGCCTTCGTACGCCTTGCGGGCTGCGGCTTGGGCTTTGACCGGATCCGTTTGACCAAGCCATGCGAAGCCGGTCTTCACCGCAATCGGCAGTGGTTGACGCATGCCGGTTTGCCAAGCCATTAACAGGTCGCCCAGAATCCGCAAGGCTGCATCCTCCTCCATCGGACCGAGCTGAAGACTGTCGTCGCTGGCCACCAACGCGGTGGTCATCGCCATACCACTGGCGCAGGCAACCAGATGATTGACCCATGGCCGTGTCAACCGATGCCATTTGCGCGACTTGATCGAGCCGATGCTGTTGGGGATTGTCGTGACTGATAGCAAACCACCGTCCGCTCGTTGATGCAGGCCGCTGAGCCAACCTTCCAGACGCAAACCCTGCAACTCCAGATTGACTGGCAGAGCGTTGGTGAGCGGTGTTGGCCATAACGACAAAAGCTGTTGGTAACGCTGCAACAGATCCGGCAACGGTTCGATTAACTCTCGCTGAAGGCATTCGCCGAATCCGGCCATGGGCAGAAGCCCACTGTTTTGCAGACGTTTAGCCTGTGCTTCCAGTACCTGGTCGGTGCTATCCAGATGTCCCAGCGCCGCTTCGAGCAAGCTGTCGCTGAGGCTGTAGCGTTGCAACGCATCGAGTACAAATGGCTCTTCATCCGCCAAGGGCACTTCAGCCGCTTCGAAGTACACCTTCAGTCGTTGACTGAAGAAATGTCGCACAGGATTACGCAGGAAGTCCTGCAGTTGACCGAGACTCAGCGGCTCTTCCTGAATGTAGGGATCAAGGACCTCGATATCAGTCGACGGCTCACTGGTTTGATGCAGTACCTGCCATTCATTCGCGTAGCTGAACAAATCATCGCCTTCATGGAAGTAGCGGGCGCTGAACGGTTGCAGTGGGTGTTCCTGAGTGATGGCCTCAAGCAGATTTTCGTCGACATCATGCAGTCGCCAACCGCTGGCCAGATGATCTCGCAACTGGCCAATCAGTACCGACGCTGGGCGTTCACTGTTATCGCGAATGCTGCGACCGACCCAGCTGATATAGAGTTGATCACGTGCCGACAACAGCGCTTCCAATAGCAGATAGCGGTCATCTTCACGTCGGGAGCGATCGCCAGGGCGGTAGTCACTGCCCATGAGGTCGAAGTCCAGTGGCGGTTGGGCACGCGGATAGTCCCCGTCATTCATGCCCAGCAGGCAAACCAGTTTGAACGGGATCGCGCGCATGGGCATCAAGGTGCAGAAGTTAACCGCACCGGCCAGAAAACGCTGGGACAGGCGGCCTTGGTCGAGGCCGGCAAGCCAGGCTTCTCGGACCACGGTCAACGGCAGTTCATCATGCAAGCCAACTGACTCGCAGGTCTCAAGCCAGGTTTCACGCAGCTCTTCGAGTTGGACCAACACGTAGTCGTCATGCTCGTTACTGGCCAGGAAAAATAACTGAACCAGTGCGTGCAATCGAAAGCCCCATTGTTTTGGAGCTGCGGGCTGAGTGAGCTCCTGGTGGGCAATCTCTAATGCGTCCAGCAACGCGACCAAAGGCCCAATGAGCGCGGCATCCAGACCTCCGATCTCGTCGTAGGGTTCGATACCCTCGCAGGCACTGGCACTGCCCACGGCATAACCGAGCAACATCCGTCGCAGGCCGAAACGCCAACTGTTTTGTTCCAGCTCCTGCGGCAGACCAAGACCCGCGCGCTGCTCGGCATTCATGCCCCAGCGGATGCCTGCGCCTTCGATCCAACGGTGCAGGGTCGGCAGATCACGTTCCTCTACACCGAAGCGAGCGCGCAGTGCAGGAACATCCAGCAAATCAAGGATCTCGCTCACGGGGAAACGGCTATCGGGCAGTTTGAGCAGATGCTCGATAGCAATCAGTAGCGGATCACGGCCACGCTGGCCTTGATCGGCGAGCGTGAAGGGAATGAAACGCGGGTCGTGGCGTTCAAGCTGAGCAAAAACCGCACGAATATGCGGTGCGTAGCTGTCGATGTCCGGGACCATCACGATCACATCGCGCGGCCTTAAGTCCGGATCAGCACTGAAGCGTGCGAGCAATTGATCGTGGAGGATCTCCACTTCGCGCTGAGCGCTATGGGCAATGTGAAAACGGATCGATTCGTCGTTTGCCGGATCGACAGCCGGCCAGCGCTCGCGAGTCTCGTTCAAGGGACGCAATTCAAGAATGTCGTCCTGCAATTGATTGAGCATGTTCTGCGGCTGGCTATCGCTGAACAGATCGATACGACCATCGCGGAATGCCGAGCGATAGCTGTTGGGATCGTCGTAGCTGTCGAGCAGATTGATATAGTCCCGCCCCTGCTTGCCCCATGCCGCCAGTAGTGGATGGGCATGCTGGTGAAGGGTTTGCGGGTCGAGCACAACCGGCATTCCGCTCTTGCGAGCCTGACGCTTGTACTGGTGCCGCAACAGGTCTTTATCGGCGACGATGTCCGCCCAATGGTGACGACACGGGTTATGCACGCAGAGCAGAACCTGGCTGAACCGGGCCAGTCCCGCCAGTGCTTCCAGGGCTTGAGCGGGCAGTGAAGAAATCCCGAAAACGATCACCCGGGAAGGTAATCCGCTGGGGGCGACGTCGAGGCTGTTGATGCGCTCGATAAACCGTTGATGGACGCCGGCTCGGCTTTGCGCCATGCCTTGTTCACCCACATCCAGCAACAGCGCACGCCACAACTCTGCCTGCCAGCAGTTAGCCGGGGTCAGAGGCTTGGTTTCGCCTCTGCCATTTCGTAATTGATGGCGACCTTCGGCCCAGTCTTCAAGCCAATCGGCCCTGTACACCTGATATTGGTCGAACAGGTCTGCCAATCGCTCCGCCAATTGATAGCGTTTACGTAAATCTGTGTCATTCGTAAGGAAGCGCTGCAGCGGTTCGAAGTGCGGTTGATTGATCAACTGCGGAAGCAGACGCATCAGACGCCAGGTCAAGGGAGCTTTATCAAGCAGGGATTTGACCGGAATTTCGTCACGACCAAGCACCATGCGATAGAGCTGCCACATAAAGCTACCCGGTAACTGCACGTCGATGGCTGCTGCGATTCCGCAGCCGCCCATGTCATCGTCTTCAGGGTCTTCAGCCAGTGCCAGCTTCAGCCATTGGGCGATGCCGTTACTCTGTACCAGGGCAATTTCATTTTCCAAGGGTGCCAAGGGGTAACGCCGCATCCAGCTGACCACCAGGCTGCGCAACTCGTCCAGGCGGTTGCCGTGAACCACCATAAAACCAGCACTGAGGGACGTCGCGTCCGGCATAAAGGCTTCCTTGGGAAAATACAAAAGCTAGGGCCGAACCTTAGCATTGTCGGGAGACTGTGACAGCCGGGAGCCGTCCGGTAATGCTGTACGAACTTTCCTGCGGACAAAACAAAACCCCTACCTGCATACGCAGATAGGGGTTTCGGAATTTAATCTTGACGATGACCTACTCTCACATGGGGAAAC